>PWGH01000248.1 GCA_003555285.1 Thioalkalivibrio sp.
CTGGCCGATTGGGTCGCCCCGGCGCCGGGTCGCCGAGAGGGCTCGCCTCCTACAGGGTTCTTCCTCTGTAGGAGGCCAGCCCCTGGCCGATTGGGTCGCCCCGGCGCCGGGTCGCCGAGAGGGCTCGCCTCCTACAGGGGGTTATCGTGGTCCGACCTCGCGAGTCGCACAGGTCAGCTGGCTTATCCTTGCTATACGCGACGATGACAACAGCTGCTGAAGCTGGTAGAAAAAGGTGGGATAGTCGTTCCGGGTCGGCATCTGCGGCACGGCGCCGCCTCCCCGTCCAGCGGTCCATCACAGGAGCCAACAGTGATCAGACTTCCGCTCAACGGCGCCCGTCTTGCTCTTGCCGCGCTCATACTTATGGTCGTCGGCGGCTGTGCCGGCCTCGACCCGGCCCGCATTCCGCCCATTGATACCGCCGCCGATACGCAGCCCATGCCCGGCAAGGTCGTCTGGCACGACCTGCTCAGCGAGGATCCCCCGGCCGCACAGCACTTCTATGCCGGCCTGTTCGGCTGGACCTTCCGCGACGTGGGTCTTGGCCGCGGACAAAACTATACGGTCATCGAGCACGACGGCCGTATCATTGGCGGATTGGTTGACGCCCGCCGCATCGGTGGCGATGTCAACGTGTCACGCTGGATTCCCGTGCTCTCCGTTGCGGACATGGCCGCGGCCCTGGCCGCGGTACGCACTGCCGGCGGCACCGTCTACCAGGCCCCGCTGGATATCCCGCAACGGGGCCGTGTCGCCGTGGTCGCTGATCCGCAGGGCGCCGTGCTGACGTTGCTCGAGCCCCGCGGCGGCGATCCGGCGGATCGCCGCGCCGGGCCTGGCGACTGGCTGTGGAACGAGATCTGGAGCTCGGATCCGGACGCGACCCTGGCCTTCTACCAGTCTCTCGTGCCGGAGTACGAGGTTGAACGCATTGGCGACGCCGACAGCAATTACCGCTACCTCAGCGCAGACGGTGCACCGCGGGTCGGCGTGACGGCGATACCGGTGGATCGCATTGCGGACACCTGGATGGCTTACGTGAAGGTCTCGGACCCGACAGCCACGGCCGCCGCCGCCGAGCGCCTCGGCGGCGCGGTCCTGCTGCCGCCCCGGACGAACCCGCTCGGCGGCGAGGTCGCCATCCTGAACGATCCCACCGGTGCGGGTTTCCTGGTCCAGCGCTGGGAGCCCGATCCCGGGCACAAGGCTGCCCGCTGAACCCAAGACGCCATGGAGAAAAAGCACATGCGACCCGTCCCGGTTCTGAGCCATCTTGGCCGCATCAAGTCCAGCGCTTGGCGGCGCACACTCCTCGCTGCGGGCTCCCTGTCGATCTGTCTTCTGCTCACCGGCTGCTCCGGCGGTGGCATCTACGCCAATATCGGCATCTCCGGTCCGAGCGTCGACCTCGGCCCCGTGTCGGTGCGCACCGGCGTGAACCTCGGACGCCGGCTCTGAACCTCCGGCCGGGCGCGCACGTATCGTCCACGGATCCAGGGAGAGGAGCGCCGTGAGAGTCTTGCAGGATGTCTTCGCGAGCTATCGCGCCTCGCTGCAGTTGCTTGCACCGTTCACTCTGATTCACCTGTCGGTCCGCCTGCTGGCGGCGGCGGTCATCGTGCCGGTATCGGGTGTTGTGCTGGCCGCCGCCCTCGCGGCATCCGGACAGCACGCAGTCACCGATCAAGACATCGCATGGTTCCTGCTGACGCCGGTCGGGTTCGCCGGGGCGCTGGCGCTGATCGGCCTGTCGATCGTCGGCAGCGTCCTCGATGTCGCCGTGATGACCGATACCCTGCGCCGACAAGAGCACAGGGTGTCCCGGGCGTTGCTTTCGGGGCTGGGGCTCTTTTTCGGGCGCTGCGCCGGGCTGTTCGCCTTCGCGGTGCAACTCGTCCTGCGCGTTCTGCTGATCGCTGCGCCATTCCTTCTGGTCGGCGCAGCGATCGCGTGGCTGGCGCTCGGCCGCTACGACATCAACCATTACCTGACCTACCGGCCGCCGGCCTTCCTTGCGGCCGCAGCGATCGGCGCTGCGCTGCTGGCGGGCCTCGCCGTCGTCCTCGTGGTGCGGTTGTCGAGCTGGGCCATCGCCCTGCATCTGTTCCTGTTCGCAGAAGTGCCGCCGCGACGGAGTTTCGCCGAAAGCGCGCGCCGGCTGCGGGGACAACGGATGCAGATCGTTGGGCGGATCGTGGTTTGGGCCCTTCTGCGCAGTCTGCTGGTGGCGCTGGTCGCCGGTATCGTCGCGTTGCTGGTCAGCGGGGCACAACAGCTTTTCGGGGCGAACCTGCGCGTACTGGCCTTTTCGATGGTCGCGCTGCTGCTGCTCTGGGGGCTTGCGAACGCCGTGGTGTCCGCCCTGGCCAACGGGGCGCTCGCGTTCCTGCTCGACCGGCGCTACCGCGAGGCGACGGGGGATGTGCCGGAGAGCACTCGGGCCATCGCCCGACGCCCTGTGGCGGCCGGGGTGCTTCCGATTTCGCTTCTGCTCGGCGGCGTTGCGGTCGCGCTGGGCGGAGGCCTCTACCTGGGTGGCAGCCTGGCCGAACGCGTCAGCGCCGAACGCGAGGTCGAGATCATCGCCCATCGCGGCGCGTCCGTGGCGCGGCCCGAGAACACCATGGCTGCCTTCGAGCAGGCGCTGGTGGAAGGCGCCGACTGGATCGAGCTCGACGTGCAGGAGACCGCCGATGGCGAGGTCGTGGTCGCCCACGACAGCGATTTCATGAAGATGGCCGGCGTCGATCTGAAGGTGTGGGACGCCACGATGGCCGATCTGGTCGAGATCGACATCGGCAGCTGGTTCGACCCCGCCTATGCCAGCGAGCGCACGCCGACCCTGCGCGAGGTCCTGCTCGCCACCCAGGGCCGCGGCAAGGTCCTGATCGAGCTGAAATACTACGGCCGCGACGTCGCGCTCGAACCCCGTGTGGTGGACATCGTCGAGCAGACGGGGATGACGGCCGATGTCGCCGTGATGTCGCTCAAGATCGAGGGCGTGCGCAAGATGCAGGCGCTGCGGCCCGACTGGACCCACGGGATCCTGGCGGCCACCGCGGTTGGCGATCTTGCCGCCCTCGATGCCGATTTCCTGGCGGTCAACACCGGGCAGGTCTCTCTGGACCTGATCCGCCGGACCCACGCGCAGGGCAGGAAGCTGTATGTCTGGACGGTCAACGACCC
>PWGH01000182.1 GCA_003555285.1 Thioalkalivibrio sp.
CGTTCGATGACGCTGCTGGTGCTGCTGGTCGCGTTCAGCTACGCGCTCGCCATCATTTTACAAAACCGCGTTCGGGTGCGTGACCGTCTGAACGCCTGGGGCGATCGCAGCACCGTGCCCGTCATCCGCCTGCTGATGACGGCGCTGGCACAGAGCTGGCATTGGCTGGCCATCCTCTATCTCACCGCGCTGACCGTGGTCAGTCTGGTGCGCCCGGAGGATGCGCTGCCCTTCATGATGCTGGCGACCGGTCAGACCCTGTTCGTGATCCTGATCGGTTTGCTGGTCGGGGCGCTGCTGACGCAGATCATCAAGCGCCAGGTCCACATCCCGGCGGAGACCCGACGCAAGTACCCCTTGCTCGAGGAGCGCCTGAACGCCTACATCCCGACGGTACTGAAGGTCGTGCGCCTGGTGATCCTGGCCGTGGTGCTGGCGCTGATCCTCGACGCCTGGAACCTGTTCAACTTAGGCAGCTGGCTGCGTTCCGAACCCGGCATCCAGCTGGTCACCACCCTGATTTCAGTGGCCATGATTCTGGTTCTTGCGCTCCTGCTCTGGCTGGGCGTGGCCACCTGGATCGAACATCAGCTGAATCCGGAGAACGGTCTCGCCGAAACGCCGGCCCGGCGCCGCACCTTGCTGACCATCCTGCGCAACGCCGTCGCAATCGCGCTGACGGTAATGGTCACGATGATGGTGCTGGCGGAACTGGGCATCAACATCGGGCCGCTGTTGGCCGGCGCCGGCGTTCTCGGGCTCGCCATCGGCTTCGGCTCGCAGAAGCTGGTGCAGGACATCATCACCGGGGTGTTCATCCAGCTCGAGAACGCGATCAACACCGGCGACGTGGTTCAGGTGGCGGGCATCACCGGCGTCGCCGAACGCCTGACCATCCGCTCGATCGGCCTGCGCGACCTCTCCGGGATCTATCACCTGATCCCGTTCTCTTCGGTGGACAGCGTGTCCAACCACACCCGCGGCTTCAGCTATCACGTGGGCGAATACGGCGTCGCCTACCGCGAGAATACCGATGAGGTCATCGTGTGCCTGCGCGAGGCCTTCGCCGAATTGCGCAACCACCCCGAGCACGGGCCGAAAATCCTGGAGGATCTGGAGGTCCACGGCGTCACCGCCTTCGCCGACAGCGCGGTGCAGGTCCGGGTTCGAATCAAGACCCTGCCGGGCGCCCACTGGGCGGTCGGGCGCGAGTACAACCGGCTGGTCAAGCGTCACTTCGACGCGGCGGGCATCGAAATCCCCTTCCCGCACCTGACCCTCTACTTCGGCCAGGACAAGGACGGCACCGCACCCCCGGGCCATCTGCAGATTCTGACGCCCCCCGCCCTGCCCGAAACCGGCGCCCATCGCGATTCCGAGGTCGGAACCGCTCCTCGGGACCCCCGCTCGCGAGCCAACCCCAAACCCAAGGGCGACTTCGACGAGGACTAGCCCACGCACCGCGCTTAACCGGCATCCATGGGCATGGCCTGAATCCCGGCACGGCTCGAATCCCGGTACGTTTGGATATCCGCCCAGCCCCGGCACCGCCATCACCCGAAATGCAGGTGGGAAACGGACACCCGAAGGGGAATCCGTTAGATTGGGACATCATGTTCCGATTGCTGATCCTGCTGCTCCCCCTGCTGATTCTGGCCACCTACGGCCCGGGCTGGTGGGTGCGCCGAACGCTGGAGAAATACAGCCAGCCGGCCGACCGCTACCAGGGCACCGGTGGGGAACTGGCCCGGCATCTGCTGAACCAGCGGGGTATGCACCAGGTGGCGGTCGAGGTCACCGAACAAGGCGACCACTACGACCCCGAGGCGCGCGCTGTGCGCCTTTCGGAGGCCAATTACCACAGCCGGTCGCTGACCGCGATCACCGTGGCGGCCCACGAGGTCGGGCATGCCATCCAGGATGCCGAGGGCTATGCGCCACTGAAGCTGCGCGGCGAACTCGTGCGCTGGGCCGGCAACGGACAGCGCCTGGGTGCCTATCTGATGCTGGCGATTCCGGTGATCACGATCATCACCCGCCACCCAGCGCCGGGGCTGATCTTCTTGTTGGCCGGTTTCCTGTCGATGGGGCTCGCCGCCATCGTTCATCTGGTGACCCTGCCCACCGAACTGGATGCGAGCTTCGGCCGCGCCTTGCCCATCCTGCGCGAAGGCGGCTACCTGCACGAGCCCGACTATCCCCATGCCCAGCGGATCCTGAAGGCGGCCGCCTACACCTATGTCGGTCAGTCCCTGATGAGCCTGGTCAACATCTGGGCCTGGATGCGCTTCCTGCGCCGATGACGAAGCGCTGAATAAAGTCATCCCGGCTTTCTCAGCGCCGGCTTGGCGGAAAATGCGATTTGCCGCTGGATTCCGGATCAACCACCTGCCGGGGTCAATTCTGGCGGCACTTCCTTGTGTCTAGGGCAACGCCGAACCATCGGCGCTGCCCTGTGGCCCGTCAGTCCTTGTCGGGAAGGGTGATGTTCAGCTCCAGAACCTCGCAATCCCCTTCGCGTTCGAGGTTCATCTGGACCGCCTGATCGTCCACCTGCACGTATTTGCGAATCACCGCCAGCAGTTCCCGGTGCAGGGCCGGCAGGTAATCCGGCCCGGAACGGTGCGCTCGTTCCCGCGCCACAATAATCTGCAACCGCTCCTTGGCCACCGAAGCGGACTTGGGCGGCGTCGAGCGGAAGTAATCGAAGATGCCCATGATGATCAGCCTCCGAACAGGCGTCCGAAGAAGCTCTTCTTCTCGAACGTGGTGAAGCGGTGGGGGCGCTCTTCACCCAGAAAGCGGGCGACGGCGTCCATGTAGGCCTGACCGGCATCCGAAGCCTCGTCCAGCACCACGGGCACACCAGAGTTCGAGGCATTCAGGACCGCCTGGGATTCGGGAATCACGCCCAGCAGATCGATCGACAGGATGTCCTGGACATCCTCGATGCTCAACATCTCGCCCTTCTGCACCCGCTCCGGCGAGTAGCGGGTCATCAGCAGGCGGGCCGGCATCGCGGATTCGCCGCGTTCGGCCCGGCGCGACTTGCTGGCCAGGATCCCGAGCATGCGATCGGAGTCGCGCACGCTCGACACCTCGGGGTTCGTCACCACGATCGCCTCGTCGGCAAAATACGAGGCCATCATCGCCCCGCGCTCGATCCCTGCCGGGCTGTCGCAGATCA
>PWGH01000032.1 GCA_003555285.1 Thioalkalivibrio sp.
ACCAGCTGAGCTACGTCGGCGTGGGGCGCATCATAGCCGAGCAGGGCGCCCGACAACAATCTCTACGTGTGCGTTCCGCGTTCGCGTGCCACTGGGCCCGATGCGGTTCATGCGCGGGGAGGGCCGCCGGTGGGCTCGGTTATCGGCGGCGTGGGGCGACGCGGATGACCACATCGACGCCGAGGACTTCCAGCGCCGGAGGCAGGCCGGGCAGGTTGCCCAGCTGGACCTCGGCCGGTGCCACGTCCTCGAGCTGTCCGGTATCGGTGTGGAACAGGTGGTGGTGCGGATGCGGGTTGGAGTCGTAGAAGCGCTTGGTCGGATCGATTACGACCTCGCGCACCAGCCCGGTTTCCGCGAACAGCTTCAGGGTGTTGTACACGGTGGCCTTGGACACCCGGCTGGCCTGTCGGCTGAGCCGGGCCAGGATCTGTTCGGCGCTCAGATGCTGGTGGCGCCCGAAGAGCAGGCGCGCGATCTCGAGGCGCTGCTCGGTCGGTGCGATGTCATGGCGATCCAGCAGCGCCTGCGCCTGGTCGCGTGGCAGCCGATCGGGATTATCGGGAGATGCCTTCATATCTATGGAGTATATCAGCGGATTAGACAAAGTCTAGTTCGTATTGCTGGGCCTGCCGAGCCCACGGGCCGGCCGCCTTCCTGGCAGGGGATGGGCGCAGGAGCGGCGTCGTGTGGCTTCAGCCCAAAGGGATTGACCGTGTCCGGGGGCGCGTGGCCGCGCGAATGAGGGTCCATCGCGGCTCCGGCCAGCCGGTGGTAGAATTGCGCCTCGGCCCGATGGCGGAAGCGGTTGCAGCGTGGCCGTTACAGCAGGCCCGGTACAACGGGAATCTTGGAGCGGGTGAAGGGAATCGAACCCTCGTCATCTGCTTGGGAAGCAGAAGCTCTACCATTGAGCTACACCCGCGTCGGTTGCCGATTGTATGCCCTCGGTGCCGTGTACTCAATGCGTCGGCGCGGTTCGCCCCGGGATGCGCTCGACCGGTTTCCCGATGGA
The DNA here is from genome assembly GCA_003555285.1 of Thioalkalivibrio sp. The sequence goes on from PWGH01000032.1 coordinate 1,016, forward strand.
CGCCACGTGTACGCCCGATCCGGGCCAAAGATGAGCCATAATGTCCTTTTACCTTGCAAGCCGGATGAGTCATGCAAATCCAGTTGAATGGCCGGGCGTATGTGCTCGAGAAGCCTGCCGGAGCGGTCGAACCGCTGACGCTCGGCGATCTGGTGGCGGCGCTGGAACTGGAAGGGCGGCGTCTGGCCATCGAGGTCAACGAGGAATTGGTGCCGCGCAGTGAGCACGGCAGCTTTCGACTGGAGCCGGGCGATCGCGTCGAGATCGTGCAGGCCATCGGCGGCGGCTGAATCGGCGTGGCCCGTTCGTTGTGCTATCCCCCCTATCGCCCTACACCGCAAAGGATTCGCATGAGCCCTGTTGATGTCAACGATGCAGCCGATGCATTCCAGATCGGTGAGCGCAGCTTCACCTCGCGCCTGTTGGTGGGCACCGGAAAATATGCCGACCTGGAACAGACCCGGCTGGCGATCGAGGCCAGCGGTGCGCAGATCGTCACCGTGGCGATCCGGCGCACCAATATCGGGCAGAACCCGGGTGAGCCGAACCTGCTGGACGTGATTCCGCCGGATCGCTACACCCTGCTGCCCAACACTGCCGGTTGCTATACGGCCGAAGACGCGGTGCGCACCTGCCGGCTGGCACGGGAACTTCTGGACGGCCACAACCTGGTGAAGCTGGAGGTGCTCGGGGATTCGAAGACCCTGTATCCGGATATCTTCGGCACCGTGTCGGCGGCCAAGACGCTGGTGGCCGACGGCTTCGATGTGATGGTGTACACCACCGACGATCCGCTGCTGGCCCGGCATCTGGAAGAGATCGGTTGCAAGGCGGTGATGCCGCTGGCTGCACCGATCGGCTCGGGGCTCGGTATTCAGAACCGCTACAACATCCGCGAGATCGTCGCGAACGCCGGCGTGCCGGTGCTGGTGGATGCCGGTGTCGGCACCGCCTCGGATGCCGCCATTGCGATGGAACTGGGGTGCGACGGCGTGCTGATGAACACCGCCATCGCCGCCGCCGGGGACCCGGTGCGCATGGCCCGGGCGATGAAGTACGCGATTCTGGCCGGACGCGACGCCTTCCGCGCCGGACGCATGCCGGCCAAGGGCCATGCCAGCGCCTCCTCGCCGGAGACCGGCTATTTCTTCACCTGAGTCGATGGATGCATCGGAGACGACGGGCACGGAGCCAGCTGCGGCGTACCCCAGCCGGCGGATCCGCAGCTTCGTGCGCCGCGAGGGGCGCCTGACCCGCGGGCAGCAAGCGGCGTTGGAGGCGCTCTGGCCGCGCCTGGGTCTGGCCACGGATCAGGGTCTGCTCGACCTCGCCGAGGTCTTCGGGCGCCGCGTCCCGGTGACGCTGGAGGTCGGTTTCGGGGATGGTGAAAGTCTGGCCACGCAGGCGGTGCAGTATCCGGAACGGGACTTCATCGGCATCGAGGTGCATCGCCCGGGGGTGGGCCACCTGCTCGGCGAGATCGAGCGCCGCGGCCTGACCAATATCCGGCTCTTCGATACCGATGCGGTCGAGGTCCTGGAACGGAGCATTCCCCCGGCGAGCCTGGATACGGTCCAGGTCTTCTTTCCCGATCCCTGGCACAAGAAGCGCCACCACAAGCGCCGCCTGATCCAGCCGGCCTTCGTGGACCGGATCGCCTCGCGCCTGCGTCCCGGTGGCCGGCTGCACCTGGCGACGGACTGGGCGGACTACGCCGAGCACATGCAGGTAGTGCTCGCGGCCGCGGACCGCTTCCGTCCCGACGGCCTGCTACCCGCGCCGGAACGCCCGGCGCATCGTCCCGAGACCAAGTTCGAACGCCGCGGCGAACGCCTCGGCCACCAGGTCTGGGACCTGCTCTACCGCCTGCGCTGACCCCGCCGGTCGATTCTCCTCGCACAGAGATTCCCTGCGGAGCTTTCGCAAGAATCAGAAAATCTTTCGGGTGGGGCGTTTGTGGCTGTTCTGGCGTCGCGATGGCCCTGGCCCCATTGGCCGCCCACCGCCCACCGCCCACCGCCCACTGCGCAGGGCGAAGGGCGAAGGGCATTTCACCACGAAGACCGCGAAGACGCGAAGAAGGGCATTTGGGGGTTGCGCGGCCGGCGGCCGATGCGCTGGGACCCACCGCGAGGCCAGAACCTGTCCCCGGGGACGAGCCTTTTCGACGACCCAACACAGCGGCACTCTGGTTCTAAACAAAAAATCTTCGCGGTCTTCGTGGTGAATAGTCCTTGCCCGGTCTTGCGCTGGGAAGGGCGTCGCCGAGGGGACTCGCCTCCTACAGGGGCGGTTCTGTCAGGAGGCTTTGACGATGAGGACGGGGTAGCGGGCATCGCCGATCACGCGTTCGGAGACACTGCCCATCAGCAGGCGGCTGAGGCCGGTGCGGCCGTGACTGCCCATCACCACCAGATCGGCCTTGCGGTCCTGGGCTGTGGCCGTGATGACCTCGTACGGGCGCCGGCCGTGTTCGTGCAGGCACTCGCTTTCGATCCCAGCCTCGGTCGCCGCCGAGCGCACCCGTTCCAGTACCGCGGCCAATTCGGCCTGCTGATCCGGTTCGTTGTCCGGTGCCGAGACGGCCACCGCCGTCAGCGGCAGGCTGCAGCGGGCGGCCAGGCGAATGGCCGAATAGGCGGCCGCATCGCCCAGGCGCGAACCGTCGGTGGCCACCAGGAGCCGGTGCTCGGGCATTCGGGTTCCCCGGGGCACCACCAGCACCGAGCACGAGGCCAGGCCAATGACCTTGGCTGTGGAATCGCCCACCATCAGGCGCGCCAGATCGTTACGCGTGCGCCGCCCGATCACGATCACGTCGCCATGACGTTCATTGGCGACCCGCACGAACTCATGATAAGGATCCGAGCCGTGACGCAGGATCGTCTCCGCGCGCACGCCTTCGGCGCGGGCCCGTTCGGCCAGGGCGTCGATCTGCTGTTGCGCCTCCCGCGCGGCCTGCTCGACGCGGTCGGGGACCAGCGCCTCGTACTCCGGGTTGCTCAGCACCACACGGGTCACCAGCAGCTGCGCATCGCAGTGCCGGGCCATCTCGAGTGCGGCGTCCTCGGCCGCGACGCTGTACTCCGATCCGTCTGTCGCCAATACGATCGTCTGAAAACGGCCTATGGGCAATAGTTCTTCCATCATTGCCGGGCTCCCTGTTGCTGTGCACGGTGCTGTACATGCCGAGAATACCTGAGCGCAGGAAAATCGGCACCGGAAGACCGAGTGCCGGGCACGGATTGTCGCCGAAAATGGTTCGACCTGGCTTCGTGTTCGGGTTCGATGTTGCTTCGCAGCAGGGTCCGGTTTTGCTTCGCAGCCGGTGTAATGAAATAATTACCGGCTACCGGTGCGGTTGGCCCGTCCTGTCTGAGGGACTGTCTGCGGCCTAAGTGCGATCGCCGGCCTTCCGGAACACCAAGGAATTTCATGGAAAATCTCACCCTGACCACGGAGATGATCGTGGTGTTGGCCCTGCTGGGCCTGACCATCTTTCTGTTCGTGTCCGAGGTGGTGCGGGTCGATGTGGCCGCGATCTCGGTGATGGTGCTGCTTGGATTGCTGAGCCTGATTCCGGGATTGGGGGACATCACCGAGGTCGACCGGCTGTTCGCCGGCTTCGCGTCCAATGCGGTGATTTCCATCATCGCGGTGATGATCATCGGCGCCGGCCTGGACCGCACCGGAGTGATGCATCGGGTCGCCAATTTCATTCTGCGCGTGGGCGGCACCACCGAGGCGCGCATCATTCCCACCGTTTCCGGCACGGTCGGGTTGATCTCGAGCTTCATGCAGAACGTCGGGGCCGCCGCGCTGTTCCTGCCGGTGATGAGCCGGATCTCCAACCGTTTGAATATCCCCCTGTCGCGGCTGCTGATGCCGATGGGCTTCGCCGCGATCGTCGGGGGAACGATCACCATGGTCGGGTCCAGCCCGCTGATCCTGCTGAACGACCTGCTGCCGTCCGGGATGGAGCCCTTCGGCCTGTTCGATGTGACCCCGATCGGGCTGGCCCTGCTGGCGAGCGCGATTGTGTATTTCGTGCTGCTCGGACGCTTCGTGCTGCCCTCGGGCAAGACCGAGGGCAGCAGCCGGGAGAGCACGGTCGATTACTTCCGACGGGTTTACGGCATGGACTATGCGATCCGCGAGGTGCATGTCGGCAAGGACAGCCCGCTGATCGGTCAGACCATCGCCGAAGTCGAGCAGCGTCATGGCATCGTCGTGATCGGCAGTCATCACAACCACGATCTGCGTATCGGCCCCTACAGCGGCTATGCGCTCCAGGGCGACATGGATCTGGCCGTACTCGGGTCGCCCTCGCGTCAGGGGGCCTTTGGCGAGATCGCCGGCATCCGGCCGCGTCGCGACCTGAGGGTCTTCGCGAGTGCAATGGCGCCATCCAAGTCCGGCATTGCCGAGCTGGTGATCCCCCCCGACTCCAGCCTGATCGGCCATACCGTCACGGACATCGCGATGCGCCGGACCTATGGCCTGTCCATGCTGCGTCTGCAGCGGGGCGAGGAGGCGATCGAGGGGACCCTGCGCGATGTGCCCCTGCGCGCGGCGGACACCCTGGTCGTGCATTGTGGCTGGGAGGCGCTGGCCCGCCTGGAGGGTAATCGCGATTTCGTGGTCGTGACCAACGATTATCCGCGCGAGGAACTGCGTCCGAGCAAGGTGCCGCATGCGCTGTTCTTCCTGGCGCTGGCCCTGAGCATGATTCTGTTCACCGACTTGCCGCTGTCGGTGGCCCTGCTGACCGGCGCCCTGGGGATGATCCTGACCCGGGTGATCGACATCGACGATGCCTACCGGGCAGTCAGCTGGAAGACGGTGTTCCTGCTTGCGAGCCTGATCCCGCTGGGGGCGGCGGTGGAAAACACCGGAACCGCGGCCTGGATCGCGCAGAACACCTTGGCGATTCTCGGCGAGGTGCCGCCCTGGGTGCTGCAGGCGACGATTTTCGGGCTGGCCACGTTCTTTACCCTGGTCATGTCGAATGTCGGGGCCACGGTGCTGCTGGTGCCCCTGTCGATCAACTTCGCGATGGCCGCGCAGCTGGCCGGCATGGACGCGGATCCCCGGGTCTTCGCGCTGACCGTGGCGATCGCCACATCGAATTCCTTCCTGATTCCAACGCATCAGGTCAATGCCCTGATCATGGGGCCGGGCGGTTACCGAGTGAAGGACTACCTGAAGGCGGGTAGCATCATGACCATCGTCTTCATGGTCGTCGCCCTGATCATGCTGAATATCCTATTCTAGTCCCACCCTTCGAGGAGAAGCCCCATGTCACAGAAACACCCTGTCATCGCCGTCACCGGCTCGTCCGGCGCCGGCACATCCACGGTGAAGCGTGCCTTCGAGTACATCTTCCTGCGCGAGAACATCAACCCGGTGGTGATCGAGGGCGACAGCTTTCATCGCTATGACCGCAAGTCGATGAAGGCGGCGATGGCGGCCGCCGAGGGCGACGGCAACCCGTATTTTTCCCATTTCGGACCCGACGCGAACCTCTTTGATCGCATCGAGGAGTTGTTTCAGACCTACGGCGAAACCGGCCAGGGGCAGAAGCGCTACTACCTGCATTCGGATGACGAGGCGGCGACCCACAACGAACGGCTGGCCACGAGCCTGAGTGCGGGCGAGTTCACCCCCTGGGAGGACATTGCCCCCGGCACCGATCTGATGTTCTATGAAGGCCTGCACGGCCTGGCGGCCGATGGCGACGTCGACATCTCGCGCCACGTGGACCTGGGCATCGGTGTGGTGCCCATCGTCAACCTGGAGTGGATCCAGAAGATCTTCCGCGACCACGACGAGCGCGGCTACAGTGCCGAGGCGACCGTTCATACCATTCTCCGCCGCATGCCCGATTACGTGCACTACCTGACGCCGCAGTTCTCGCGCACCGACATCAACTTCCAGCGCGTCCCCACGGTGGACACCTCCAACCCCTTCATCGCCCGCGACATCCCGACTGCGGACGAGAGCATGGTGGTGATTCGCTTTCGCGACCCGAAGAAATTCGATGTCGACTTTTCCTACCTGCTGAGCATGCTGCACGACTCCTTCATGTCGCGGCGCAATACCCTGGTCGTGCCCGGCGGGAAGATGGGGCTGGCGATGGAGATCATCCTCGCCCCGATCATCCACGACATGCTTGCCCGTCGCGGCTAAACGCTTTCAAGCCCCGTACTCGCGGGGCTTTTTCACTCTGATCCCCCGCTTGGTTATGCTCCCTGGGCAGAGAACGTCCGAGGAGGCTTCGTGTTCGGTCTTCCGTTCAACCGTTTAGACCGGTTCTTGCCACGGTTTCGTCGCCGGTTTACCGGCCGAAGCCTGATCGTGCATCGGGGGTTCCCGCCGCAGTGGCTGGAGGAGCTTCTGAAGCAGCCCGGCGGCGGTGGCCATCTGCGGGTCGACGCCCGGGGCCTGCCTGCGGCGCGGCCCACGCCCGTCGAATGGCTGGTGCAGACCCATGTGCTGCCGCTGGAACTGCCGCAGCCGCTGTTACTGCAGGTGCGCGCGGCGGATGTTCTGGTCCGACACCTGCAGCGAGGGGATCGCGTCGTGCACCCCTCCGAGATCGCGTGGTTCCAGGAGGAACTGGAGGCTCGGCATCATGCCCGACTGTGCTTCGGCAACGAAGCTCCTTGTATCGAGGTTGTCAAAGGCATGTCCGTGAACGACAACGAGGCCCTGAGCCTGCTGGAGCACCTTACCGGATGACGCATTCGAACGCGGACCCGAACCCCAACGTGAACCCCTTTCGTTTTGCCTCGGCGCGGGGGACCGAGCCCCGGGTGCTGGCACAGGCGCTGGCGGCCGAATTGGGCCTTGTCGCGGCACCGGAGACCGCGGCGGACCCTACAGCGGCGGTGGCCCACTTCGGGCTGCTGTACCTGTCCGATTCCATGGCGCGGCACGCGGCCGAGGTGCTCGCGCAGTTGCAGGCGCAGACCGGGATCCGGCACTGGAGCGGTGGTGTCGGGCTGGCCTTGATCGGTGGCCGGGAGGAGCTCTACGAGACGCCGGCGGCCGTGGCCATGGTGGGGCAGCTCGGCGCCGAGGACTTCCGCGTGATCCGCGGCCCGGTGACCTCGTTCGAGGCCTTGCAGCAGCAATTGGAAGGCTTTCTGACCCTGGAGCAGCCGGGCCGCTTGATCCTGCATGCGGATCCCGGTTTTGCGGATCTCGAAGACCTGCTGACCCGGATCGATCGGGAAACGGCGTGGTTCAGCACCGGCGGCGTGAGTTCCGGGCAGGGCGAGGTGGTCCAGTTCGCGGAAGGCGTGGTGGTCGGCGGCGTGTCGGGGCTTGCGCTGCGCGAGTCGGTGCCCTTGGCCGCGCGCCACACCCAGGGGTGTTCCCCGCTGCCCGGCCAGCACCATCTGAGCGAAACCTGGCGCAACATCATCGTGAAGCTCGATGAGCGGCCCGCGCTGCCGGTGTTCCGCGACGCGATCGGCGAGGTGCTCGCGCGGGATCTGCGCCGCGCCCTCGGTTATATCCACATCGGTTTGCCGATCAGCGGCTCGGATACCGGCGATTACCGGGTGCGCAACATCATCGGCATCGACCTGGATCGGGATCTGCTGGCGGTGGGGGAGACGCTGACGCAGGGCCAGACCATCCTCTTCGTGCGCCGTGACGGTCAGGCGGCGCAGGAGGATCTCGAACGCATGCTGGGCGAGATCCGGGCGCAGTGCAGCGGTGCCGCGATTCGCGGCGGCCTGTACGTCAGCTGTGTCGGCCGTGGCCGGCATCAATTCGGGAACGAAGGCGCCGAGTTGGCGCTGGTGCAGGATGCCCTGGGCGATATCCCGCTGGTCGGTTTCTTCGCCAACGGCGAGATCTTTGCCAATCGGCTGTACGGCTATACTGGGGTTTTGACCCTCTTTTCCTGAAGACAGTACGGGGAGTCCTATGAAGTATCGCCCACTTGGCCGCACCGGCATCGAGGTCAGCCTGATCGGGCTCGGCACCATGACCTGGGGCGAGCAGAATACCGAGGCCGAGGCCTTCGCCCAGCTGGATCAGGCCCGGGAGTCCGGGATCAACTTCATCGATGCCGCCGAGCTGTATCCGGTCCCGCCGCGGGCGGAGACCCAGGGCCGGACCGAAACCTACATCGGGCGCTGGCTTAAGGCGCGCGGGGCCCGCGATCAAATCGTGCTGGCGACGAAAGTCGCCGGCCCGGCGGAATCCATGCCTTGGTTGCGGGGCGCCGACGCGCTGACCCGGGTCCCGATGGAGGCGGCGCTGAACGCGAGTCTGGAGCGCCTGCAGACCGATTACATCGATCTCTACCAGGTGCACTGGCCGGCACGCAGCACCAATTTCTTCGGTGCGCTGGGCTATCGGCATGAGCCCGAGCCGGAGGTCGCGACCACCGCGATCGCCGAGACCGCGGCGGTCCTGGACGGCTTCGTTCGCGATGGCCGGGTGCGCGCGATCGGGATCTCGAACGAAACGCCCTGGGGCCTGATGGAATGGCTGCGCGCGGCGGATGCGAGCGATGCGCCCCGGGTGGCCAGCATCCAGAATCCCTACAACCTGCTCAATCGCAGCTTCGAGCTGGGCCTGGCCGAGATGGCGCTGCGCGAGCGGGTCGATCTGCTCGCCTATTCGCCGCTGGCCTTTGGCATGTTGACCGGCAAATACCTGGACGGTGCCTGCCCGGCCGGCGGGCGCCTGACGCGTTTCGAGCGCTTCTCGCGCTACAGCGGACCCCAGGGCATCGCCGCCACCGAGGAATATGCGGCGCTGGCCCATGCCTACGGCTTGACGCTCACGCAGCTGGCGCTGGCCTTCGTCAACGGCCAGCCCTTCGTCGCCAGCAATCTGATCGGCGCGACCAGCCGAGACCAGCTGGCCGAGAACATCGCGAGCCTCGACGTGGTGCTGGAGGATTCGCTCTGTGAAGCCGTCGAGGAGATTCATGGCCGTTATACCTATCCCTGTCCCTGAGGGAGCACGGTAGACTGAGGCGATGAAGATCCCATCGATCGCACCTGGACGGCCGTCGCCGGCGTTGCGCCTGGTCGACACCCACGTGCACCTGGACGTCGAAGCTTTCGCAGAGGACCGACCGGCCGTGCTGGCGCGCGCGCGCGCGGCCGGGGTCGAGCTGCAGATCCTGCCGGCGATCACCCGCGCCCACTGGCCGGGCCTGGCCGAATTGACCGCGGCGGAGCACGACCTGTTGCCGGCCTACGGGCTGCACCCGATGTTCCTCGACAGGCACAACGATGCCGATATCGAGGCGCTGGACGACTGGCTCGACGGGCATCCCACGGTGGCGGTCGGCGAGATCGGCCTCGATGCCTTCGTCGAGGCGATCGCCAGCGGTGCGGCCTGGGAGCGGCAATGGCAGCTGTTCAACGCGCAGCTGGATTTGGCGGTGAACCACGGCCTGCCGGTGATCATCCATGCCCGACGCGCAGTGGATTCGGTGCTGAAGGCGCTGCGTGCACGTCCCGGGATCACCGGCATCCTTCACAGTTTTTCGGGCAGCCGGCAGCAGGCCGATCAGGCCCTGGAACAGGGTTTCTGCCTGGGTTTCGGCGGTCCGGTGACCTATCCGCGCGCCAAGCGGCTCCGGCGCCTGGTGAGCGACCTGCCGGAGGCTGCGCTGGTGCTGGAGACCGACGCCCCGGACCAGCCCTCGGTGAACCACCGCGGTGAGCGCAATGAGCCGGCCCATCTACCGGAAATCGCCCAGTGCATCGCCGAACTGCGCGGTACGGACGCGGCCGCGCTGGCCGCGCTGACCAGCGCCAATGCCCTGCGCATTCTGAACCTGCCTCCAGCCCCACTGGTGCCGGCATGAGGTTGTACCCGTCGGCATCGGGTCGATGGTCGCGAGCGATGCCGTCAGCGATGTTGCTGTCCATTCCGGGGCCGATGAAGCGGCCTATCCTGCAACCGAGTCGTGCGCCGATTTCGGGGTTGGATCGGGGAACAGCCTGGGTTTTGGGGTCGAGCCGCGTAGCGGCGGTTGGATCGCGACGTCCGTGACCCGCATCTTCGATCCCTACCGCGAGCGTACCGAACTGCTGGTGGGTCCCGAGGCCCTGGCGGCGCTGCGCCGGCGCCACATCTGCATCGCCGGCGTCGGTGGCGTCGGCGGGTACGCTGCCGAGGCCGTTGCCCGGGCCGGCGTCGGCCGGATCACATTACTCGACCACGATGTGGTGGGGCCCTCCAACCTGAATCGGCAACTCGTGGCGCTGCGCTCGACGCTGGACCAGCCGAAGGCCGAGGTGATGGCGCGGCGCATCGCCGACATCGATCCCGAGATCGAAGTCGATCATGCGATCGAGTTCCTGCACCCGGATTCGATCGCCGCCCAGGTGCCTGTGCAGGCCGATTACGTGATCGATTGCATCGATTCGATCGCCTGCAAGGCAGCGCTGGTGGCCTGTTGTCAGGGCCGTGGGCAACGGGTGATCTCCAGTATGGGGGCCGGGGGCCGTATGGACCCGACCCTGGTCCGGGTGAGTCCGCTCGCCGAGACGCAGCTGTGTCCGCTCGCCCGCGCGATGCGCAAGCAGTTGCGCCGCCTCGGCGGGCACCTCGACTACCCGGTCGTCCTGTCCCTGGAGACTCCGCGCAAGGGCACCGAACACCGCCCACTCGGGGACGGACAAACCGGCCGGGCCCGCTCGGTGAACGGCACCATCTCCTACCTCCCCGCGTTGTTCGGCCTGATGGCTGCCGGCTGGGCGATCCAGGAACTGCTCGGCGACCCAGTCGCCCCGTAGCCCCGCCGACCCAAGGGTGGGCCAAGCGCAACGGCCTGACCAACAAGCCGCACGAACGGGCGGGCTTACCCGGCGGCTACCGGTTGCCAGGCCAGCAGGCGCACTGCGTTGCGGTGGCGCGAGCCTTGGATCGGCATCACCCCATGGGCCAGGGTTTGTTCTGCCGCACGGTCGCCGAGCAGGCGCTCGGCCGCCGGGTGCAGCACCCGCTCGCCGTCCAGGTCGTGGACGAGCGCCGGCAGGTCGGCGAGATCCCGCGCCGAATCGGCCTCGCTGCCGGTCTGGATGCGTCCCTGGTAGAGCAGGCAAGCGAGGCTTGCGTCCACCCATAGCAGTTCGTCGGCGTGCGGTGCGGCGCCCGCGAGTTCGTCGAAGTCGAAGCTGTCGATGGCGTCGCGTCGGGGTCCGTAGGGCAGCCGAAGCAGCAGGCGCGGTGCGGCCAGCCCAAGCCAATCCGCGGCGGGGCTGTGTCGCAACCGCTGCCACCGCGCCTGGGATTCGGCCGGCAGAGGCTGCCATTCGCCCGGTGCCGCCGACAGGCCCGCCAAGTCCAGGCTGGCACCGGCCACGATCGGCGCCTCCAGCTGGCTTGCGGCCTGGCCCAGGCGCTCCAGTAGGGCCAGGTCGTCGACCGTATCCTCCGCCTGCATCAACAGCCCGGCCATGATCCAGCGGGCGCCTTCATCGCGGGCGGACTCCGCCAGCGCGGCAAAGCGTTGCGCCAGCGCAGGCCCGCCGTGTTCCAGCTCGCCACGGCTGACATCCAGCAGGTGCAATTCCAGTTCTTCGCCCAGCTCCAGTTCGGAAATCAGCAGGTCGACGCCGCGCCAACCCGCCTCCAGGGCCTGCAAGGGCGGGTGGTGCAGCACGTTCCGCAGCGCCACACGGGCCGCCGCATCGACGGTGGCCAGGGGCTCGATCGCACTGTGCTCTCGACCCGGTCGGCCTTCAAGTCCCCGGCGCTGCACGTGTTCGGCAGGGGTCGGTTACCGAGCCGTACCGGTGCCCGCAGCCGGCAGGGGTTCTTCCAGCCGGGCCATCTCGCCCTCGATCCAGTGCTCGACATCGGCCAGGATGGCCTCCGGACGGCGGCCCTGGGTGGGGATGGGCGGACCCACGACCACGTCGATGACGCCGGGATGCTTGATCAGGCTGTGGCGCGGCCAGAAGCTGCCGCTGTTGTGGGCGATCGGGATCACCGGATGGCCGGAACGGGCGGCCAAGACCGCACCGCCGATGTGATACCGGCCGCGTTCGCGCGGCGGCACCCGCGTGCCCTCGGGAAACACCACGATCCACAGGCCGCGCCCCAGCCGTTCCGTGCCCGCCTCGACGACCTGGCGCAGTGCGCGCTTGCCGGCCTTGCGGTCCACCGGCACCGGCTCCAGCATCGCGAGCGTCCAGCCGAAGAAGGGAATGCGCATCAGTTCCTGCTTCAACACCCAGACCAGCGGTGGCAGCATCCGCTGCAGCGCCAGCGTCTCCCAGGCGGATTGGTGCTTGGCCATCACGATCGCCGCTCCGGGTTGGTTCAGATGCTCCTGCCCCTGGACCCGATAGCGCAGGTTGCAGGTGAGTTCCAGCCACCAGAGATTGAAGCGGACCCACTGGGACAGCACCCGATAGCGCCGTTGGAACCCGAAGGGCCACAGCAGCAGCGGTACCAGCAGACCGAACGCGATGGTGGTACTGGCGAAGCCGGCCCAGAAGGCCAGGGCCCGCAGTCGCAGTGCCAGCACGACCCGGTTATCCCGTGGCCAGGCGCGAGATGTCGGCGACCGCATCGAAGCGCGCCGCCAGACGCTCGAGCAGGGCCAGCCGGTTGCTGCGCAAGGCTGCATCGTCGACCATCACCATCACATCGGTGAAGAAGGCATCCACCGGCGCACGCAGGCCGGCAAGATCCTCCAGCGCACCGACGTAATCGCCCCGCTGCACCGCGGCGTCGACCCGCGGCTCGATCGACGCGAGCGCTTCGAACAGGAATTGTTCGGCCGGCACCTCGAGCCGTTCCGGCACGACTGCGGCACCCCGTTCGGTGTCCGCCCGGCGCAGCAGGTTCTGGATCCGCTTGTTGGCCCCGGCCAGCGCTTCCGCTTCCGGACGTTGCCGAAACTGCTGCACCGCCCGGACCCGCTGCACGAAGTCCAGTGGCCGGTCCGGATCGACCGCCGCCACGGCCTCGAAAACCTCCGGCGCGATGCCCTGATCGAGCAGATAGCCGCGCAGCCGCTCGAGGATATAGGCGCGGACCCGCGGTATCGCCGCCGTGGCCTCGGGGACCCGCTCGGCG
>PWGH01000097.1 GCA_003555285.1 Thioalkalivibrio sp.
GTCGATGTTCAGGCGTACCAGGCGCCTGTATTCGCCGGGAGGCCGCTGGGCTACGCAAGGCGGTCCGCACCCGACCTCGGCCAACAGGAGTGCTGGGCGAAACGTGTTGCGGCTCAGATCGGAGAACGGGAATGGCAGATCCGCTACTTGCCTGGGTGCAAGTCCGCCCACACCTCATCCTCCTCCGGCTTGAGTCCTTTCTAATGACGGGTTGGGCGAACGGTTCTCACGCCAGCATCTGCATCAAGACATCGTGCCAGCGCTCGACGTCGATCTCGCCCATCCGGCCTGCGAGGCGTTTCTTGTCGATGCAGCGGACCTGGTCCAGCAGGATGCGCGCCGGCTTGCCCTGGAAGTTGACCTCGGGCCTGCAGCCCAGCGGCTGGCCCTTGCTGGTGATGGGCGCGACGATCACCCGAGGCAGGGCGGCGTTCATGTCGTCCGGGGATATGACCAATGCGGGGCGTGTCTTTCGGATCTCGGTGCCGATGATGGGATCGAGGTTGACCCAGTAGACCTCGCCCCGCCGGATCGCGGGGCGAGCGCTCACCACTGCCACTCGTCGTTGTCGCTATCCAGTTCCGTTTCCGGCCAGGCGTCCCCGTCCTTCTCCGGGCGATAGCCGTCGAACCACCCCTCCCGGGAAGGCTTCACCGGCTCGATGACGATGCGCCCGCCCTCGAGGCGCAGCTCGATCTCGTCGGTGATGGCACACTGCGCCAGAAGTGCGGCCGGGATGAGGACGCCGCGCGAGTTCCCGATCTTCCGCAGTGTGGTACGCATGATCATTTCTCCGTCTCGGTGGTAACAACAACGTTATTACAGCAGGCCGTATGTTCCCTGTCCACCAGCGCTGGGGTAGACCGACCGGCGGGCCCCGGCCAGTTCCGTAGGGTGGGTGAAGCGCAGCGCACCCACCACCCTTGACCTTGGCCCTGTGCCCGCCCCTGGTGGGCCCGCTGCGCTTGGCCCACCCTACGCGATGTTGGACAGTGGCTATGTCGGTGCCCATTTCGAGAGGGTCACAGCCATCCCCGGGCCTCCACTTCGCGCAGCATGTTTTCAGCGGTGGCGATCAGGCTGGGTACAAACTCGTGCCCGGCGCGCAGGGCATTGGCGAGCACGGCAGGGTCCTCGATGTATTCGTGCACCATTTGATTTCTAAGCTTGCGCATGGCGAGCCAGCGGTCCGCGGATTCGATCCATCTCAAGCGCTCGGCCCGATCCAGGTTGTCGATGGCCGCTCCCGTCCGTTCGCCCAGTGCGTGCAGCAACAGGGGCAGAAGTTTGTCGCCCAGTGAATCCTGGAGGCGACTGAACCGGCCCACAAAGGCCTCGACCCGCTCCGCCAGTAGCGGGTTCTCGTCCAGGGCTGCGACAATGTCTTCGGTAAATGCCGTGGCGAACAGCCGCTGGTCGGTTCCGGCAAGATGCTCGCATTCCTTGCGCACCACGCGGGCCAGAAAGCGGAATCGCTCCGTAGAACTGGGGGTCTGCGTCATAGGACCACGCCATCCCGGGCGGCGATGTCGTGGATGGGCAGGTGCCGCAGATTCGGGGCGCGAAGAATCACGTCGACCTGGCGCCCGTCCAGTGCGCGGGTGATCTTCACCGCCAGTTCGGCGGCGACAACGGCTGGATCGGCCACCGGGTCCGGCAATTCGACCAGAAGATCGACGTCGCCGCCGCGCAGTTCGTCGTGCAATCGCGAACCGAACAGGCGCACGGTCGCCTTCGCACCGAATTCCTGTTCGACGATGGCATGAATCGCTTGCTGGTCTCGGGCGGAGAGGCGCATGGCAGAATCCTCGGCTTCGGTCCGCATGGTTGTGCACCCAGTGTAAAGAAAACCGGTCCCGGCGTACTGCGTAGGGTGGGTGAAGCGCAGCGCACCCACCACCCTTGACCTCGGCCCTGTGCCGACCCCTGGTGGGCCCGCTGCGCTTGGCCCACCCTACGGGGGCGACGTCGTTTGGATCCTATTTTTCGTGGAGTGGGCACGGAAGAATAAATCTTCCCCCCCTTTCCCCGAATCCACTAACCTAGGTTCACGAGGCGTGTGCTGCGAGAGATGAAATGCGCCGACGGCATCGGATCAAGGTCGCCTCAGCCGTGCGCAGTGCGGCAAAGTGGTCATCCGGTGTTCTCCCCGACCTGATGCGGCTGCACGGAGAATCCCTTGAAACCGATGGACAGAGCCCAGACGCTGACACTGCTTCAGCAGCACAAGCCGACGCTGATTGCCGAGTTCGGCGTTCAGGGCTTGGCGCTGTTCGGCTCCATGGCCCGTGATCGGGCCGGAGAGGAGAGCGACATCGACATCCTCGTGCGTTTTGAAGGGCCGGCGACTTCCGCCCGCTACTTCGGCCTGCAGTTCTACCTCGAGGACTTGCTGGGACGCCCGGTCGACCTGGTCACGGACAAGGCGCTCCGCCCGGAGCTGCGTCCATACATCGAACGCGAGGCCGTGCATGTCTGACTCTTCGCCTCAGCGAGAATGGCACTTCTACCTCGAGGACATGATCGGCTTCGCCGGCAAGGTGCTTGCCTACACCGCCGATTTGAACCAGGACAACTTCACCTCCGACAGCCGGACCTACGATGCCACGTTGCGCAACCTCGAACTGATTGGCGAGGCCGCGACTCGCATCCCGGACGAGGTGCGCGCAACGCACCCCGAAATTCCTTGGCGGCTGATGATAAAACCGGGGTCAGAGAGGCTTTAAAACCGTACAGGCCAAAAACCGGGGTCAGAGATGATGGCGGCTGTACCGGCATCGCTCAGGACGAGGCCAGCCATTCTTCCAGCGTGTCCATATCCTGCCGGGTCTCGGTTTCATCCAGGCGCACCACGGGCACGCCGATTCGCGACAGGTGCGCGGCGAAGGTCGCGACAGGTATCTGGGCCAGGTGCGCCGCCCGCACCAGGCCGCTCACATTGACGACTTCCACTCCCACACCCTTGACCTTGGCCTTGGCCTTGGCCTTGGCCTTGGCCTTGGCCTTGGCCTTGGTGGCATCCCTGTGGGCCCGCTGCGCTTGGCCCACCCTACAGGCCTGACTATGTGACGTACTGGACACAGCCCGCAACTGGCGCTAGAGTGCGGCGCCATGAAACTCTTCGGTTACACCTTCGGCGCGGAATGGGTTGCGCGCATCCAGGCCACACTCCA
>PWGH01000320.1 GCA_003555285.1 Thioalkalivibrio sp.
CTCGCCATGTGCGCGCTGTGGGTGGGGCTGAAAGGTGGGGTGCGGTGGGGGGGGGTGGGGGCGTATGGTGCCGCACGGCACCGGGACGATCTTGAGGATGGCTCCCGGTACGGGGAATCGACGGTCTTGACCCCTGGGGGGGTGGGGATCTACGGTTGGGGTCAGGACTGCTTCTGGCACCGGCGGTCAACAAGAGGAGCGCATCATGGCCGTTCCCGAGAACCCCTACGCCCCGGTCACCGTCGATACCACCGCGCATGCCGTCGAAGGGGCCGACACCTGGTATGTGCTCGGCCAGGCCGGCATCCCGAGCGCGGACAACCAGGGGCATACCTCGAACGCCGGCTTCGTGACCCCCGGCGACGGGGTGGTCGTCTACGACGCCCTGGGCACGCCGGCGCTCGGCTTCGAACTGCTCCGACGCATTCGCGAGGTCACCGATGAGCCGATCGAGATCGTGATCGCCGGGCACTACCATGCCGATCACATCTACGGGCTCCAGGCCTTCGCCGAACACACCCAGGCGCGCATCATCGCGCAGCGGCGTGCGGATGAATACCTCGGCAGCGACACCGCACGGCTGCGCCTGGCGCAACGGCGCGACGTGCTGTTCCCCTGGGTCGACGAGCACACCCGGGTGGTGCACCCGGATGCCTTCTTCGACGAGGAGCACCGTTTTCGGCTCGGCGACAAGAACTTTCGGCTGCTGCACGCGGGGCCCGCTCATGCGCCGGACGACGTGATCCTGGTGGTCGAGGACACCGGCGTCGTCTTTGCCGGCGATATCGTCTTCGACGGCCGTCTGCCGTTTCTGGGCGACGAGGGCGTGAACACCCGAAACTGGATCGAGCGACTGGACCAGGTCGAGGCGATGCGTCCGTCCTTCCTGATTCCCGGTCACGGCGAGGCCACCGCACACGCAGCCCGCGCCGTCCGCTTCACCCGCGGTTACCTGGAGGATCTGCGCGAGACGATGGCGGCGGCGGTGCAGGACTTCCTGTCCTTCGACGAAGCCTATGCCCGTGCCGACTGGTCGCAGTATCGGGGGCTTCCGGCCTTCGACGAGACCCATCGGCGCAATGCCCATGCGGTCTACCTGGAACTGGAGGGTGAAATGTTCTGACGCCAGGAGGCCCGACGTGTGGAGGCACGACATGGCGAACAGCTTCGGGGCCCGCGACATCCTGCGCGTGGGCGAACGCGAATACGAGATCTTCCGCCTGGAGGCCCTGGAGCGTGTCGGCATGCCCGTTGGTCGGCTGCCGTATTCGTTGCGCATCCTGCTCGAAAACCTGCTGCGCCTGGAGGACGGCGTTTCGGTGACCCCCGAGGACATCGAGGCGCTGAGCCGATGGGATCCGAAGACCCCCTCGACCCGGGAGATCGCCTTCACGCCGGCGCGCGTGCTCCTGCAGGACTTCACCGGCGTCCCGGCGCTCGTGGATCTGGCGGCGATGCGCGATGCGATGGCCGAGCTGGGCGGCGACCCGAAACGGATCGACCCCTTGCAGCCGGTCGAACTGGTGGTCGATCACTCGGTGCAGGTCGATGCCTTCGGCTCGGCGGCGGCCTTTGGCATCAACCAGGATCTGGACTACGCCCGGAACCTCGAGCGCTATGCCTTTCTGAAATGGGGCCAACAGGCCTTCCAGAACCTGAAAGTCGTGCCGCCCAATACCGGGATCGTGCATCAGGTCAACCTGGAGCACCTGGCGCGCGTGGTCTTCACCTCGGACGAAAACGTCGCGGCACCGCAGGGCGATCGGCCGCAGGCGTATCCGGACACCCTGGTCGGCACCGATTCCCACACCCCGATGATCAACGGCCTCGGCGTCCTCGGCTGGGGCGTGGGCGGCATCGAGGCCGAGGCGGCGATGCTCGGCCAGCCGGTCTCGATGCTGATTCCGCCGGTGATCGGCGTTCGTCTCGTCAACGCGCTACCCGCACCACGTGCATCGGCAACTCCGGGCCCCTACCGGAGCCGGTGTCGCAGGCGATCCGGGAGGGCAACCTGGTCGTCGCATCGGTCCTGTCCGGCAACCGCAACTTCGAGGGGCGGATCCAGTCGGCGGTGCGCGCGAACCACCTGATGTCGCCGCCCCTGGTGGTCGCGTATGCCCTCGCCGGGCACATGGACATCGACCTCAACGAGGAACCCCTGGGCCACGACCCCGACGGGCACCCGGTCTTCCTGAAGGACATCTGGCCGACCCACGAAGAGGTGCAGGCGGTGGTGCAGAGCGCGATCGAATCGCAGATGTACCGCCGCTCCTACGGGGCGGTCTACCAGGGCGATCAGCGCTGGAGCGAACTGGCGGTTCCGGGCGGAGACCGCTTCGCCTGGCAACCCGATTCGACCTACATCCGCCGACCGAGCTACTTCGATGGCATGGCGAAAGAGGCCCCGGACGCGGTGGCCGAGATCCGGTCGGCCCGCGCGATCGCGGTCCTTCGCGATAGCGTGACCACCGACCACATCTCGCCGGCCGGGGGCATTCCGGCCGACTCACCCGCGGGCCGCTATCTGCTCGAACAGGGGGTGGCGGCGGATGCCTTCAACAGCTACGGGGCGCGGCGCGGCAATCACGAGGTGATGGTGCGCGGCACCTTCGCCAACCTCCGGATCCGCAATCAATTGGTCCCCGGGGTCGAGGGCGGCGTCACCGCCCATCGGCCCAGCGGCGAGATCCTGAGCATGTATGATGCCGCCCGGCGCTATCAGGCGCAGGGCATCCCGCTGATCGTGCTCGCCGGTCGGGACTACGGTTCCGGCTCAAGTCGTGACTGGGCCGCCAAGGGGCCGCACCTGCAGGGTATCCGGGCCGTGATCGCCCAGAGCTATGAGCGCATCCACCGCAGCAACCTGATCGGCATGGGCGTGCTGCCGCTGCAGTTTCACGCCCAGGATTCGGTCGCCTCGCTCGGGCTCACCGGTCACGAGGTCTTCGACATCGAGGGGCTGGCCGAATGGATCGCCGGCGATCTCCCGCAACGGCGTGAGCTCACGGTGCAGGCGCGGCAGGCGGATGGCAACACGCAGCGGTTTTCCACCATCGTGCGCATCGACACGCCGCAGGAGCTGCTGTACTACCGCCACGGCGGCATCCTGCAGTACGTCCTGCGCCAGCTCCGCGACGCCTGACCCCCGGAGGCCCGCTCCTGGAGGCCCGCCC
>PWGH01000213.1 GCA_003555285.1 Thioalkalivibrio sp.
AGACTTCGGGCCTAGGTGGGGGCGATATAGCGGGCCCCGCTGGGAACAAAGACCAACACTGGGCACTTCGCCCTTAGCACTGAGCACCTCGCGCTTGGACCTTGGCTCCCGGGACGACGTGCTTCGCGCTGAGTGCTTGGTGCTTCGCGCTGGGTGCTGAGAGCGTGCGAGCCCCCAAGACCGTGCCAGCCGATGCAAGCCACAGCCCCAAAACGATGAGCGCAGACTGGTGGTTCCATTCACCAGGAGTACCAGCACATGTCCTTCGACTCTCACTTCTCCAACATCCTCTGGGGCAGTTGTCCCGCCAACGAGGCAGAACCGGAACTCAACGACGACGATGGCTACTCCGCGTACGCGCGCGGCGAGATGGTCTCTGCGCGCCGCGCACTCCAGCATGCGGCCGAGAGGGGGGGCGCCGAGGCCCAGCACAACCTAGGCGTGATGCGCTTGGTCGGCGACGGCGGGCCACAGGACGAGGTGAGCGCCCTCCATTGGTTTCGCCGTGCAGCTGAACAGGGATACGCCATTTCACAGTACAACCTTGGGTGGCTGCTCGAACGAGGGATTGGAACAACCCAGGACGAGAAGCAGGCGGTGGGCTGGTATCGCAAAGCGGCCGGACAGGGTGATGCGGACGCGCAGTTCCATCTCGGCCAGATGTGTGCCGACGGGCGAGGTACGAGGCAAGACTTCGCCGGTGCGGTTTGGTGCTATCGGCTCGCGGCAGAACAAGGCCGTCCGGGGGGCCAGCGCCAGCTCGGATGGGCATACGAGTCCGGGGAGGGCGTGGAAAAGGACGAAGCCCTCGCGGTCAGGTGGTATCGAAAGTCGGCGGAACAGGGATGGGCCGATGGGCAGTTCTCGCTGGGCAACATGCTGAACGATGGGGTCGGCGTCGAGGAGAACCAGGAGGAGGCGGTGAAGTACTTTCGCGCCGCCGCTGAGCAAGGCCATCTGGACGCGCAACTGAATCTTGGTAATGCGTACGCCGATGGGCGCGGCATCAGGCGGAGCAAGAAGGACGCCATACGCTGGTATCTGAAGGCCGCGGAGGCTGGCCTCGCGGGAGCCCAACACGCGCTCGGAGTGCTGCATTGTTACGGGCGAGGCAAGCCTAACTACCCCGAAGCCATTCGTTGGTATCACCGAGCGGCCGCGCAGGGGCATGCCGGGGCCCAGAACAACTTAGGGATCATGTGCGAGGCCGGGCGCGGCCTCCCCGTGGACTTGGTGGCGGCGTACGTGTGGTTCAGCCTCGGCAGTGTCGGAACCGATACGGGAGCCACTCATAACCGAGACTGCTGCGGAGAGAAAATGACTCCTGCGCAGATCGCTGAAGCCGAATGCCGCATCCAGGCGTTTCGACCGCAGCTAGAGTCGATGCTTGGCGAAGTGGGGGTACTCTGGGAGGGTCGCCGTCTGGATTCTTGAGGGCGAGGCGCGTGGTCGCTCCCGAAGAAAGGGTTTCGGTCCGCCACGCGTCCAGGGTGCTCCGGTTATGCCGATCGGGGCTCGCCACTCACGCGCAGTCCTTGGTTTCGTGTATGACGGGTCTGATAGTGCGAACCTCGCGCTGCGGCCCGCGAAGCAGTAAGCAAGACAATGGTTGGTGGATCACTCTGTCTGAGCCGACCCCACCGCGGCGGTACGCGAGCGAATTGGGCCGTTATACTCCGGGCGAGAGAATCGCAGTCAGCGGTCGAGGTGGGGGATGCTGAGAACAGTCCGGGACGCTTGCGCGATCCATCCGATGGTCCACGACTACCGGATGTCAGAGGCGATCGAGAATCTGTCGGACCTGATCAAGGAAGAGGGCAACGGGGAGGAGTTCTTCGCCCGCAACTACGTCACCCAAGGCATGGAGGCCCTGTTCCGCGAGGGCCTTCTGCGCCTCGCCGGAAAATCCGACCAGGCGGCCTTCGAGCTGGCGCAGGCGATGGGTGGTGGTAAGACCCACCTGATGGTGGCGCTCGGCCTGCTGGCGCGGCATCCGCATCTTCGCCCCTCCGTGCTCCCGCAGGACCTCGCCGACCGGCTCGACTTCGGCGCCGCGCGCATAGCCGCCTTCAACGGCCGTAACGACCCCGAGCACTACATCTGGGGGGAGATCGGCCAACAGCTTGGCAAGGCAGACCTGGTGCGTCCGTTCTGGATCGACGGGCCGCGCAGCATCGACGAGTCGAAGTGGATGGAGATCATCGGTGATGAGCCGACCCTGATCCTGCTGGACGAGCTGCCGCCGTACCTGCTGAACGCCAACGCCCGTGCTGTCGGCAGGGGCACGCTCGCGGACCTGGTGACCTTCTCGCTCGGCACGCTCCTCAGCGCGTCGATCAAGCTGCCGCGCTGCTGTGTGGTTATCGCAAACCTGGCCGGCAGCTACGACGCGCAGACCCGTGATCTCGCCCGCGTGATGTCGAACCTCCAGCAGGAGTCCCGCCGTCAGGCGCAGACCATCACCCCGGTGCAGCTCGCCGGCAACGAGATCTACGAGATCCTGAAGAAGCGCCTGTTCACCGAACTGCCCCCTGAGGAGATGATCGACTCGGTCGCCGAGGCCTTCGCCGAGCAGGTCAAAGCCGCCGAGGATGGCGGCTATATCACCGCACGCGGCATGGAACAGGTCGCCGAGGAAGTGCGCGAGACCTATCCCTTCCATCCCTCGTTCAAGAACCTCGTTGCGCTGTTCAAGGAAAACGAGGGCTTCCGCCAGACGCGCGGCTTGATGCAATTCACCGCGCGTCTGCTGCGCAGCGTCTGGAACCGCCCGGACAACGACGTTTTCCTGATCGGCACCCAACACCTGGACCTGAATGACGTCACCGTGCGCGACGAGATCCAGCGCGTGAACTCGACCCTGATGCCCGCGGTGGTCAACGACATCGCCGACCAGGGTAATGCGCGGGCCGAGGAGATCGATGACGCACTCGCGAGCGACGCGGCCACCCAGGTCGCGAAGCTGATTCTTTCCTCGTCGCTGTCGCGTTCCGTGGGCGCGCACTTTGGTCTGAGCCAGGCCGAGATCATCGAGTACCTGGCTGCCCCCAACCGCAAGGCCGACGAGTTCCTGGCAGCGCTGGAGCGCCTGCGCGACAAGGCCTGGTATCTGCACCGCGAGGGCGAGGCGTTCTACTTCAAGGAGACCGAGAACC
>PWGH01000138.1 GCA_003555285.1 Thioalkalivibrio sp.
GTGGTCGAGCAGGCGCGCGCGCGCCGGGCGGCGAAGGGGCAGGGAACGCTCCTCTTC
This sequence comes from Thioalkalivibrio sp., assembly GCA_003555285.1. Next base: position 58 of record PWGH01000138.1, read on the forward strand.
ATTGACGAGATCCACCGCTTCAACAAGGCCCAGCAGGACGCCCTGCTGCCGCACATCGAGGACGGGACGATCCGCTTCATCGGCGCGACCACCGAAAACCCCTCCTTTGCGCTGAACAACGCCCTGTTGTCGCGCCTGCGCGTGTACCGCCTGCAGGCGGTGGACGCCGATGCGATCGCCCGCCTGGTGCGCAAGGCCCTCGAGGACCGGGCCCGTGGGTTGGGCGCGCGGGCGCTGCGGCTCGCGGACGACTGGGTCGAGCGCCTTGCGGCCGCGGCCGACGGCGACGCGCGGCGGGCGTTGAACTGGCTGGAGACGGCCGCGGACCTGGCCGATCAGGGCGAGATCACCCCGGAGGCGCTGCGCGCGGTGATGGGCGCGCAGACGCTGCATTTCGATCGCCAGGGCGATGCCTACTACGATCAGATCTCGGCGCTGCACAAGTCCGTGCGCGGCTCTGATCCGGATGCCGCGGTCTATTGGCTGGTGCGCATGCTGGATGCCGGCGTGGATCCGGGCTACCTCGGGCGGCGCCTGTTGCGCATGGCCTACGAGGACATCGGCCTGGCCGCAGTGGGCCTGGCCGGCCGGGTACTGGCCGCCTGGGAGACGATGGAGCGGCTCGGGCGCCCGGAGGCCGATCTGGCCCTGGTGCAGGCGGTCGTCGAACTGGCCTGCGCCCCGAAGAGCAATTCGGCCTATCAGGCGCTCGGGCAGGTGCGCGAGGCGATCGCGGCGCATGGCAGCCTGGAGGTGCCGCTGCATCTGCGCAACGCCCCCACGGCCCTGATGCGCGAGGAGGGCTTCGGCGCGGGTTATCGCTACGATCACGATGAACCCGATGGCTTCGCCCGGGGCCAGACCTACCTGCCGCCGGCGCTGCTCGGCCGGCATTTCTATACCCCGGGCCGGGCGGGTACCGAGGAACTCCTGGCCCGGCGCCTGGAGAGCCTGCGCCCTGGATCCAACCCGGCTTCGGCGCCGGGAGCCGATGCCTCAGCGCCCAATGATCTCGAAGACCATGGCACCCCCGTAGTGGACCCATCCGAGGCGGATCGCTCCGGAGCCGACCGATCCGGAGTGGCGGGCCCCGGGGCGAAGAGTCCCGCAGCGAAGAATTCCGGGGCGCGTGGATGAGTCCATGGCTGTGGATCCCGGCCGCGCTGCTGGCCGCGATCGGCGTGATCCATCTGATCACCCACATTCCCTTCGAGGCCTTCGATCTCGTAGGCATCGAGGCGTGGTTCCAGGCCTTTGGCGTGGGGGCCTACCTGCTGTTCATCGCCGCCTTCGTGCTGCTCGCGATGTTCCCTTTGCCGACCACCTTCTGGGTGTTGCTGGGGGGCGGCCTGTTCGGTCCGGTGCTGGGCACCGTCCTCAGTGTCACCAGCGCGACCGTCGCTGCGGTGCTCGCCTTCGCAATTGGGCGTTACCTGGCCCGGGATTATGTACACCGCCGCGCCGGCCCGCGTCTGCGGCGAGTGTTGCGCGGCGTGCAGGCCGAGGGCTGGCGCTTCGTGGCGATGACCCGCTTGATCCCGATCTTCCCCTTTGCCCCGACCAACTACGCACTCGGCGTGACCGATATTCGCCTGCGCACCTATGCCCTGACCACCGGCATCGGCCTGATTCCGAACCTGGCAGCCTACACCTGGCTCGGTTATGCCAGCCGTCAGGCGATCGCGGGGGGCGAGAACCTGATCGAGTTGCTGCTGGTGGCGCTGGCGCTGGTGGCCTTGTTGTGGTTCATGCCGGGATTCATCCGTCGGCTCAACGAAGCCGGATCCCCGGAAGAAGGCGCGACCTGATCCAACGGGCGCCCCCGGGCCTGGAACGACCCGACGATGCCCTCGCAGTGGATGCTGCGGCCTCAGTCGCTTGCGGCGCTGGTGGCGAGGATGGCGCTGCGGGAACGCTCGTAGTCGAGGGCCGCGCCGGCAACGGCGCCGCCGCTCCCGGTCTCCAGCCAGCGGCGGATGCGTCCGGAATCCCCGAGCGGGGTGCGGCTGCCGAGGGAATCGAGCAGCACCAGCACCAGCGGCTCGCCCTCGACCTCGGTGACCATCACCAGGCAGCGCCCGGCCTCGGTCAGGTAACCCGTCTTGCTCAGGCCGATGTCCCAGCGTGAGGAATGCACCAGCGGGTTGGTGTTGGCGTAATCCAGGCTGTAGCGCGGGCCGCGAAAATTCACCCGGTGCCGCGGCGTGGTCGACATCTCCCGGATCTCCGGATACGCATACGCAGCCGTGACCATCTTCACCAGGTCATGGGCACTGGAACGGTTTTCCACCCACAGGCCGGAGGGGTCCACGAAGTGGGTCTGGTGCATGCCCAGGACCACCGCCTTCGTGTTCATCGCCGCAATGAAGGCCGCCCGCCCGCCCGGATGATGTCGGGCCAGCACATCGGCGGCCAGGTTTTCCGAGGACATCAGGGTGATCCGCAACAGGTCGCTGCGCGTCGCCTCGGAGCCGATGCGGATCCGCGAGTAGGCATTGGCCGGCGGCTTCTGCTCGCGTTCGAGGATCGTCAACCACTCGCCCAGGGGCGCCGCGGAATCGAGCACGACCATGGCCGTCATCAATTTGGTGATCGACGCGATCGGCGCCGTATGATCGCCCGCCTTGTCGTACAGCAGCGTTGCCGAGGGCAACGCCGCCACCGCCGCATGCACCGAGGCCAGCTGCAACTGCGCGCGATCGGGCAGGGGACTGATCCCGCTGGCGGTACCCGTCGCCGGTGCGCCGAACGCAACCAGCATCCCCGCCAGCGCGGCGGTCCACAACGTCGCAATTCTCACCCCTAACCCCCTGAACAGCATTGGAACCCGAACTATTATGGCCCGGGGACGTTCGAGTGCGCCCCACCACGCCCAGCATACCCAAAACCCCGCCCGACGGGCAGGCCAGGCCCAGCGCTGGGGACCCACCAAGGTTGGTGCCCGAGCCGTGCGGGGTGTGCCCGGTCCGGACACGCTCAAGTCGTCCATGAGCGCTCGGAGATGGCCATCCATGGCTCGTGGGTGGGTGCCCGAGCCGTGCGGGGTGTGCCCGGTCCGGACACGCTCAAGTCGTCCA
>PWGH01000088.1 GCA_003555285.1 Thioalkalivibrio sp.
CGTCGACCAGATCGCCAGCCGGCAGGCTGTAGACAATCACGAAGCGCCAGACATTGAGTTGCAGCACCATGCGCAGTTCGTCACCGAAGGCGCCGACGCGGTACTGGGCATCGCTGTCACCCGGCAGGTGGCGCATGAGCACGGTGGCGCGGGCGGCGGAGGCTAGGTCCGTCCGGGTTTCGCCGGTGCTCCAGTCGGGCCGTTCATATTCCACCGTTTCCAGCGCCGTGCGCATGGAGCCGGTCAGGAAGTCCGTGGTCAGCCGCAGGCATTCCTCGATGGACAGGGTTACGGCGTCGGTCGCAGAAAGGGGCATGGGTGGGCTCCTGGCTCGGCGCGGGCGGCCAGAGTACCGCAACGCCAGTCTGGCTTGATACCGCCGCTGCCAGACCGGATGAAGGGCCGCCGGGGCGAAGGCAAGCCGGATCAAAAGCGGGTGGTTTCCGAGGCCGGAACGACCCAGCGCGACTAGGCAAGGCTGGCGGCACGCACTGAAGACCTGCCTGGCCTCGGGAACGAAGACCGGGGCTCGTGTTCAGCCATCGGAAGCGCACAGCTTCTTCAGCGCCTGCGGCGCGTCTTCAAAGATAAAGGGATTGAGAAACTGCCTGCGCATGACGAGATTTCGGTCCATCTCGGATAGGGCCGTCTCATCGCACAGCGCGCCCAGGTTATCGCGGACCACGCCGATCTGATGTTGCATGAGCGTCAGGGCCTCGTCTTCATCGAGCAGGAAGTCGACGGCCGCCTTCAGGCACACCGACAGCTTGCTGAACCGGTTGCCCTCCTTGATCAGCATCGCCTGGGTGGCTTCATTGCCGGCCCGGTTCTGCGGACAAATGTCATAGGCCGGCGTCAGAGTCAGCGTCTGGCCATCCCAGAAGGCGGCATGGTTGCGCGCGTGATCGTCGGTGTTCCCGCACAGGACGTTGAACACGAGTCGTCCATACAGCTCCCGCAAGGAGGCCGTCGGTGCCACGAAACGGTGCCGGATGATTTCGGCCAGATCCTGGTAGCTCGCATAGCGGGCCATCATTTCGTCGAGTTCGAACAGGGTCAGCGCCGAGACCATGGCCCTTCGGGACCAGCCGCTCTTGTCCGGCGCGCGGTCAAACCGTTCGATCAGCAAGACGTCTTTTCCGGTTACCCGTTCGAGCCTCACGGGCGCGACATCCAGTCCAATCAGCGCGGCCATGCGCATCGCAATAAACTCACTCTTGACCACGTCATGGGTGTCGGTCGCAGAGGAGAACTTGGCGATATATTTGCGCTCGCCCTCCTGAATCATGGCCTTGGGCCGCGCACCACCGAGGGAGCTACCCTGAAAGAGGGCCTGATGCAGTTCCTGTGGAATCGGCACGCCGGCATCGATCATTTCCGACACGTGCAACAACTGCTCAAGAGACGCGGCGTCATGGCCTCGCGGCACGTACTCCGTCGACGAGCGTTGAAAATCGAGCGCGCCGATACGGTCGGAGCCTGATTCCAGCAGATACGCCAGATCATCCAGTCGCTCCAGGTCAACCTCTCTCGCCTTGCCGAATTTGCGATTCAGGATGACGCGCCGCCCCCACGCATCCGGTGCGGCATCACGGATGCAGCTTGGCAGCGTCAGGTTCGGCAGCGGCGCAATGGCCCCGGTCCGCAGGGGCAGTTCCGGCAGGTAGATCGGGATTGCGTTCTCGCGGTCGAGGTAGCTGCGGCCATAGTTGAAGATCAGGCGCGGCCCGTCACGAGACAACCGCCCAGCGACGACGGGTTCCGGCGCACCCGTCAGCCATACCCAGACATAGGCTTCCTCATAACCGCTTTCAAAAGTCATCCCGGACCGCCCTGGGTCGGACCTTCTTCGGCAGAAGTGTTAGCGTATGCGTCGTTGCCGTGAGATGCCGGGAGAGTGCCGGCAGGTCGGCTTCGAAGAGCCGCACGCCGACGATGGTCCCTGCTTCGAAGACTGCCCCGATCGAGCAGCCCATGTCGCCTTTTTCGATCCGCTGCACCAAGGCCTTGGACATCCCGGCGCGCTCCGCCAGCTCGGCGATGGTGATCTTGCGCGCGATCCGCGCCTGCCGGATCAACTGCCCCAGCAGGGTCGCGGCCTCGACGCTATAGCGGGAATACGGTCGCGTAGTCGGTTTGGCCATTTTTTACTCATTAATGGCACCAAAGAAATCTTCAGGGCCTATTTATGAGTACAATAACAGGCGACGTTCGGGCAGTCCAAGTCTTGGTTCACTGGCCGGAACCGCGCGACATCGTCAACATGCCGAATCGCCGGCGTGGCCGGCATATACAGGCGTACCGCACACGGCTTCTCAGCGCTGGGTGCAACTCGAGGGCGTGCTGCGGGGGCTCCGTCGTCCGTGTGGGGTGGGTGAAGCGCAGCGCACCCACCAGTGTCATTCGGCTGAGAGGTCGATGGCCGATTCCAGGAGGATGACTCGAAAGCAGGAAAGGGCTAGGCTATCACCAGGTATTACCACGTGATAGGAGCCCGTCATGGCAACATCGATCAAGATCGACGACACGCTGAAAGGGCGCGTCCAGAATCTTGCCAGTCAGCGCCGCCGCTCGCCCCACTGGATCATGCTCGAAGCCATCCGGCAGTACGTCGAGCGCGAGGAGGCGCGCGAAGGCTTCAAGCAGGAAGCCTTGGCGTCTTGGGTGGCCTACCAGGAAACCGGCCGCCACCTGACCGGGCAGGAAGTTCGCAGTTGGTTGAATACTTGGGGCACCGATGACGAAGGGACGGTGCCGGAGTGCCATCCGTAATCATCACCGAAGGTGCGGCGCAAGGCCTGGACCGCTGCCGGCGACGCTTGGCCGATAAGGCTCCGCAAGCGGCCAAGCGGGCCGGCCAAGCGATCGAGCGACAATTTCTGTTGCTGGAATCGGCGCCCGACATTGGCCGACCGTTCCCTGAAATGCCTGAGCTGCGCGAGCTGGTGATGGCCTTCGGAGATTCCGGCTACGTGGCCCTGTACCGTCACGATCCGGGCGACAACGCGGTGTATGTTCTGGCCTTCCGGCACCAGAAAGAAGTGGGCTATCTTTGAGGGTTGGTGCCGGGAGCGAGAATCGAACTCGCACTCTGTTGCCAGAACCGGATTTTGAGTCCGGCGCGTCTACC
>PWGH01000159.1 GCA_003555285.1 Thioalkalivibrio sp.
CCACGACGGCGATTCCGACTCCACCGGGTCGATCACCGGTAACCTGCTGGGGACGCTGTACGGCGTCGATGCCATCCCGCACCAATGGCTGGCGCCGCTGGAGTTGCGGGACGTGATCACGGAGATCGCAGAAGACCTGCACGACTTCCGTTCCGAATCGTGGTGGGATGATCACGATGCCAAAGGGGAATGGGTGGAGAACCGTATCTCGCGCAAGTACCCCGGGACATGAGAGAGAGCGGAGCTTGTGTTCTTCGTTGACCGAGAACCAGCATCGCGGCAGATCAACCGGCCGCCATGCCAAGCCGTTCCCCGTCGGCCTTCAGGGAGCCATGCCCGGATCCGGCACCGCTTTCCGCGCCTTGCGGTCGACCATGTCCTGCACGGCCTGCACATCGTCCCAGTGCGGCCAGACCGGGACCCGGAATCCGGGACGCCGGTTGTTCGGCATGGAGCCGTTGTCGTGCCGCAGGTTCACCCCGACGGTGTCCCGTCCGTGTTGACGGCGGCCGTAATGCGCCTTCGCGGTCTCGGGCGACGCCAGACTCAGGCCCGGCATCTCGCTGTGCCCCGGATCCCTTGCAGCCCTTTCGGTTAAGGCCCTTCCCCTTCGCCGTTCCGTTCCCTTCCCGCCCTTTTCCCCGTTGCGAACCCTTTGACCCAAGCGCAGCCTTGTGGAAGCCAGCCTGAGGACGGTGGCCGATCTCCCGAGACCGTCGACCAGTTCGGAAGCACAACCCCAGGCCAGGCCGGTGCGACCCCTTCGAGGCCTGGATCGCGGTTCCGGGTGTGGGATAGAGACCGCTTGGCTGACCCCCGTGGTTTCATGGTCTAGTCTTCGCGTTGTGGGCAGTGACGGACCCCGTGATGCATTTCGCGCTGTTCACCGCGCGTTCAGGTCACCGATACAGAATGAACGATCGGGCCCTGCAGCGAGCGGGGCATGTAAGTCTGGAGGCAATTGGGATGAGTCTGGTGTTCGGATCTGTACTGCTTGCGATCGCCGTGTGGGCGACGTTTGCCAGTGTCCGGACCATCCGGCGAATTGGCCTGCGGCGCTTCAGCCTGGCGGTCGGGCGACTCGGTTGGGATCTGGGCAAGGTGGCCCTGGGCGGGAGTGCGCACGTGGGCGGCGCCGTGGTGGCATCCGCAGCAAGCCGTTCGGGCGACGACGACGTTGATCCAGGGTTTTTGGATCCCGACCTCTTGGACGTCAACGATGTCGCCAACTCCGGCCGGCCGCAGTCCCCCCTTTACAACGGCGACTGATTCGGCAATACAGACGGCTAGGCGCAACCGCGAGAGCCCTCTTCCTCGTGGACTATTTCTTGCCCTTGCCGCCTCCGAGCACCGCACCCCCGGCACGTTGTGCCGTGCTCCCGCCAGACGAGCCGGCTCGCTGGGTTGTGCCTGTCATGTTACTCGCGTACGTATCGAAACCACTCATCATCCGATACCCCACCCACCCCATCATCATCGTCCATAGGAGGGGCAGCCCGACATACATCGCCGCGGTGATCATGGTGATCAGGATCTGTTTCATGCCGTGTTCGGCGCTGACGGACTGCAGGAAGGACACGCCGTCGGGGTAGAGGGACTGCCAAAGGTTGCTGTCGACCCACAGGGTGAGGTGCCATAGCACCGCCCAGAACTTCACGGTGAAGATGCCGATCGCACCAAGCAGCAGGATCGAGGGCTGGTACATCCCGAACACAAGGACCAGCGGCAAGAGCGCGTAGATGCCCATCAGCGTCAGGGCCTGGACAAACGGAAGCGCCTGAAGGATCAGCGTGAGTGTCGGTTCCATGACCAGGTTGTAGAAGGTCACCAGGCCCACGCTGGCGGCACCGACGTGGAACATCCTCGCGGCGGTGCCGATGATCCCCGGGTCCTGTGCCTGCGCCCGCTGCGCCGACATGTTCGGTGAATAGGTGGCGGGCGTGCGCTCCAGGATACGGCGCGCGAGCAGGTCCTGGCGCTCTTCGGCATCGACGCTGGTGAACTGGGAGCTGACCCAGGCCCGGACGCGCTGCGTGCGGCTGTTGTCCTCGATCAGCCGTTCGCGCAGACCGTGGCTCGGGTGTGTCCACCATTCCCGGCAGTACGGGATGCCGTGCGCGATCGAGCCCGAGGTATCGTTCCAGTAGCGATCGGTGTCCCGGTTCAGGTCCACCGGGATTCCCGGTACCGGGATCTCCGCATGCAGCGTGTCATAGTACCCGGGCACGTTGCGATACACGTGCGATCCGATCCAGTCCGGATCATCCGGCCCCCGGGCCGCGATGTGCGGTGCCGCTTCGGCCGGCTGCTGCTCCAGGTACTTCGAGCGGGCCGGCACGTAGCAGCGCGTGTAGAACTCGTTGACCTCGCGCTGCAGCGCCGGGTCCTCGATGTTCACCGTGCGCAGGGCGCGCTCCATCTCGCGCCGCTCGTTGCTCGCCGGGAATCCGGCGACCACGGCGTGGTTCATGCCGCTGGACAGCGCCATCACGCCGTACCACCACAGGGGCACGCGCACGCTCGTGGGCGCGGCGTTGAAGCCGCCCGAGGGGTGACCGTAGGTGGTCCCGCTGTTCGTGGCGTCCACCGTCGTGGGGACTGGGTTCTCGAGGCTTGGTGCGGGGGTATAGGTGAGCGTCGAGGCCTCGAGGTTCAGGGCCGGCTGCGCGGCCAGCACCACCACCGTGAGCGCCAGCGCGATGTCGATCTCCATGCGCCGCACCGAGGCGCTGGCGCCGGCGTTGAACTCCATGCTGGTGGTCACCGCGACGAAGTTGCGGATCAGGATCACGATGAACGGGATGAACGCGAGGCCGGTGCTGGTCAGCACCGACCAGATGTTGTTGTACAGCGTCCAACCGTACAGGGTGGTGAACAGTTCCAGGTAGCTGTCGACACCCATGGTCTTCTCCGGTCAGCCGCCGAGGCCTGCAACGAAGGCGGTGACCAGGCCCTGTCCCAGGACCAGCTCGAGGATTGCGAGCCACGCCGCGACCCGCCAGCGGGCGGCCAGCAGCGCCTCGCGCCCCGCCGGGTCGGCCGTCATCCAGGGCACCACCCGGGGCCACGCCGCGATCAGCGCCACGATCGCCGCGACGCGCCAGACGGTGAGCCACGGGGCG
>PWGH01000230.1 GCA_003555285.1 Thioalkalivibrio sp.
CGCTGATGATCCACGGCGGACGGCGCCCGGCCTCCTCGGCCAGGATGCGCATCATGTCGCCGTAGCTCAGGGTTTCCGGTCCGGCGGCATCGAGGATGCGCCCGGCGGTATCGGCCATCGTTGGGGCTCGCCGCAGGTAGTCGAGCAGATTGTCCAGTGCGATCGGCGGCGATTGCGAGTGCACCCAGCGTGGCGTGATCATCACCGGCAGGTGCAGCACCAGATCCCGCATCACCTCGAAGGCCGCCGAACCGGGCCCCACGATGATCCCGGCCCGGATCTCGGTGACCGGGACGCTGCCCTGGCGCAGGATGTCCCCGGTCTGCCGGCGCGACACGATGTGTTCGGTGTCGGCAGAGGGCGGCACCAGACCGCCCAGGTACACGATGCGGTGCACGCCGGCGGCGGTTGCGGCCGTGGCGAAATTTTCCGCCGCGGTGCGATCGATGCGGCCGAAGTCCTTCCCGGCTGCCATCGAATGCACCAGGTAGTAGGCGGTTCCGACGCCGTGCAGCGCCGCCGCGAGGGTCTCCGGCTGCAAGGCATCGGCAGCCACCAAATGGGCACCGGCCCAGCCACGGGCCTCGAGCACCGCGGGCGAACGGGCCGCCGCACGCACCGGAATCCCCGCCGCCAAAAGATGCGGGACCAGATGGCTGCCGATGTAGCCGCTGGCACCGAAGACCAGGGTAAGGTGCTCGCGCGGACCGGCCCCGACCAGAGCCTGAGACGAGTCCTGCGCGGGGGACGGCGGCGCAGTGGTGGTGGGGTGGGTCTCGGGCATTGCGGTGGTTCCTGGTGGCGTTGCGGTACGGAGCGTCGTGACCAACCCGTTGAGGGTCCCTTGAGGCCGGTCGTGCGTCAAGGGTGGGACGGACGACTCAAGCCGGCCACCCGGTGAAGCGCAGGGCCAGCCACAGCGCGAACAGGAGCGAGTACAGCGCGGTGTAGCCCAGTAGAGGGTTCAGGGCTGCGCCGTCCCGGCCGCGCAGGTGCCGATTCAGGACCACGGCGGCGAAGGCGGTCAGCAGCCAGGCGAGCCAGGTCCAGCCCGGCAGGTGTACCGGCAGCGAAACCAGTACCGGAACCAGGGTCAGCACCCCAAACAGCCATCGCGTTCGCCGTGCCCCCAGGTGCACCGCGAGCGTGTATTTTCCGGCCCGCCGGTCGGTGTGGCGGTCGCGCAGATTGTTCACCACCAGGATGGCGGCGATCGGCAGCCCCACCAGCACCGCGGCCAGCACGGCCTCCGGGCCGATCGGACTGCGCTGGGCGAGCAGGCTGCCGAGGACGGCGACCGGGCCGAAGAAGAACCAGACCGCGACTTCCCCGAGCGCGCGGTTGGCGTAGGGCCGCCGGCCGCCGCTGTAGCCGAGCACGGCGAGCAGCGCCAATCCGCCCAGCAGCCACAGCAGCCAGTGCCCGAACACGATCAGCCAGAGCCCGCTGACGACGGCGATGCCGAGCGTCAGCAGCAGGCCGGCGCGCAGTTCGCCGGCACGCAGCAGGCCGGCCTGGAGCGCGCGGGTCGGACCCAGGCGGTCGGCCTGATCCACGCCCGACAAGCCGTCGAAGAGATCGTTGGCCAGGTTGACGGCCAGTTGCAGGCTCAGGGCACACAGCACGGAGAGGCCGGCGGTCAGCCAGGAGAAGTGGCCGGCTACCACCAGGGCCTGGCCCAACAGCACGGGGCCGACGGCGGCGGGAAGGGTGCGCGGGCGCAGGGTCTGCCACCAGATTTGAAGCTTGTTCACCGGCCTTGCATCCTGCGCGTTCGCATCGATGGGGAGGCACCACGGCCTCGTGTTGAATGCCCGCTGCCATTGCACTGTCGCTGGGAGTGGCGCGAGCGGACTGCTATTCTCCCCCCTGGCCGCGACCCGGGCGATGCCGGGACTCTGGCTTCGACAGGAGCCGTTCCGTTGGTCGAGCGTCGGGCTGAACTCGGAGTCCGGCCGGACCGTGCGCAGTCTAGCATCGGGTGCATCGGGCTTGGCGATACCCGATATTTTCATGCCCGGAGTCCAGATATCCGGGCTGTTGATTCCCGGGGGTCTTGGGCTTTGGGATTCAACCGGAGCAAAGGTACCGAATGTCGGCAGTGTGGTTGGCGCAGGTAATCCTGCCCTGGGTACTGGCCAGCGTGATGCTGGCGATGGGCTTGAGCCTGACGGTGGAGGATTTTCTGCGCATCGGTCGGCATCCGCGGCGGGTGCTCCTGGGCCTCGGTTTGCAGATGCTGGCCCTGCCGCTGCTGGCCTGGGGCCTGGTTCTGGTGCTGCCGCTGCCGCCGATGGCCGCCGCCGGGCTGCTGCTGGTGGCGCTGGTGCCGGGTGGCGCCACCTCGAACATGTTCAGTTATCTGGTCCAGGGCGATCTGGCGCTGTCGGTGAGCCTGACCGCGCTGGCCGCGTTGCTGGTGCCGTTCACGCTGCCGCTGATCATGGGGTGGAACCTCGAGCAGCTGGGGTTGGCGGGGCAGGGCTTCACGCTGCCCTACTGGCCGACGGTCGGGCAATTGCTGCTGGTTACCCTGTTGCCGGCCCTGATCGGCATGCTGCTGCGTTGGCGGCTGGCGAAGTACAACGTGGTCGCCTGGCTGGGACTGGTGAAGGTCTTCACCGGCACCGCGATGGTGGCGATCGTCGTGGCCCTTTTTCTGGCCTACCAGAGCCGCCTGCCGTCCCTGGTGAGCGTCGAGGCCCTGGCCGTGCTGCTGCTGTGCATGCTGGGCATGACGCTCGGCTATCAGGCCGCGCGTCGGCTGCGCCTGCCGCAGGACAGCGTGCGTGCGATCACCGTGGAGGTGGGCGTGCAAAATGCCGGCATCGCGATGATGGTCGCCTTCGCCATCCTGCAACTCCCGGCCCTGGGCCTGGTCCCGCTGCTCTACGGCCTGATGATGAACGTCCCGGTCTTCCTCTGGGTCTTCTTCTGCCTCTGGCGCGACCGCCAGTTGGTCGTAATACCCGAAAGCCCCTGAGTGATGTGGATCCCAGCGGAGGGCGCAGCCCTGTCGGGTTGGGGTGGATCCCATTGGAGGGCGCAGCCCTTCGGGTTGGGGTGGATCCCATTGGAGAGCGCAGCCCTGTCGGGGGGACGCCGTAAATACGTCC
>PWGH01000319.1 GCA_003555285.1 Thioalkalivibrio sp.
ATAATCATTGTTTTATTGTTTTAGTTTTTCAATATCTTTTTTGGATAGACCGGTACAGCTGGCTATGGTTTCCAAGTCAAATTCTTTATCAAGCATCTGGCGGGCAACTTTTTCGATTCCTTTTTCCATTCCTTTCTCTATTCCTTTTTCCATGCCTTTTTCCATTCCTTTCTCCATCCCTTTTTCCATGCCTTCATTTATTAGCTGCTCGGCTATACTCATAATAATCTTACTCCTTTCCGGTGAAACAGTTTTGGCTGCTTCTACGATATCTTCCAGTTCAATATCTTTGCGCGCGCTTATGATGTACAGCACCAGGGGGAGATCTTCCATTTGTTTTCTCAGTGATAGATTACTGTGGGTATTATTGCCGGAAGGTGTGCTTTATTTTCTTGATGGTATTTCTGCTCCCATATTTTAACCATGTACTTTAATAGTTGCAGAGCCGTTTGTGGAGCCTGGTAGCTTTTATGTTCAAATAAAAAATAAATATAGCCTTCTTTACCGTTAATGCGGGTTTTAAAAAGAAATAAAATAAGACTATTTCGCGTTTCTCCAGCCGATCCGTCTTTTATCCCCTTCTACAAATTTAACGGGGACAGCCTGGAGCGTGCAGATTTGTCCTGATAATAAAAACCATAATATTTAAAAAAAAATTTCCCAAATGACAACCTTTTGATTGAGTCTGACATAAACTATATGTTAAGATTATAAATGCCAATATTGGTAAATTAAATTAATGTAAACATAATTTAACGTAGATGGTGTTATATGTAATTCACTACCAGAGATCCTTTACTTAAAATTTACTAATAAAAGGGAGGAGAATGGGAAATGAAAAAGCAAGTGTTTAAAAGTTCAGTAAGTCTTTGCTTGGTAGTTGCGTTGTTGTTTACATTATCTGCTGCACCTGTAGAAGCAGGACCACCGGAAGATGCGGGGTCACCTGAACACTCGAAATCATTTGATAATTTTGAAGGAGGCGATGTTAGAAATATTACGTTGACTGAAGAAGAAATTAATCAAAAAGAAGAATATTATGATAAATTAGAAGATTATGCACAAGTAAAAGGTAACGGAACTATCTTTTTGCAAAACAGTTACAAAAATCATGTAGATGTTCCAGATGAGATAGTTGAAGAGGTAAAAGTATGGATGGATATATTAAATGAACTATCAAAAAAAGGTAAAGTTGAAATAACCAATGACTTAGAAATAAATATATTAGACAAGAAGAAGGAAAAAAATGATGCTTCTTTAACGGTGGAAACGTTTAGATCTAGTGGGGAAAATAAATTAGAATTTACATGGAAAGGACCTCGCTTATATATTTGTGAAGATAACACTCGCGAACTAAGGAATGCTTTAATAGCTGGCAGAGGAGCAAGTGCTATTGTAGGTATAATAGCTACAGCAACGGGTGTAGGTAGTTCAACAGTTGCCCCAGTTGCATATGCTATAGCTGCAGCGGCTCATACCGTACAGGAACTTCTTGGTGTTAATTGTGAAGGTAATGGTGTAAGAATAAGATTTATATACGCCCCCCCCAGCACCACCTGTAATTTATACTGGAATGGAACCACAATAAGCAACAATAAAAACAAATGCTATTTTCAACGGCTTTTCCCCCTTATATAAGGGGGAAAAGCCGGAATTACCACAAACTATAAAAGAAACAAAAACATGATCACATGTTCATACATTTAATTAAGCTCTTTAATAATACTGTAAGTATGGTAACTTTTATTTTAAAATAAACACCAGTTTTGGAAAGGGGTTAAGTAATATGCGATATTTTTTCATAGTATTATTTATTTTTTTAGGCTTACTAATTATCGGATTAAGCATATATTCTGATTGTATCTCTTCTGATTATTCTAATTTAGATAATGAGTTTAGATTAAGATTGTCTAATAATTTTATTTTTGCGGGTGGAATTATTTTAATTCTTCAAGCTTTAATATGGATAGCATTTCCAGGAACTTGGTATGACAAAGAATTAAACAGACAATTAAACCAAAAGGGTAATGCAATTGGGTATATAGCAACACTTATAGCTATAGGTTTAGTGATAATATTTCCCTTAGAATATACAGATAATTTGCTTAACCCGGGCATTGTTGTTGTCATCTCTTCTTCACGTATTGCTTATTTATATTTTGCAGGAAAGCATTACCTTGCTAATAAGTACAATTCTTAGTTCATAACCGCTGTTGTGATCGGTCAATAATTTTGCTAGGCTGCCTTTACTTTAGATTATCAGAAATTTGAAAGCTACTGTGAACAAGGTATCTTATCCGAGACCACCAGGTTATCCTGGGGAAAAAAGACTTAAACCAAATGCAGCATCCCTTAAGAATTGTTGAAACCACCGATACCGAAGGCAAAACCATTACTATTGTTACCAATGACTTTAACTTAAGCGCTGAGGAAATAGGTGATATTTACCGTTACCGCTGGCAGATAGAGATCTTTTTTAAATGGCTCAAGCAGCATTTGCACGTTAAGCATTTTTACGGTAACGGTGAACAAGCAGTAGAACTCCAGCTGTATATAGCGCTTATCACCTACTGCCTGCTAGCGCTGATTAAGCAAAAAACAGTGATACCAGGGTCTGCTTTTGGATTTCAAAAGAAGTTTATGTGCCAGTCTTTATGATCCGTTTCCCTCCTTGTATAATATAGTTGTCTTACTCACGCGCCAATCAAGAGCAGACCCTTGACAATCACATAGGAATTCTGGGTTGACCTGGATAATTATTCTCGTAGGCAGGGGGCTTCGTTTATCCTCCTTGGGAAGCCTTAGCTATCCTGATACAAAGAGTGAAGCCCCTCCCATACGAGATAGTCTCGTATGAGAACGTTGTGGATAGGGCTTGCCCTGTGCCAGGAATCACGCGCAAGGTTGAGACTCGTATGGGCTGCGGGAACCCTGCCAAAAAATATGCGAAAGTAGGTCACAGCTATTGTCAGGAAGAAAGATATGATTCCTCCAAGGGGCGCTACCATTATAAAACCCCTTGACACTCTTTTTGTTTTAGTTAGATTTGAAGATAAAAATAAGGCATTAGAGATATTGGAAAATCCAGACATAGAAGAATAACAAAGTG
>PWGH01000178.1 GCA_003555285.1 Thioalkalivibrio sp.
GATTCCACCTTGGGTGCGGGACGAAAGGCGCCGGACCCCACATTGAACAGGTGCAGCGCGCGGGCGCGGGCCGCAAGCATCACGGTCAACCGGCCATAGCGCTTGCTGCCGGGCTCGGCCACCAGCCGTTCGACCACTTCCTTTTGCAGCAGAAAATGCATGTCCCGGACGGCATGGGCCTGACTCAACAGGTGGAACAGCAGTGGCGTCGAGATGTTGTAGGGCAGATTGCCGACGATGCGCAGCCGCTGCGCCGGTGGCGCCAGGGCCGCAAAATCGAAGGCCAGCGCGTCGGCCGAGTGGATCGTCAGCCGCTCCGGCGGCGCCAGGCTGCGCAGCGACGTGACCAGGTCGCGGTCGAGTTCCACCACCTCCAGACGGTCGAGTCGCGCCAACAGGGGTTCGGTCAGCGCGCCGAGGCCGGGGCCGATCTCGATCATCGCGTCGCCCGGTGCGGGTGCGATCGCGGCGACGATTCGCGCCAGCACCGCGGGATCGTGCAGAAAGTTCTGCCCGAAGCGCCGACGCGGCAGTACGGGGTGGTGCGTGGTCCGCGGGTTCATGGCGCGAGGCCGGGTCGGCGCGCCAACGCCAGATCGCAAGCGAGTTGCTCTGCAGCGCGCAGGCTGCCGACCTCGGCGCGCCCGGTGCCGGCCAGATCCAGCGCGGTGCCGTGATCGACCGAGGTGCGGATGAACGGCAGCCCCAGCGTCACATTCACCGCCTCGCCGAAGCCGGCATGTTTCAACACCGGCAGGCCCTGATCGTGGTACATCGCGAGCACTGCATCGGCGGTCTGCAGGACCCGGGGCGTGAAGGCGGTATCCGCCGGCAGCGGACCGCGCAAATCGAGGCCCAGCGCGCGCAGGCGCTCGAGCACCGGCGCGATCACGGTGTCGTCCTCATGGCCGAGCACGCCCTGTTCCCCGGCATGCGGATTCAGCCCGCAGACCACGATGCGCGGACGCCGCAGGCCGAAGTCCCGGCGCAGGTCGTGATCCAGGATGGTCAGGACCTCGGTCAGCAGATCGCCGGTGATGGCGTCGGCCACCGCACGCAGGGGAAGGTGCGTGGTCGCGAGGGCAACCCGCAGCGAGCCGGCGGCGAGCAGCATCACCGGATGCACGCCGCCGGCGCGCTCGGCCAGCCATTCGGTGTGACCGGTGAAGGCATGGCCGGCGCGGTTGATCACGCCCTTGTGCACCGGCCCGGTGACCATGGCATCGAAACGCCCGTCCAGGCATCCGGCCGCCGCGGTCTCCAGCAGATCCAGCACATGCCGCGCATTGGCCGGGTTCAGCCGACCGGCCTGCACCGATTCGGCGACCGGGATCGCGAGGAGTTCGAGCGTGCCGGCCGGCGTCGGTTGCCGCGGTCCCTCGGGGGCAAAGGCCGGCAGCGCGATGGACAGTCCCAGTTGGCGCGCGCGTGCGTGCAGCACCGCGGGATCCCCGATCACCACCCGTTGCGCCGGAACCGGCTGTTGTGCCAGTTGCAGCATCAGGTCGGGTCCGATGCCGGACGGCTCCCCGACGGTGAGCGCCAGACGCGGGACGGCCCGGTCCCCGGCGGCCCGTTTTTCGGTGGCCCGTCCTTTGGCGGCCCGGTCCTCGGTCGGGATTCGCTCCGAGGAACTCTGGGGGCCGTATTCAGGCACCCAGACCCTCGATGCGGTATTCGATGAAGGCCTCGTCGCGCAGGCGCCGGAGCCAGAGCTCGGTTTCTTCCTCGCGCTTGCGGTTCTGCAGGATCTCCTGGGCGCGCGCGCGCATCAGATCGCGCGACGCGTCGACCTGGCGTCGTTCCAGGACTTCGATCACGTGCCAGCCGAACTGGCTCTGCACCGGCGGGCTGATCTCGCCGACCGACAACCCCTCCATTGCCTCCTCGAAGCCCGGTACGGTTTCGCCGGGGCTCAGCCAGCCCAGATCGCCGCCGCGGGCCGCGGAACCCGTATCGTCGGAGTGGGCCCGGGCGAGATCGGCAAAGCTGGCCCCTTCGCGCAGGCGGTTGTACAAGCCCTGCGCCTGAGCGCGGGCCTCCTGGGGTGAACGCACCTGATCGGGGCTGATCAGGATGTGCCGCGCGCGGGTCTGACGCACCGCCAGATCCCCGCCGCCCTCGCGCTCCAGCAGCTTGACCAGATGGAACCCGCTGGGCGAACGCAGCACCGGACTGATCTCGCCCGGGCCCATCAGAATCACGGTGCGGGCATACAGGGTCGGGATGTCGGCGGCGGAACGCCAGCCGAAATCGCCCCCCTCGAGCGCATCCGGCGCGTCCGAGTGCGTGATCGCGAGCGCCGAGAAGTCTTCGCCCGCGCGCGCCCGGACCCGCAGCGCCTCCGCCTGTTCCCGGGCCCGGGCGATGGTGGTGGAGTCCGCACCCTGCGGCAATGCGACCAGGATGTGGGCCAGCCGGTAGCGGATGTCGCGGTCGATGGCGCCGCTTTCGGCGGCGATCAGGTCGTCGATTTCCTGATCGCCGACGCGCAGGCGTTCGTCGACCTGCCGGCGCCGAAGCTGCGCGATGATCAATTCATCGCGAATCTGCTGGCGAAACTGGTTGAAATCCACGCCCTCGGCCTGCAGCGCATTGCGCAGTTGCAGCAGCGACAGGTTGTTCTCGGCGGCGATGCCCTCCATGGTGCGATTCAGGCGTGTCTCGTCGATGCTGATGCCCACGCGCCGCGCCTCCTGCAGCTGAATCCGCTCGAGCACCAGACGCTCCATTACCTGCCGTACGAAGGCATCGTGATTCGGGATGGCAATGCCGCGCTCGGCCAGTTGCTGTTCGGCCATGTCGACCCGTTCGACCAGTTCGCGCTGGGTGATCACGTCCTCGTCGACCACGGCGACGATCCGGTCCATGAACCGATCCCCCGGCTGAGGCTGGATCTGGGCGAGCGCAGTGCCGGTCCCCAGCAGCAGGGCCAGCAGGGCGACCCCCAGAGCGGTGACAGCCCAGCGGATGCTAGCGATTCTCAAGTGTTCCATAACCGGCAATTCCTTCCCGTAACAGGCTGTCCAGCCCGGTGTCGAAGCGCGTCAACCCTTTGAGCGTCAGCTGAAAATAGACGCCGGTATTGTACTCTCCGTCGGCATCCGTCAGGTATCGGCGCAGCGCAAACTGCATTCCATAACAACACGTACGATACTCAAGCCCGGCCAGGAGTTCGAGGTCACGTTCCTCGCGCAGGCTGTAATTCCAGCGTCCGATGGCCTGGAAGCGCTCGGTGACGGGCCAGATCGCCGAGACATCGGTTTGTTCGATCCGGTCTTCGCGCAGGCGATAGCCCAGATTGATCAGGGCGCGTTCTCGCGGCCGGTACGACACGGCGACCGTGGCCAGCCGCGCCCGGTTGCGTTCGGTGTCGAACATGATCGAGCTGCGACCCTGCCAGTGCTGCGAGAAGCGGGCGCGCGCCTCCGCGGCGAGTTCGGAGCGGCCTTCCCGGCGCGGCGGATCCCCGCGACGCAGCCGCACCCGGCGGTCGTCCAGATAGGTGATCTGCCCGCCGGACACGCTAAGTATCTCGGTCCCGCTGATCGGGTCGACGATGCGGCTGGTCAAGGCCGTCGTCACCTGGTGGGTGTCGCCCACGCGGTCGGCGCCGACGAAGCGCCGGGTGGTGAACAGGCTGTCGAAGCTGAAGTCCCGTTCACCGGTATCGAAACGCGGCAGCGCGTCCTGATCGCGGAACGGGACGTAGCCGTAGAACACGCGCGGCTCCAGCGTCTGCAGGTTCCCGTTGCCGAGGCGGCGCTCGAAGAACAGACCGCTGTCGACGCTGATCCGGGGCACGGTGCGGCTCAAGTCGGTTTCGGTGCCGGGAAGGGTGTTGTCCAGCGCGTAGCGGGGGTGTCGCAGACCCACGCGGGGTTCGATGAAATAGCCGAAGCGTTCGTGGCGAAACCCGATCTCCGGGTCCACATCGGCGCGAATCCCGGTCACCAAATCCCCGTGATCAAAGTTCACCAATTCGGCACGCAGGCTCCCGTAGACGCCGGAATCCAGCGTGCGTCCCGATTCCAGCAGCAGCTGCGGCAGGCGCCGATAGGGCTCGGACCTCGGCGCCAGCGTGGGATCGAGCGATTGGTAGTCCTGGACGCGCCCGCTGAGCCGCCAGAAGGGTTGAGTCAAGGTCAGATCGGCACGGCGTTCGAGCACCGCAACGCTCGAACTGAACAGGTCGGTGCCGAAGTCCTGGAAGTAGTTCGAGTCCGAGGCATCGCTGGCGTCGATGTTCAGCCGAAGCTGGGGGCGCAGCGTGGCCTGATGGCGCCAGCGGATCAGGTGCCGGTCGCGCTCGGCCTCCCGGTCGTCGGGCAGATACGCGAGGTCGAGGGTGCCGCGCATCGCCGGGCGCAGGTAGCGCCATTCTGAATCCAGCATCAGGCCGCGTTCGGAGATCAGGCGCGGCGTCAGCGTGGCATCGTAATTCGGGGCGATGTTCCAGTACCAGGGTAGGGCGAGATCGAGGCCGGTTTTCGAGCTGTAGCCGACGCTGGGCGCCAGCAAACCGGACTGACGCCGATCGTCGATCGGGAAATTGATGTACGGGGTGTAGAAGATCGGCACGTTCTTGAACCGCACGGTCACGTTGTGCCCATAGCCGCGCCCGGTCGTCTGGTCCAGGCGCACGCGGCCGGCGGAAAGCCACCAACTGTCGTCGCCCTCGGGGCAGGTCGTGTAGCGGCCGCGGTCCAGCCGAACCCGATCGGGATCATCCACGATCACCCGATCGGCGTCGCCGCGCGCACGGGTCATCCGCAGCCAATACGCGACATCCGAAAATGCGCCGCGGTCCTCGTCGATTCGAAAATGGCCTTCGCGGGCCTCGAGGAGCAATTCGCCATCGTACAGGCGGGTCGGCCCGGGGAGTTCGAGCAGCCGGGAGGGCACGAAGAAGTCCAGCTGCTCGGTGTCGATGCGCCGGCCTTCGGCGAACAGACGGACGTCGCCGCGGGCATGGATGCGCTCGTTGCGTATGGTCTCGACGAAATCGGCCTCCATGTCGATCACATCGGAGGGCAGGCTGCGCAACGTCGGCCAGAAGGCCTCGGGCAGCACCGGGCAGTCCGAAGGGGTTTCGGCCATCACCGGCGGCGTGATCAGGACCAGCAGCGCGAGCAGGGCGGTGGAACCCGGGATGTGCAGCGTTGGAGCCGTCATGGTCGGGGGCTGCGTCCGGTGGGTGTCATGGAAGGCGTCTTGGGGTGCGTGCCGCTGGTGCCGGGCTCGCGCGATCGGATCTTCGGCCTCCAGGATCGGGATGCATGCGGGGCCGGTGTTTCCGCCCGCCGATTTATACCTGTTGGGGCAAGACCCCGCAACCCGATTCCCGAACGGATTCACGGGTTCAATCGCAGGCGCATTTCCAGGCGCACCCCTCAAGCCGATTCCTCTGAACCGGAACGTCGCTATAATGGCGCGGCCAACTAGCCGCGAGGGCCTGAATCATGGATCTGAGTAAAATCATTGCCGGTGTCGATTTGCCGAACGATATCAATGTCGTCATCGAGATACCGGCCTTGGGACAGCCGGTCAAATACGAGATCGACAAGAACAGCGGGGCGCTGGTGGTCGATCGTTTCATGACCGTCGCGATGTTCTACCCCTGTAACTATGGGTTTGTACCGCACACCCTGGCCGAGGACGGCGATCCCCTGGATGTGCTGGTGATCACCCCCGTGCCGCTGGTGCCCGGGGCGGTGGTGCGTTCGCGGCCGGTGGGCGTGCTGAACATGTCGGACGAGGCCGGTCCGGATGCCAAGATCCTCGCGGTGCCGGTAACCAAGCTCGACCCGCAGTACGCGCGCATCCACGGCCCCGAAGACGTGCACAAGGAACTGCTCGACCAGATCACCCATTTCTTTGGGCACTACAAGGAAATGGAATTGAACAAGTGGGTGAAGGTCGAGGGTTGGTCGGACGCGGAGTCGGCGAAGGCCGAGATCATGGCAAGCTTCAAGCGGTATCAGAAAAGCAAGGTCTGATCCCGGCGCCGGGGCGTGAATCCCGATCCGGGCGCGAACCCACATTCGGGGGTGGATCCATTTCCGGAGTGAATCCAATTCCGGGGTGAACTCGGATCCGGGGACCCCCTGGCGCCGTCGCACCGTACCACCGCTCCCGCAGGCCTTTTGCCGATGTTGATCGACCGACAGGATTCCTATCGCGAAGAAGCCCTGGATCAGCGCCGCTTTTCGATCCGGGTGTTGGTGTCGCTGCTGATCCTGTTCCTGTTGGTGCTGCTGATCGGCACGCGCCTGTTCGGTCTGCAGGTCCAGGGCTATGCCCATTTCACGACCTTGTCGGAGAACAATCGGCTGCGTATCGAGCCGATACCGCCGACGCGTGGCCTGATCTACGATCGCAATGGCCAGTTGCTGGCCGAGAACCGCCCGTCCTATCAGCTCGAGGTCACGGTGGAGCAGGCCGGGGATCTGCCGCTGCTGCTCAAGCGCCTGGCCCCGTTGGTCGACCTGTCCCCGGCCGAAATCGAACGTTTTCAGGCCGCGGTGCGCCAACGTCGGCCGTTCCAGCCGGTGTTGCTGAAGGCCGGGCTCGATGACGAGACGGTGGCGCGTATTGCGGTCGCGCGATCGGAATTGCCGGGGGTCGAGATCGAGGCGCGGCCGGTGCGGCATTACCCGCTGGGGGCGGAGTTTGCGCATGCGGTCGGCTATGTGGGCCGGATCAACGAACAGGATCTGTTGCGCCTGGACCGGCGCAACTACGCCGGCAGTTCGCACACCGGCAAGACCGGCGTCGAGCGCTTCTATGAGGACGTGCTGCACGGCATTGCCGGGTATCGGCAGGTCGAAGTCAATGCTCAGGGTCGGGTGATCCGCGAACTGGCGATCACGCCGCCGGTGCCAGGCCAGGATCTGATCCTGAGTATCGATGTCGCCCTGCAGCAGGCGGCGCGTGAGGCTCTGGCCGGGCGCGATGGCGCCGTGGTAGCGATGGATCCGGCGACCGGCGAGGTCCTGGCGCTGGTCAGCCTGCCCGGCTTCGATCCCAATCCCTTCGTCAACGGCATCTCGCACCGGGACTTCTCGGCCCTGCAATCGGATCCCCACAACCCGCTGTTCAACCGGGCTCTGAGCGGACAGTACCCGCCGGGTTCGACGCTGAAGCCGATCGTGGCCCTCGCCGCTCTGGAAGAGGAAATCACCACCGCGGAACGCCGCATGTTTGCGACCGGCTACTTCCAGTTGCCCGGCCACGAACGCCAATACCGCGACTGGCGCCGTTCGGGACACGGCTGGGTGGATATGAATCGGGCGATCGCGGTGTCCTCGGATGTCTATTTCTACGATGTGGGACACAAGCTCGGCATCGACCGCATGACGCCGATGTTCGACGCCTTCGGCCTGGGACGCCGCGTCGGTATCGACGCCACCGGAGAACGCCCGGGGATTCTGCCCAGCCGGGAATGGAAGCGCTCGGTGCAGAACCTGCCCTGGTTCCCGGGCGAGACCCTGATCACCGCCATCGGCCAGGGCTACACCTTGAACACGCCGCTGCAGTTGGCCGATATCACCAGCACTCTGGCCAACCGCGGCCAACGCGTCCAGCCGCGGCTGTTGCGCGCGGTGCGCGAGAACAATGTCGCAGAGCCGGTGCCGCAATCGGTGCAGTACCTGGCGCCGGTGGTCGCGAGCGCGGCGCATTGGGAGGTCATTCACGAGGCCTTGATCGAGGCGGTGCATGCGCGCCACGGCACCGCCTGGGGCAGCATCGGCAGCACCGCACCGCCCTACCGGATCGCCGGCAAGACCGGTACCTCGCAGGTCTTCGGTCTGGCCAAGGACCAGGAATACGATGAATCCGAACTGGATCGTCGCCTGTGGGACCACGCGCTGTTCATCGGTTATGCGCCGGCGGAGGCGCCGCAGATCGCGGTCGCGGTGCTGGTCGAGCATGGCGGCAGCGGCGGCCGGGTGGCCGCACCCATCGCGCGCCAGGTGATGGATGCCTATCTGGAGCCACGCGGGTTGCTGGTCGAAGCCGGAGCTGCGCCATGATCAGCGTGACCGGACGCGAGTTGACAACCTCCCAATGGGTGCTGCGCAGCCTGCGCCTGGATGGCACGCTGCTGGTGCTGATCGGCCTGCTGCTGGCGCTGGGCCTGGTCGTGCTGTTCAGTGCCTCGGGGGAGAGCGTCCACGCCCTCGAGCGGCAGTTGTTGCGCGTCGGCTTCGGGCTCGCGGCGTTGTTGGTGGTCGCCCAGATTCCGATGTTCGTGCTGCGTGCCTGGTCGCCGTGGCTGTTCCTGGTCGGCGTCGGCCTGCTGGTTGCGGTGATGTGGGTCGGGGATATGGGCAAGGGCGCGCAGCGTTGGCTGGATCTCGGGGTGATCCGCTTTCAGCCCTCCGAAATCATGAAGCTCGCGATGCCGCTGATGCTGGCCTGGTACCTGGCGCGCCGCGCCGCGCCGCCGCGGGTGCTCGACCTGCTGGTGGTGGCCGTGATGATCGTGCTGCCGGTGTGGCTGATCATGCAGCAGCCGGACCTGGGTACGGCCCTGCTGGTGGGTGCGGCCGGGCTGCTGGTCGTCTTCCTGGCCGGGCTGGGGTGGCGCTGGTTCGTCGGCCTGGCCCTGGTGCTCGCGGCGGCGGTGCCCGCACTCTGGAGCCAGATGCATGACTACCAGCGCCAGCGCGTGCTGACGCTGTTCAATCCGGAGTCGGACCCGCTGGGGGCCGGGTATCACATCATCCAGTCGAAGATCGCGATCGGCTCCGGCGGCCTGTATGGGAAGGGCTGGCTGAACGGCACGCAGTCACAACTGCAGTTCCTGCCGGAACGTTCGACCGACTTCGTCTTTGCCGTCTATGCCGAGGAATTCGGGTTCTTCGGCATCCTGGTGCTGCTGGGCCTGTACTTTTTGATCGTGGCGCGCGGGCTGTGGATTGCCGCGCTGGCGCAGGATCGATTTTCGCGGCTGGTCGCGGGCAGCATCAGCCTGACCTTTGCGGTCTACATGGTGGTCAACATCGGGATGGTCAGCGGCCTGCTGCCGGTGGTTGGCGTGCCGCTGCCGCTGGTCAGCTACGGCGGCACCTCGTTGGTGACGCTGATGGTGGGCTTCGGTATCCTGATGGCGATCCATTCTCAACAACGGCTGGTGAATCGATGACCTCTGCGCTGCGGGGCCCTTCGGGCCTTTTCTTTTTTCATTTCCCGGTTTATGCCCTCGTGCTCGCGCTGCTCGGGGCCTGTGCCCTGCCGGGGGTGGCCGGCTCGCAGACGCAGACGGAGTTCCGGGCGGGTGAACCGCCCTATCTGGAACGCGCCGAGGTGCAGACCTTCATCGACGAGCAGGTCGCCCTGGGCATGGACCGCGCCACGCTGGAGCAGGGCTTTCTCGCGGTCGAGCCGCAGCAGCGCATCCTCGATCTGATCTCGCGTCCGGCCGAGGCCAAGCCCTGGTACGAGTACCGGCCGATCTTTGTGAACAGTCCGCGCATCGAACGTGGCGAGGTCTTCATCGCCGAACAGGGCGAGTGGCTGGAGCGGGCCGGCGAGGCCTACGGCGTCGATCCGGCGCTGATCGCCGCGATCATCGGCGTGGAGACGAACTACGGGCGCAATCTCGGCGGCTTTCGGGTCTTTGATGCGCTGGTGACCCTGGGCTTTGATTATCCGCCGCGCCAGGCCTTCTTTCGGAGCGAACTCGGGCATTTCCTGCAGCTGGCCGAGGAGGAAGACCTGGACGTGCGGGAGACCCGCGGTTCCTACGCCGGGGCGATGGGCCGGGGGCAGTTCATCTCGTCCAGCTATCGGGCCTATGCGGTGGATTTCAACGGCGATGGCCGACGTGACCTGATCCATTCCTGGCCCGACGCGATCGGCAGTGTGGCGAATTACTTCCGCGCACATCATTGGCAGACCGGCGCGCCGGTGGTGGCCCGCGCTCGGGTCGAGGGCGACGCCTACGAAGCCCTGCTCGGTGGCGGCTATCAGGCGCGGTTCTCGCTACCGGAGCTGGCCGCGCACGGGGTGTTCCCCGCCGAGGCCGTGGTGGAGGATGGCCAGTATTCCCTGATCCGCCTCGAGCTTGAGGAGGGCTATGCGTTCTATCTGGGCTATCCCAATTTCTATGTGATCACCCGCTACAATCGCAGCCCCTTGTATGCGATGGCCGTGCATGAGCTGACCGAGGCGCTGCGCCGGTGAGGGCCGCCCACGGCCAAGGCCGGCCGCGTCGACCGCGGTGAAGGCGATCTCGAGTCGATCCTGCCGGTGAGTGTGCTGCGTGTCATGCTCCTGCCCGTCACGATCCTGGCGGGCCTCGTGGTCGCGGCCTGTGGCAGTCCGCCCGATGGCGCCCGCGGCCCGGCCGGGTGGGACCGCGATGGACACCCCCATCCCGCCCGGGTGCCGGTGGATCTGGCACTGATTCCGGACGCGGTGCCGACGGCGGAGCCACGCAGCCGCTATGGCAATCCGGCGCAATACGAGGTCTTCGGCCGGATCTACCGGACCAACGCCTCCAGTGAGGGCTACGAGGAAAAAGGGCTGGCCTCCTGGTATGGCACCAAGTTCCACGGCCGGCGCACGGCCAGCGGCGAAATCTACGACATGTTCAAGATGACGGCCGCCCATCGGCACCTGCCGCTGCCGAGTCATGTCGAGGTCACCAACCTGGACAATAGCAAGCGCGTGATCGTGCGTGTGAACGATCGCGGCCCCTTCGTCGACGACCGGATCATCGACCTTTCCTATGCCGCCGCCCACCGCCTGGACATGGTCGACCAGGGGGTGGCCCGCGTTCATGTCCGGCACGTGAAACCGGCCGGCCAAAAAGTCGGCCCCGCCGCGGCGCCCTCCGGGTCCGAGGCCGCGACCGCCCAGCGGGTCGTGGACCGGCTGCATGAAGCCGTGCGAACCGACTATCGGATCGTAACGGACTAGGGGGTCCCGGCCTTGCCGGCGCTGCGTTTTTGCGGCCGCAGGCGTAGAATCGCGACTTCACCCACCCCAGGAATTTCCTGCAGGTATCGCGTCCCTGCGGGACGCCGGGTCTGGGCCCATCCCTGTTATCGTTCGCAGGTCATCGTTGCCACCGTCACTCCCACTGTCACTTCCAGGTTCAGCTCCTTCATGAAGAAATTTCTTATCCTCCTGCTCGGCTCCCTGTTGTTTACGCTGACGTTCCCGGCCGGGGCACAGCCCCTGCCGACCCCCGGGGCCACCGGCACCGCAGCCCTGGGGGTGATCCCGCAGCCGCCGTCGGACATCACCGCCAAAAGCTTCATCCTGCTCGATTTCGACTCCGGCCTGCGTCTTGGCGCACTGGATGCGGACGTCGAGCATGAACCGGCGAGCCTGACCAAGCTGATGACCGCCTACGTCGTGTTCGGCGAGATCCACGCCGGCAAGGTGGGGCTGCAAGACAAGGTGACGATCAGCGAGCGTGCCTGGCGCACCGGCATGCGCGGGGCCTCGCGGATGTTCATCGAGGTGGGCGAACGGGTGAGCGTGGAGGACTTGCTGCGCGGCATGATCGTGCAGTCCGGCAACGATGCGTCGACCGCGCTGGCGGAACTCATCGGCGGTTCCGAGGGCGCCTTCGTGGACCTGATGAACGCGCAGGCCCGGGCGCTCGGCATGCAGCGATCTTATTTCACCAATCCGCACGGCCTGCCCAGCGACGAGGCCCAGTATACGACGCCGGCCGACATGGCCCGGCTGGCGCGTGCGCTGATCCGGGACTTTCCCGACCTCTACGGCTACTACAGCGAAAAGTCCTTTCGTTACGCCGACATCGAGCAGTCCAACCGCAATCTGCTGCTGTGGCGGGACGGAAGCTTCGACGGCTTGAAGACCGGCTGGACCTCGGCGGCGGGCTACAACCTGGTGTCCTCGGCCAAGCGCAACGACCGGCGGCTGATCGCCGTGGTGATGGGGATCGATGCGCCCAACCACCAGCGCGGCGGCATTCTGCGTGCCAACGAATCGCAGGCGCTGATCAACTGGGGCATGCGCTTCTTCGAGTCCCGCGAGTTGTTCGAGCGCGGCACGGTGCTGGCGGAGCCCCGGATCTACAAGGGCACGCAGTCCAGCGTCCCGGCCGGGTTGGCGGAATCCTTCTGGGTCGTGCTGCCGCAGGGACAGAGCGATCGTCTGCAGGCCACGATGGAGTTGACCGGCCCCCACATGGGCCCGATCGATGCCGGCGACACGCTGGGCGAGGTGGTCGTGACCCTGGGTGGCGAGGTGCTGGCGCGGCAACCCCTGGTGGCCCTGGAGGCCGTCGAGGCCGGTGGCGTCTTCCGCTGGTTGTGGGATAGCGCGGCGCTGGCGATCCGTTCCGCCTGGCCGTTCTGACGGACCTTGACCGGTGATCGTGTACCTGAACGGCGAATACCTCCCGCTGGCACGGGCCGGCATCTCGCCGCTGGATCGCGGGTTTTTGTTCGGCGACGGGGTCTATGAGGTCATTCCCGCCTTCGATGGCGTGCTGTTCCTGCTCGAGGCCCACCTGACGCGCCTGTCCCGCTCCCTGCAGGCCATCCGGCTGGACGATCCGCTGCCGGGAGGCCAATGGCGGCCGCTGCTGGAACGGCTGCTGGCGCTGAATCCCGGGGACGACCGCTCCATCTATCTACAGATCACACGCGGCGTCGCCGCGCGGGATCACGCGTTTCCGCAGGCGGGTACGCCGACCGTCTTCGCGATGGTCACCCCGATCAAGGCCGTCGACGCCATTGGCGCTGGGCCGGGTGTGCAGGCCATTACCCTGCCGGATGCGCGCTGGGCCCGCTGCGACATCAAGGCGGTGGCGCTGCTGGCCAACGTCCTGGTTCGGCAACAGGCGGTGGAGCGGGGGGCCGCCGAGGCCATCCTGCTGCGGGACGGGCAGGTGACCGAGGGCGCGGCCAGCAATGTCTTCGCGGTTTGCGGTGGGACCCTGCGCACCCCGGCACTGAGCACGGCCATCCTGCCCGGTGTAACCCGCGCCTTCCTGCTGGCGTTGTTTCGCGATGGGCAGATGGCCTGTGTCGAGGGGCCGATCTCCGAGCCCGAGTTGCGCACCGCCGACGAGATCTGGCTGAGCAGTTCGACCAAGGAGCTGTTGCCGGTACTGCAGCTCGATGGCCAGCCGGTGGGCTCCGGCACCCCCGGTCCGCTGTGGCAGCGGGCCCGAGACCTCTATCAACGCGGCAAGCGCGCCTTCGTGGAGAGCGCGCTTCTGGAGGCCAGGCATGACGGATGAACGTGAGACCCTGCTGAAATTCCCCTGCCGGTTTCCGATCAAGGTCCTCGGTGAGGCGCACCCGGCGTTCTTCGCCGATGTCGAGGCCTGCGTACAGACGCACTTGTCCGGGGATGCGGCGGTGGAAATTGCACAGCGAACGTCCAGCGCCGGCAAATACGTGGGGGTGACCATCACCCTCACGGCCACCAGCCAGGGCCAGCTGGATGTGTTGTACCAGGCACTGGGGCAGTGTGCTCGCGTGCATATGGTGCTGTAGCGAGTGGCCGCACCGTCCCTTGCTGCGGACACGGGCTCCGGCACTGACCGCACCTCCGATTCCAGTACCCAACGGGACCCGGACCCGCGGCGGGCGCCGGCGCCGCCGCTGCAGGCCTATCGGTTGGGGTATCAGCCCTATGTGCCGGTCTGGCGCGCGATGCAACTGGCTCTGGCCGAACGCCGGCCCGAGACCCCGGATGCGCTGTGGCGGGTGGA
>PWGH01000058.1 GCA_003555285.1 Thioalkalivibrio sp.
CGACGCGGCCAGCCCATCGCACGCGTGCTGCCGGTGTCGCGGCATCGCCAGCGCCCAACTCACGCGGATCTGCGCCAGCGCATGGCGAAACTGACGACCCCGTCGGCGGCGTTGATTCGCGCAGAACGCGATGAGCGATGAGTCACGAACGCCGCGCCTATCTGGATACCAGCGCCCTGGCGAAGTGGTACCTGAACGAGCCTCAATCTGAAGCCTTCGTCGATTACCTCCAGGGGCTGGATGTGGCGGTGGTCAGCAGCCTGACCCGCACGGAGATGCGCTCCCTGCTGAGCCGGCGCCGGCGCATGGGCGAAGTGACGGCAGAACTGGAATCGGTGCTCTTTGCGGCCTTTGTCGAGGATCTGGATCGGGGTTGGCTCCAAGGCTATCCGGTGGACGACGCGCGCTTTGGCGAAGCGTCGAATCTCATCAACCGCTATCCAGAACATCCCTTGCGCACGCTCGATGCCGTGCACCTCGCCCAAGCCGCGCATGCCGGAATCGAGATGCTCGCCACCGCCGATGCGGTGATGGCCGAGGCCGGAATCGCCATGGGCTTCGACGTGGCGCGGTTCTAGCGTGGCAGCCCAAGCTTCACAGCTCAAGACGAGACAAATGCCATCCCGCCGGAGAAATTACCGATGAACCAGCCGGATGTCCGCTGGAGACAACGCCTCTCCAACTACCGCAGGGCGCTGGCGCAGCTGAGCGCAGCAGTGGATCTGGCGGAAACCCGAGCATTGTCCGAGCTCGAACGACAGGGGCTGATCCAGGCCTTCAAGTTCACCCACGAGCTCGCCTGGAACATCATCAAGGACTACTTCGCCGACCAGGGCAACACCGCGATCACCGGCGCGCGTGACGCGGTCCGGGAAGCCTTCAACAAGGGCCTGGTGGAAGATGGCGAGGGATGGATGGAAATGATCCAGAGCCGTAACCAGACCGCGCACACGTACAACGAGCGAGTCGCTGCCGAGATCGCCACCCGGATCACGAGCCGCTACCGCGGACTGTTCCAGCGGTTCCTCAAGCGCATGGAAGAACTCGAGACCCGCGGATGAGCGACGCGGCTCAACAGCCCTACGGCCTGCCGCCGCAGGTGCTCGAACGTCTGAATGCCCTGTTCCGAACCTGGCCGCAGATCGACCGCGTCATCCTTTACGGTTCCCGCGCCAAGGGAAATTTCCGTACCGGCTCGGACATCGACCTGTGCCTGGAGGCCGATAGCATGCAGATCGAAGACCTGCTGAAGCTCAGCGGCGAAATCGACGATCTCCTTCTCCCGTGGAAAGTCGATCTCGCCGTGAAGCACACCGTCGAAAACCCTGACCTGCTCGCGCATATCGAGCGCGTGGGAGTGCCGGTTTACCAACGGGATTGATCAGTGCGCTACAGCGCCATTGGTGCGGCGATTCAAGCTGCAACGCACTCAATAGCGATCGGGCTCGGTACTCAATAGCGATCGGGCTCGGTAACACCTAAGTCGCGGCAGATCTTCCGCGCCAAATGATTGCTGATCTCGTTGTGGCGAGGAACAGCCGATCGTCGCTTTGTTTCGGGGTGGTGCCACCAGGAGTGGCTTCCGCCCTCGCGCAGCAGCTCACAGCCGCATGCCGTGATGTGGCGCAAGAAATCGCGCCGCTTCATACCGCTATGGAAAGTTCTTCGTATCCCTGACCTGCGGCTTCACGAGCCTCGGCTCGATTGAACTCGAGGGCCTCTGTCAACGCGCTCCGCAGCGACTCTACGAGCTCCTCACGAGTGGCTTCCTGGCAGTTCACGCCGGGGACTTCCGCTACCCATCCGATCCACCAATCGGCATCGTGCTTTAGGACCGCGGTGTAATGCTGCTGCATGGGCGTCACCTCCAAATCCCAAGGATACACGAGTCGATTCCGAGTCTCTCAGTCGGCTGACGCCTAGTCCAGGATTCCCGCTTGGATCACCCAGCCCGGGCGGCTGGTGGATTCTGGACGACCCCGAATGGCACCTCGTCCCGCTGAACGCACTGTGGGCCGACTGACCGGCCCTGGCATGCCATTCGCGGGCGGGACCCGCTCCTACGGGTGATCTGTGCATCAATCGTAGACGGCGTGATGATCCCCGATATGGATCAAGATGATCTCCTCCTCCGAGATGACCATCTCCAGCGTGATGCGATGGGACAGGTTGATCGAAACCGCGTGAATGCCCTGCAGACGGCCCCTTAGGGCATGCAGCCGCAGCGAAGGATGAAAGGGATTCAGCTCTAGTAACTGCAGTGTCTTCAGGTACTGGCCGCGCAGATCCGGATGTTTCTTCAGCCACTTGGCGGCACGGCGGTTGTAGCTCTGCGAGAAAACGAGCCTAAAGCTCATTCCTCGGCTTCCAGGCGCGCAACATGAGCCTGCGCCGACTCCCTGATGACACGGCCTGCGGCGACATCGGCACGGGCTTGGGCCAGCGCCGATTCCAACTCGCACTCGCGCAGATGCTGATACTGCGCCAGCTCCATGACCACATAGCGCTCCTTGCCACGCACGGAGACAATCGCCTCGGAGTGTTCCGCCAACGCACTTTCAATGGCGGTCACGCCGCGTGTTTTCAAATCATTGGCACTCAGATGATTCATCGCACCCTCCAGGGATCCGTCAATCGAACGCTTAATAGTACGATAAACAGCGCTATCGTTTCCAGGGCTGGAACGCCGTCGCTGGCTGCTGCTGGGAATCTCCGAGAACGACCAAGCCATCCAGCTCCCGCCGTTCGACGCGATCAGCTTCCCGCTGAACGCACTGTGGGCCGACTGACCGGCAACGCCCAGTCGCCGCTGTCGCGAGCCGGGCTCGCTCCTTCAACGCCCCGGAGCCCCTGTGGCCCAGTATCTGGCCCCGTCACGCTGTGCTAGAGTCAAATGACCAACGGGTCATCCGAAGGAAACCGGTCATGCGTACCCTTTCACTCGCCGAGACAAAAGCTCACCTCTCGTCCGTGCTCGACCAGGTCGAGGCGGGCGAGGAAATCATCATCACGCGCCGAGGCAAGCGGGTTGCCCGTGTCATTCCCGAGCGCGATTTTTCGGCGCAGGATCAAGCGGCC
>PWGH01000261.1 GCA_003555285.1 Thioalkalivibrio sp.
GACATTCTCGCCATGGGCTTGCAGCCGATCATCGCGCACCCCGAGCGCAACAGCGCCCTCGTTCGCGACAGCGACCCGCTTGCCGAGTGGGTCGAGATGGGCTGCCTCGCGCAGGTAACCGCCCAGTCCTGCATCGGGCGTTTCGGCCCGAAGACCCAACAAGCGGCGCGGCGCATGGTGCGCACTGGCCTGATCCACGTGCTGGCCTCGGACGCCCATCGCGACAGCCGACGCATCCCGCAACTGACGCCGGGGCGCGAGGCGGTCGCAGACTGGACCTCGCCGGAGACGGCCACCCTGCTCACGGAGGATTTCCCGCGCGCCCTGGCCGAGGGACGGCCGCTTGATGTCAGCCGTCTGCACGAGACGCTGCCGGCCCCGCGGCGCGGCTTTATCGATTGGCTGCGGCGCCTGCGCGCATGATGCGGGGGCCGTCGCCGAAAGGAGTTGAGTGTCGCCGTCGGTGCCGATACAGTGAGGGAGAACCGGTCGACGCGTGTTCGCCGCCCGTGGGTAACCCACTGGTCCGACGGGCCGATTCCGCCAACGACCGTTCCGAAAACACGCAGGGGAAACGCATGTCCGCACCGAAATTTCTGTCTGGTCTGTTCGCCGGTTCGCTGATCGCGCTGGGCCTGACCCTGGCCGGCGCCGCAGCCGCCGGGCCGGTCGGCAGCCTCGAGATCCATGGGCAGGTGCGCATCGCGCCGCCGGACGGCGAGACCTACACGCGCCTGTCCAGCAGCCGCTACGCCTGGTTCTCCGGCGATCGCATCGACACGCGCGGTGGTACCGCGATCCTCGACCTGGATCACGGCGTCAGCATCGGCTTTCCGCGTGACACCCGGGCCTCGCTGCACCGGGACGCGGACGGAATCCACGTGAGCCTCGACAGCGGCGCGCTGCTGTATGCGATCCCCGAGTCGCGCAAGGCGCTGGTCATTACCACCGGAAACACGGTGCTCTCAACGCAGCCCGACGGCGAGTATACGCGTGTCAGCGCGCCCGGAGCCGGGGCCTTCGGCATCGTGCAGCGCCGCGACGACGGGCAACTGGGCGTGACCGTGCGCGACGGCACCATGAGCGTGGGCGACCGCGACGGCAACACCTATTACCGGGTCGAGGCCAACCAGCGGGTCAACTTCACCGGCGAGGGCCCGGGCATGGAGATCGCACAGATCGAGGCGATCACCCCGCCGCCGGAGCCCGATCCGGAGGTCGTGGCCGAACCGGAGCCGGAGCCGGAACCGCCGGAGCCCACACCCGCGGGCACCAATCCGCTGGTGATCGGCGGCCTGGCGCTGGCCGGCGCGGGCGTGGCGGCGGCCGCGGGCGGCGGTGGGGGTGGCGGTAATGGTGCGCCCCCCCCCGATCCTGACCCTGATCCACCCAGCCCCTGATACCGTTCACACCAGTGATGTAGCATCACTTCGGAGTACCTTGTTGACCGCCCGTTGCCAGACCACGGTCACGACCATTCGTGATGGATTCCAAAGATTTGCCGGCGGACCTGCACGGCCGGGCACTGCAGCACCGTGGCAGGGACTCCGTGCGCGCGAGGCATCCCTGCGCGGGCTGAACCCGGCCGGAGCGCGCCTCGCGCAGGAACGGACTGGCACCGGACAGGTTCGTGCGCGTCCCGGGGCCGCATCCCCCCGCCGCGCGGGTCGCTGGCGTCTCGGGCTGGCCGCCCTGTTCGCCCCCGCACTCCTCCTCGCCGGCTGCGCTTCCGCGCCGCCCACGTCGACCCCGGCGGTATCCGCCGAGGAGTTCCAGGAGCAGATCGACAGCGAGGCCCGGGTAGCCGACCTCAACGAAGAACTGCTGTCGCTGGCCGTGGAGTCCGGCACCGGCGGCGGTCTCTACCGGGTCGGTCCCGAGGACCAGATCAAGATCGAGTTCTTCGGTGTGCCCGAGCTCTCGCGCGAGTACCGCGTCGACGGGCGGGGCAACATCATGATGCCGCTCGTCGGCCAGGTCGCGGTCGCCGGGCTCACCCTCGACGAGATCGAGCAGACGGTCGCGGCGAAATACGGGGAATCCTATCTGCGCAGCCCGCAGGCCAGTGCGCGGGTCACCGAATACCGCAGCCAGCAGTTCACCATCGTCGGCGCCGTCGCCAACCCGCGCGTCTACTCGGTGAGCCGCCAGACCAGCCTGATCGAGGCCCTGGCCATGGCCGGCGGAGTCACGCGGGATGCGGGTGACGTGGTTCATGTCACCGACCGGGTCCGCAACCCCGAGAACGGCCAGCTCGAGACACGCTCCATGCTGGTGGCCGTCGACGACCTGATGCGCGATGCGGCCCAGAACAACGTGGTGCTCGGGGAGACCGCGCTGATCAACGTTCCGCGCGGCGGCTTCGTCTTCGTCGAGGGCGCGGTGAACCGGCCGGGCGGGGTCAACCTGCGCGGGGACATCACCGTGCTCAAGGCCCTGGCCGAGGCCGGCGGCCTGAAGTTCGAGGCCAACCAGTCGGCCGTGCGCGTGCTGCGGCGCGATGCCGCCACCGGCGAATGGAACCACCTGGACGTGAACTACCGGGAGATCCGCGATAACCCGGCCCGGGACATGCCGCTGCGCGACGGCGACGTGGTGATGGTCGACACGAACGCCCTCAAGGCCGGCTGGACCGGTTTCTGGCGACACGCTTCCGGACTCGCGCTGTTCGGGTGGCGGCCGTTGCGATGAAGGTGATGATTCCGGACACCCGGGCGCCCGCCGCGCGTGGCCCGGGCCGCCGTCTGTATACCGCGTTCGGGGGGTGCCCATGACCGTCGGCAATGACCGCGACCGTCCGGGCCACCACCTCAAGCCGGTGAGCAGTTACGCCCGACTGCCGGCGCTGCCCGAGCGTCCGGCGCCGGCCCCGGAGGACGACGACAGCATCGACCTGCACGAGTACTGGCGGATCCTGCTGAAGCGCAGGACGGTGGTCTTCAGCGCACTGGCCACCGCGCTGATCATCACGCTGATGGCGACGCTGCTGATGCTCCCCGAGTACCGGGCAACCGTGACCCTGCAGATCAACCCCGACGTCGGCCGCATCCTCGCCTTCGACGATTTCGAGTCA
>PWGH01000189.1 GCA_003555285.1 Thioalkalivibrio sp.
CAGGCCTGACCCATGCCGAGACCTACGGCCTGCACCCCGACCCCACGGCCATCGCCACGCTCGGTGTGCTGCTGATCGCCCTGCGCGGCCCCACCCTCTGGGTCACCATGCTCATTCCCATTGTATGGTGCGTGCTCGGGTCGCTGACCTTGATCGCGATTGACGCAACCGGAGCACTGATCCCGTTGGCTGCGGTGATTATCATTGCCGGGACTTCGGCAGCGCGCTCGATCAAGTCCGTACCGCGACCGGACGATTAACGCAATCGAACCCCGGATCAACTTTGGCATTATGTCCGCAAGGACGACCCGATCCAGGAAAACAGTCTCCTGTCGGGCCTATGCCGCTCGATAGGACCGGTGGGTAAAGTATTTCTGGATTCGATGCGTGAACATTACCCCTGCGCGGGGGACCAACGGATACCGTGAAGCAACCGGCCAAACACACCGACGAAGGGCGCCAACCTCCGCGAGCAGTGCCCGCGTATTGGCGACAGTCCCACCTCGGTATTAAGGGAGACGCCTCCGTACTCCAGGTACTCCAGCTTCACGCCCGCCGGCAAGCGATACAGCAGCTGAAACTGACGCGGCCGGTTGCCGGCAGGCAACCAGAACGGTTCCTGCATTTGAGCTTGGAATCCGCAGGCAATACGGCCCGGGCTATCAGCCGGTCATTGGTCAGCAGATAGAGCTGGCGCGGCAGGGAGGCAAAGAGCACCCCTTCCTGATAGTCCAGTCCGTAGATCAGGTCGCTCGGCATCCAGTTCTCGAGCCGTATGGTGAGCACCAGCCATTGATGGCCGCGGGGTAACTGCCTGCCTTCGAGCTCCGGCGCGACGGACGCATCCAGCACGTGCAGGCTGATCGCCCGGTTACAGCCCGAAGCGGGGAGCTGGAGTTGATCACCGCTGACCAGTGCGGCGGCGGCGGCCTGACCGCCGCCGGCCAGGTTGCCGCCGATCAGCAACAGCACGACCGCCGCCAGCAGTACGCGGCGCAGCCCATTGAGTGCCTTGGTGACGGCGCGTGGCTCGGCCGTGTTTCCAGACCTCATGACTAGCATGCCGGCAGATCGTTCATGCGATCAGTGAACTGATCGGCCACCCGCCCCGCAGCTGCGCCGATCGCCATCTCGTTGAGCGGAACGTGGCAAACACTTTGCCGTGGACGATGTCTCGGCCAATCACGAAATTCACATTACTCACCTTGGCCGCGGAAGCGAAATAACCACTCAGTGCCGTGTTGGCCCCTGCCTTGGCGGCCGCCTGTTTGGTACAGCATTCGGGATCGTCAAAGAACAGGCATTCCCAGATGCTTTGTACCATCTGGACCGCTGACAGGGCGTTGTTGATGGAATTCATCAGCATCAGGATTGCCTCCACGAACTGGCCCCGTCGATCCGGGCCGAAGCCGACGATATCGCCGGTCACCGGATCCAGCTGCCACCAGGTGGGGCCAGGCGCCTGGGTCGCGAGGGTAGTGGGCATGATCAGATGCTTGCCGACAGCCAGTTCGGCAGCAAAATGCGCGCGCATATCGGCATCCGGGCGCCAGGCGAATCCCTGCGCCTCGCTCATCGCGTCACCCTGGCGCAGCGGCTTCCAGAGGCTGCCGGCCTGCAGGTCGTTGCGGTAGGCCAGGGCGGCGTTGTTCAGGCTGGAACTGCCTGCCGCCAACCGGTTACCGGCCAGCAATTCGGCTTCCAGCAGCGTTTCCAGCATGCCCTGGGCCAGGCGCAGCATCGCCAGCTGATCCAGCGCATCCTGCCGCTGGCTGCCGGCGTCGATGGCGTCACCGATGAACTGGAAGTCATCACGGGTTAGAGCATGGGCGGTGCCGAGGAAAGAATGGCGGTTGTCCATCAGGGTCTCGTAACCCCAGGCCGACTGCTGGCCGGGATGGACCCAGGCAACCTGGGGCACCAGTTCCAGGCTTCCCAGCAGCGCCACGGCCCGGCGCTCCCGCATGCTGTCGTCGATTTCCACATCCGCCACCCCGGCGGCCCGCTGCCCCGGTCCGAGAATGTCCATCAACGGGCGCTCGAACAGATCCGTCTCCCGCTGAGCCTCGACCTCACCTGCCCGTAGGGTTCGCATGGTGCTGACGATTGGCCTCATCCTTCCCGTAATGCTCTCCAACATCAACCAGCTCACCGCACGCGCCGAGCAACGCCAATTGCAGGACCTGTTTTTGTCCTTGCGGTCCGCGATCGAGGAGGAGGGCCTCAAGGCACGGGCCCTGAGCCAGGTGGTCGCGAGCATGCCGGACATCCAGGAGGCCTTTACCGCACGGGATACCTCGCGGTGGCCGAGGTGGCCCGGCAGGAGGGAATCTCGCAGTACCTGACCGCCCGCGAGCGCGACGTGCGCCATGCGCGCCTGCTCGAAATCCCCGGTGCCCGCATCGACACCACCGAACCCTGACCCGGCTACTCCGCCCCGGGGTCAGGTCGGCCTGGCGTTTCTTGCTCCGCCATGCCGCACGGCGCCGGCTAAGGGCCGGACCCTTCGATCCGCTTCTTCAATGCTTCGGCCTTCGTGCGATACTCGTGCGACAGATCATCCTCTAGGGTCTCGTCAATAATCATTGCCGCCAGATCCGCCTCATCCATGGCCAGATAGCTTTCGGCCAATTCCAGACGAGCATCGTTGGGATCGCGATCCGGCGCGAGGTCCTCGGTCGCCGCCACCGCCGGTTGGGTGGGTTCATGTTCAGCGCTGGCTTCATCATCGACCCCTGCTGTCGAGGAATGCGTTCGCAGCTCTAATTCCGTTTCCACACCCCACGGGGCCGGTGGTGCTACCTCCGAGTTGGGTGCAGTGATCGACTCCGCTGCCGGTGCGGAAACGGGTTCCGGCTTCCGTTTCGGCTCAGGCACAGCAGGTATCGTCTCGGGTACGGGTTCCGGTACCGGTTGGGGTACTGGCTCCTGCATCGGCTTCGATACTGGCTCCGGTATTGGCCCGGGCTCCGGTACAGGCCCGGGCTTTGGCACAGGCTCGGGCTCCGGCACAGGCTCGGGCTCCGACACAGGCTCGGGCTCCGGCACAGGC
>PWGH01000047.1 GCA_003555285.1 Thioalkalivibrio sp.
CTCCCCATGGATCTATTAGCACAATGCGAGATTGCCGACCGCGTCGATAGCGAATCTTTATCGCCTCGAGTCTCATGAAACGGCGTTGCCCGCCTGATGCCGCGGGCCATCCGCCACACCGGGCGGTGCGTATGCATCCCCAACGGGATCGACCCTACGGCGCCCGCGCCCAGGCCCCTGCCGCCGAAGATCGCGGACTTCGTCGGTCGCCATCGGGTGAACCTGGTGGCCGTGGGGCGGCTTTCCCCGGAGAAGGGACTGGCCGATCTGATCCGGGCCGTGGCGCAGTATCGCGCCGCGTTGCAGCAGGTGGGCTTCGTGCTGCTCGGGGAGGGGCGCCTGCGGCCCGAACTGGAACGAATGATTGCCGAGCAGCGGTTGGAGACGCAATTCCTGATGCCCGGCTATCTCGACGATGTCGCAGGCCACCTCGGGCACTTCGACGCCCTGGTGATGCCGTCGTTGACCGAGGGCCTGCCGATCACCGTGCTGGAGGCCTTGCGCGCCAAGTGTCCGATCATCGCGACGCGGGTCGGCGGGCTGCCCGCGGTGTTGGCTGACTGCCCCAGCGCCACGCTCGTGCCCCCCGCCACGCCATCGTTGCTGGCCGCGGCGATTGCACAGCAGGCGCAGGCACCGCTTGATGCGTCGGCCGTGGTCGCTTCCCGGGCGCTGTTCATGGACCGCTATGCCGCTGCTGGCATGGCCAGCCGATACCTGGATCAATACCAGTACCATCTGCGGCCCCGCGTCCGCGATGCCCAGAAATGGAATCCGCAACCGTAACCGGAAACCGGAAGCCCCGTAGATCCCATGGATTGCGATGCAATCCATGGGATCTACGGTTCGTGGTTTTGCAATTCCACAGTCACGATTCCCACTTCCCGATTCAATACGACCTGAGGTGATGCGATGAGAGACGAGGCTTTGCAAGCACAGCAGGGGATAGGCTTGGGCGGATGGTTGTGCGGTTTGGCGCTGATCGGTTTGAGCCTGGGTTCGGAGGCGGGCGGGGTGGGAGACTTGTCCACGACCATCGAGCGGGTGAAGCCGTCGGTAGTCGGGGTCGGGACCTATCAGGAGACCCGGCAGCCGCGGATGGACTTGCGGGGGACGGGCTTCGTGGTGGGCGATGGGCGCCACGTGCTCACCAACGATCACGTTCTGCCCGAGGCGATCAATGCCGATCGACGCGAGTACCTGGCGGTGTTCGTGCCAGGTCGGGGAACCCAGGTCCAGGCGCGCGGGGCGCGTGCGGTGGCCAGGGATCCAGCGCGCGACCTGGTGCTGCTGCAAATCGATGGCGAGCCGATGCCGGCCTTGCGCCTGGGCCATTCGTCCGCAGTGCGCGAGGGGCAGGGGATCGCCTTTACCGGGTTTCCGATCGGTGCGGTACTGGGGTTGTTTGCGGCGACGCATCGGGGCACGATTGCCGCGGTGGCCCCGGTGGTGCTGCCGGCACGTTCGAGCCGGGATCTGGACCCGGCGTTGATCCGGCGGATGCGGGATCCCTACACGATCTTCCAGCTGGACGCCACGGCCTTTCCCGGCAACAGCGGCAGCCCCCTGTTCGACCCGGGCACCGGGCAGGTGTTGGGCGTGGTCAATATGGTGTTCATACAGGCGGGGCGCGAGAGCGCGCTGGAGCGGCCGAGCGGCATCAGTTATGCCATACCCATTGACTATGCCCGGGAGCTGCTGCGCCAGAAGGACCTGCAACCCTGAGTGTCAGGCTACTTTACGTTGGCGCGCGGCAAGGCGTTCACGGGTGCTCCGGTAACGGGAAGAGAATCAGGGTATCAATGGCTTGCCTGTAATGGACCAAAGCTTGCATACTCCTGGGAAACCGATGGTGGTGCCCGAACACGCCGAATGTGAAGGAATCGTCATGAGGACCGATGAACTGGCCCAGGACCTTGCGGATTTCTGGTTTTCCGCCCTTGCGGAGGCCGGCTGGGAGGCGCGTTTGCAGACCCTGAACCAAATCCACGCGCAACTGCTGGCGGATATCGAGAGCCGGGCCGAGTATGACGCAGTCTCCCCGCTGTTTGTGGCCGCACTGATCGACCGACTGGGTGCGCCGCTGGTCGAGAGCGACGCCCAGGCACAGATCTATGCCTGTTCCAACAATGACGGGCATCGGGATGCGGCCAAGGTCTGGTCCTATCGGGACGCGATCGCGCCCGCCGTTGGCGAACAGGATCAGCGTTTGCCGTGCTAAGGATGCAATGCACGGGGTGTGCGCTCAGCGCAGCCCGTACTTGTCGAGCAGGTTGTACAGCGTAGGCCGGGTGATGCCGAGAAGCTCGGCCGCGTGGGCGATGTTGCTGTTGCAGCGTCCCATGGCCTTCAGCACCGCCTGCTGTTCCGCGGTATCCCGGACCTCCCGCAGCGCCGGAAACGCCATGGATTCGACCGGCGTGTCGAGATCCAGATCCTCCGCGGTAACGAGGCGGGGGTCGTCGGCCATGATCACGGCACGCCGGATCACATTCTCCATCTCGCGCACGTTGCCGGGCCAGTCATAGCCCTCGATGGCATTGACCGCTTCGTTGGTGAAGCCCCGCAACGGCTTGCGTTGGTCCCGGGCGAAGCGTTCCAGCAAGGCATGCGCGAGCAGGCTGCGGTCGCCCTGGCGCTCCCGCAGCGGTGGAATGGTCACCGAGATCTCGCTGATCCGGTAGTAGAGATCTTCCCGAAAATCGCCCGCCTTCATCAGTCGAGCGAGGTCCTGGTTGGTGGCGGCCAGCACGCGGATGTCCACCGGGATCTCGTTGCGCCCGCCGAGACGCTCCACCGTGCGCTCCTGCAGAAAGCGCAACAGCTTCGCCTGCAGGTGCATCGGCAGATCGCCGATCTCGTCCAGGAACAGCGTGCCCTTGTGGGCGTGTTCGATCTTCCCGATGGTCTGGCGGGTGGCACCGGTGAAGGCGCCCTTCTCGTAGCCGAACAACTCGCTTTCCAGCAGGTTCTCGGGAATCGCCGCGCAGTTGATGGCGACGAAGCGTTCGCCGGCGCGGGAACTCAGGTGGTGCAGGGCCCGAGCGAGCACCTCCTTGCCGGTCCCGCTGTCGCCGAGCAGCAGTACCGTGGCATCGGAGGGCGCCACCCGTTCGATCATGCGGCAGACCTTGAGCATGCCCGGGTCCGCGGTGATTAGCCCCTGGAGCGGCGATTCGGTCTTGCGGATCAGCCGCCGGTTCTCGGCCTCGAGTTCGTGGAGTTGGGCGGCGCGGTCGACGATCAGCCGCAGGACGCTGGCATCCACGGGCTTGATGTAGAAGTCGTAGGCACCCAGGGCGACGGCCTTCAGGGCATTGCTGCGATCGTCGTTGCCGGTGACCACGATGACCTTGGTTTCCGGCGCCATCGACAGGATCGCCTCGAGCAGGGCAAGCCCTTCGGTGGCGTTTGCCGGGTCGGGCGGCAGGCCGAGATCCAGGGTGACCAGTTCCGGCTCGTGCCGGCGCATCAGCGCCATGGCGCTGGCGCGGTCTTGGGCCTGAAGGATTTCGTAGCCCTCGAAGCACCAGCGCAGCTGGCTCTGCAGGCCCGCATCGTCCTCGACGATCAAAAGCTTCAGCATCGTTGGTTCGGTATCGCTCATCAGCGGATCACCTGCCTTTAGGGTGGATGATCGGTTGTCAGGATGCATTCAAGGCGGCCGGGGGTCGCGGATGCCGGGGCAGTCGGACGGTGAATCGAGTCCCCTCGCCGAGCCGGCTGTGGACATCGATGCGTCCACCCATGCGCACGATCTGATCGCGCGCCTCGTACAGACCGATGCCCATGCCGGCGTTGCCCTTGGTGGTTTGAAACGGTCGGAACAGGCGCCGGCGTAGAAATTCTTCGTCGATGCCGGCGCCGTTGTCCTCCACCCGAATCACGGCCCAGGACGCTTCGGTGTCCAGGATCAGTTGCACCCGTCCATGAGCCGGCGTGGCCTCCTGGGCATTGCGCACCAGATGCAGCAGCACGTTGTACAGGCCCTCCCGGTCCCCACTGACCTCGGCAGCGCGCCGGATTTCCAACTCGGGAACCGGCTGCGTGGTCTGGCTGTTGGTTATGACTTCGTGCAGGAAGTCCGGCAGTGGGATGACCTGGCCGGGCAGCTCCGCCTTCGGCTGCACGTTGCGCAGTTGCGCCTGGGTGCGCTCCAGCCGGTCGCGGGCATTGGCCACGGTGCGAAACGCGTCCTGGATGAATTCAGGATTCTGCCCATGGCGCTCGGCGTTGGTGCAAATCAGTGACAGCTGCGCGGAGACGTTCTTCAAATCGTGCACCAGAAACGCGGTGAGGCGATGAAAGGTCTCGAACTGACGCGCCTCCAGCAAGGCCTCGTGGGTCTGGACCAGAGCCACGTAGGCCGCCAGCTGGCGTCCGGCGGTTCTCAGCAGATCGCGTTCCTCCCAGTCGATCCGGTGTGGTGCCAGCGGTGTGGCGAGGACCACGAAGCCCTGCAGGTCGTCGTCCTTCAGCAGCGGAATCACGGCCCAGTGCCGCGGTTCCTGTAGCAGCCACGCCGGCAGTTCCAGCCCACCATAGAGCGCCGGATGGCGGCGGTATTCGGCGAGTTCGATCACCCAGCCGGTGCGATTCAGGAAATCCACCAGCGGGCTATCGGCCTCTTGCGGCGGATACCGGACATCGTCGAGGTTCAGCACCCCGTCCGCTGCGAAGGTACCGTCGTCACTGCGCACCCAGAGCAGCCCGCCGGGACTTTCTACCAGTTCGCCGAGGGCATGGATCGCGCGTTGATTGAACGGCATTGTCGCGTCCGGCGAGGACATCTTGCCGGTAAAGCGCAGCCACTCCTGTCGGTAATCGTATTTGTACTTGAAGAAGTGTTTGGCCAGCAGAACCCGCAGGCGCGCTCGAAAGGTGCCGGAGAACAGCACCAGGGTCAGAAGCAATGCGGCGCCGAACAGGAAAGTGACTTGCAGCAGGGCACCGAGTTCGCCGCCGACGTGACGCAGGTAGTAACCGGCACCGCCGACGGCGAGCAGGTAGATTCCGGCTCCGGTCAGGGCGGCCGTGTGGAACAGCAGATGCCGGGACACCGCCGGACCCTGGCTGCCAGGCTGGCGGCGGCTGACCGAGATCGCGATCAGCGGCACCAGCAGGGCGTTGATGAAGCCTCGGGCCTGCCAGGTGGGGTTGTCCAAAGTCTGGAACAGCACCAGGTCCGCGAACAGGAAGAGGTCGAAGGCGAACATCGCGCCCAGACTGAGGATCAGGAACTTGATCCCCCAGCGGCGCTGCGGCGGGGTGTTCCGATACACCTGCTCGACCAGCACCAGGCCGGCGATGGTCATCAGCAGAAGGTTCATGCTGTGCATCACTTCGGCACCAGGAATCCCCGGGATCACCAGGGACAGGACCAGGGCGACGAGGAAGGCGGCGGCGATCGCGATCCAGATGCGCAGAAACCGC
The DNA here is from genome assembly GCA_003555285.1 of Thioalkalivibrio sp. The sequence continues at coordinate 5,434 of PWGH01000047.1, forward strand.
GAGGAGGAGGGGGTTCGCTGGCCATCCCGGACCAGCAGGGACAGCAGCACGGCAAACCACCCCGCGTTTCGGGCCACGTCGAACAGGCCTCCGGAGAGCGCGGCGCTGCTTTCGGAATGCCAGAGCGTAACGGCCAGATAGAAGGCCCAGACGACGGAGAGCAGTGCTGCAACGATGATCCACAGGCTGCCCGGGCGATTGCGCCAGCGAAACAGCACCAGGAGGGCCAGGACCAGGAAGGCCAGGGCGGCGGTCAAGTAGCTGAGGGCGGTAATGGCCATCAGGATCCCGCTAGCGGGCACCGCGTCCGAACAGGACGACGCCGATGGTTTCCAGGATGATCAGGACGTCCAGAAAGAGCGTGTGATTCTTCACGTAATAGAGGTCGTACTGCAGCTTCTCCCGGGCATCCTGCACCGAGGCGCCGTAGGGATAGCGCACCTGGGCCCATCCGGTGATGCCGGGACGAATGCTGTGACGAACCAGGAAGTACGGGATCTGATCGCTCAGTTGTTCCACGAAGAACGGCCGTTCCGGGCGGGGGCCGACAAAGGACATCTCCCCCTTGAGCACATTGAAGATCTGCGGCAATTCATCGATGCGCAGCTTGCGGATCCACTGACCGACACGGGTCACGCGATCATCGCTGTTGACCGCCCACTGGGCCACGCCATCGCGTTCGGCGTCCTCGCGCATGCTGCGGAATTTGCAGATCTCGAAGTTCTCGTTACCCATTCCGACGCGGGTCTGCCAGTAGAAGACGGGCCCGGGGCTCTCAAGCTTGATGGCCAGCGCCGTGATCAGCATGACCGGCAGGGTCACCGTGAGCAGGACCGCACTGGCCGCGAGATCCAGGAGGCGTTTGACGACGATGCGGGATGCGTTCTGCCGGAACCCGTCGCCGAACACCAGCCAACTGCTGTTGAGCGAATCCAGACGCAGTTGCTGGCGTTCCCGTTCGAAGAATGACGAGACGTCGGTGACCGTAATGCCATGCAGCTTGCACTCCAGTAACTGCTTGATCGGGAGGCTGCCGCGGCGATTCCGAATGGCCACGACCACTTCATGCGCCTTCAGGTCCCGGACCAGGTCCAACAATTTTTGGCCCCGACGCAGGTAACGAACGCGATCCGGAGCGACGTCGACGGGGGGTCCGTCTTCCGGGGTGACGAAGGCGACCACGGTGTAGGGCAGTTCATCGAGCGCCCGGTCCGGATGAACGGTTTCCGTGATCCGGGCGCGGCTTCCGGCACCGACGACCAGCAGTCGGCGTTTAAAGGCCGGCATGACCGCCAGTTGCTGATAGATACGCCGCCCCGCGATCAAGCCGATAAAGGCCAGACCAAAACCCAATAAGAGTGCGGTGGTTTCCAACAAAGGGAAAGGTGAAATCTGCTGAAAGAGCAGGATCATCGCGAGGGCCAGCAACAGGCCGAAGGCCACGCGCAGGATGATCTTGAAGTAGCCTCCGATGCTGCGCAGTTGATCGGCGTCATAGAGCCCCATGATCATCATCGCCAAAATGGCGACGCCCGCGATGGCCGGGGCCTCGGGATAAGCCGCGCTGGTGCGGGCGAAGGCCTCTGTATGCAACATCAGTGCAAGGTAGAGGCAAAGATGGATGATCAGGCCCTCGATCCCCGCCATCAAAATGGCGGTACGAGAAACGTGGTGTCCAAATATGCGCACTTGTGCACCCCTTGGCCCTTGCTGTTATTCGCGATCCTGAAGACCTATGGCTGACCTCGTGTCGTGGTGGGCACGACGACCGTGTTCAGCGTATGCGGCTTCGTGTGCCAGGCGCTGTTGCGATGCAGGGTCCCGCGTCGGCGCCATTGGATCCGGACGTGGCATGGGAACCGGGTACCCCCGGACCTGCAAAAGCCGGACCGGCATAAGTCCGGGAAACGGCACGACAGCGACTGTCCCGTTTGCGTCCTGTTTCCGTCGTCATCGGATTCTGCGCAAAGGCCACTGGGGCCGTGCCGCTACACACGGGTTGTGTGTTCGTATGTGGATCATGAAGGGCCGGGCCCACCCCGCGGCGTCAAGCCCCACCGGATCCCGCCCCAATCGGATCCCGCACGGCATGGGTACGGTGTACCCGGAATGATCCGTTTACCCCCGTGCCCACGATCCTGGCAGGGGTTGTTCCCGTATGCTGCTCACGCTTGACGTAGGGTCATGGTATCCGGGATGGGGGGCGGAAGCAGTGGGTATAAATGCCATTGAATGCCGACCGAAGCGACGGCGGTCAGAAACGACAAAGTGTCTCGCCGCCCTGTTCGATCCAGCCGTGGATCATCTTTGGTGTCGTCATCTGGCTCGCGCAGCGGCCGTGCCGGTCGATACAGATGGCACCCCCGCGGCCGTTGACCTTGCGGCGCAGGTAGTCGATGCCGTAGGCGACGGCTGCGGTCGCGTCGAGGTCGCGGAATTCGATCGCATCTGCGATGGTCTTGGCAAACACGGTGCGCATGAATTCCTCACCATAGCCGGTGGCCGAGACCGCGCAGGTGGCATTGTCGGCGTAGACCCCGGCGCCGATGATCGGCGAATCGCCGACGCGGCCCATGCGCTTGTTCACGATCCCGCCGGTCGAGGTGGCCGCCGCGAGATCGCCCTCGCGGTCGCAGGCGACGGCGCCGATGGTGCCGTATTTCTGCGGGTCACCCTGATCGTCGTGGTCGAGCATGATGCGCCCGTGCAGGCGGGCCTGATTCAGTTGTTCGATGCGATCCGGGGTGAAGAAGTAGTGATCGGGCGTCAGTTTCAGTCCGCAGTGTTCGGCGAAATGCAGCGCCCCTTCGCCGATCAGCAGCACATGCTCGCTGTGGTCCATCACCAGACGCGCGAGCTGCACGGGGTTCGCGATGTTGCCGATCGCAGCGACCGCGCCGGCCGCGAGCGTGCGGCCGTCCATGATGCCGGCATCCATCTCGACCTTGCCGTGCTCGTTCAACACCGAGCCGAAGCCGGCGTTGAACAACGGGTCGTCCTCGAGCAGCGAGGCGCAGGTCTCGACTGCCTCCACCGCGGTACCGCCCTTGCCCAGGATGGTGCGACCGTGTTCGAGGACCACCCGCATGCTTTCCAGGTAGCGCACGGCGATGCGTTCGTCTTTTACATTGTCGAGCGCACCGGCGCCGCCGTGAATCATCAGGGAAAAGCTACGTTCCATGGGTCACCTCGTGGCTTGGCGTGTCGGTGCCGTAGCATGCCACGAGATCCCGTGGACGGTAGCGCTTCCGTATTCAGCTCGAGCGTTGCAGCCGTCGTTCCAGCGTCGCCTCCAGGTCGGCCTGCGTCGCCGGGTCGCCCGCCAGCAGCACCATCAGTTTGCCAACCCGAACCGGTCCCCAGTTTACGAGCACCACGCCGGTTCCGGTCGCGGGATCGAATTCGATGCCCGAGAGGTCGATGTCGGCCAGAACCCGATGGCGGGTACAAAAGGTGCGCGCCAGCCACTGCTCGATGCCGAGCTTCTGGGCCACCACCGTCGGGTACGAGGCACCGTTGAAACGGGGGTTGCACTCGATTGCCAGGTAGCGGCCTGCGGTCGACATGGGGCCCGAGGCTGGCGTGGATTCGGTCACCACCGCGACGTCGAAGGCGAACACCCCGCGGATACCCTGTTCATGCAGCCATTCGGCCAGAGGCTCCACCACGTCCCAGGGTTCGCAGCAGGCCGGATAGCGATTGCCCTGGTGCACGAAGCCGTCGAGGACCTGCTCGGTCGCGACCAGGCGGTGCAGGCGGCCGTCGCGGACCTCGTACTGCAGGTTCAGGAAGGTGTCGGTGACGACTTCCTGCTGAATCTGCACCGATGTACCGGGCTCGAAGCGGCCTCGAGCCTGGGCCAATTCGGCCGCGTCCTGGCAGCGATAGATGCCAAGCCCCGACACCGAGACCGCGGCCTTCAGGTAGCAGGGGTAGGGGGCCTCGGCGATCGCCTGCGCGTCGATCTGCCGGACATCCGCGAAGGTCCGGGTGTCCGGGACCGGCACCCCGAGTTCATGGGCGAGTTCCATGAAGCGGTTCTTGGAATTGATCGCCGCGACGGATTCAAACCAGGCTGCGTCCGGTCGTGCGTGTTGCTGGTGCGGACCGAAGAAGAAGACCGATACCGCTCGGTCGGGAAAGGCCGCGAGGGCTTCGTGGCCAATGTCCCAAAGAACCTCCTCGGTGTGATGCAGGCCTACGCGTTGGTAGTGGTCGTGGATGAAGGGCCAGTCGCCCTGGAGATCCGGATGCAATTGGATCAGATCCCCCGGTTCGGTGGCGGCCAAAGCGCGTCCGGAATACAGGTGATTGCCGATCACGCCTTCGGCGGTGCAATCCATGATGTCGTGGTTGACGATCTGTGGAACCCAGTTCCGGATGACCGATTCAGCCAATACAGCGCTCATGATGGTCTCCTCCAGTGGTGACGGTGCCTTCAGTTGCAGTGCAAGTTTGATGCCGGGTCGAGAGGGCCGTTACGGCGCCGTTTCGCCGCTGTTCGGCCCCTTTGGCGTCCCAGGTTGGTGCGACCGGGGGTGCGACCGCACAACATCGGGGCACGGCCATCGGGGAGGAGGGCGTGGGCAATGGGTGGGTGCTGGCGGAGACCGCGTGTTCAAAGCCAGCCGACGAGCAGGGGCACGAGCAGTGCAGTCAGCAGCGCGTTAAGCGCCATTGCGATGCCGGCGAAGGTGCCCGCGAGCTGGTTGACCTGGAAGGCCCGAGCGGCACCGATGCCATGGGCAGCCACCCCGACCGCGAAGCCCCGGGCCGCCCAGTCGGTGACCCGCAGCGCGTTCAGCAGCGGCGTGACGATCATCGCGCCGATGATCCCGGTGAGGATCACTAGCGTGGCGGTCAGCGAGGCCAGTCCGCCGATGCCCTCGGCGATACCCATCGCGATGGGAGTGGTGGCGGACTTCGGTGCCAGCGACAGCAGCGTCTCCCGGCTGGCGCCGAGTACCGCCGCCACCGCCACCGCAGAGACGATCGCGGTGACCGAGCCGGCCAGCAGGGCCACCAGGATCGGGACCAGCAGCCGCCGCACGCGGTTGAAGTTGCGGTACAGCGGCACCGCGAGCAGCACCGTCGCCGGCCCGAGCAGGAAATGCACGAACTGGGCCCCCTCGAAATAGGTCGCGTAGCTGGTGCCGGTGAACAGCAACACGGCGACCAGGATCGCAATCGCCACGGCCACGGAATTGACCAGCGGCGAGCCGCCGGCGGCTTGGTGCAGCCGGTGCCCGATTACATAGGCCCCGAGGGTGGCCGTAAGCCAGAGCAGCGGCTCCTGCTGCAGATAGACCCAGAGCAGATCGAGTTCACCCGTGTCGGCGCCGAGGTCCTTCATGCGGCCGGCTCCGATTCCTGCAGGCCCATGCGCCGCACCACCCAGGCAAACACCAGCGCCGTGACCGCAATGGTCAGCGTGGTCGAGACCAGCAGCGCGAGCAGCAGCGGCAGCCACTCGGCCCGGATGCGTGCGATGTGCAGCATCACCCCCACGCCCGCCGGGACGAACAGCAGCGACAGATGCGACAGCAGGGTGCCGGCCACGCTGTTCAGTGCCTCCGGGACCTCGCGCACGGCGGCGAGTGCGCCCAGCATGAAGAAGGTGCCGAGGACCGGCCCGGGAATCGGGATACCGGTACTGCGCACGAGGATCTCGCCCAGCAGTTGGCAGACGAGCAGGGCCAGGATGGCATGGATCATGGGACGACCTCGATCAGGGGATAGGGGGCTTCGGGCACTGTATGTCGAACCGGACTCCCCCGCGAGCCGATGCCTCCGCTTACGAAGTGGGTGAAGCGGCGGGTGCGGCGGCTTGGGGGCTGGGGCCTTGCTTCCGTCGCGCGCGCGGGCTAGGTTCGAGGCAGCGCGCTGAACAGGACTCCGCCGATGGATCCCGCGAACCCGGATATCGCCGAGCTGAATGCCATCGAGCGCCTCGGGGTGAAGCTGCTGCGCAAGTGGAATGGCGTGGATCAGTCGCGCGTCGAGCGGTGGTCCCCCGAGCAGGTGGAACAGATCCGCCACTTGGAGCGCTGGGCCATCATTCTGGCGGTCGTGTCCGGCACCGTGTCCGGCGCGCTGATCGGCGCTCTGGAGATCGGGCTCAACCACGCGATGCCCGAGCGCGAGGAATCCTGGTCGGCGTGGTTGCAGTACTGGGGGTACTTTCTCGGGGGCGCGGGGCTGATCAGCGGTGTCGAGATCGTGCTGCTGTATTGGGTGGTCCTGCACCGGGTTGCCCGCATCACCGCCATCGCCGGGCTGCGCCTGTCCGAGGCACAGGCCGAGCAGGTGATTGCCGTCGGGCTGTCGCGCTCGGCCCTGGACATTCGCGATCCGCAGGAGCCGATCCTGGGGATCGATCCCTACGCGCGCACGCCGCGCTGGAAGCTGATCGTCTATGCGGTGATGTACCGGCTGAAGATCGGCGCGACCAGCTTCGTGATCCGGGTGCTGTTGCGTCGGGTGGTTGCGCGGGTGGCCGTGCGCTCGTTCATTCCGCTGGCCGCCATTGCCGTCTATGCGGTGTGGAACGGCCTGATCATCTGGTGGGCGATGCGGGCCTCGCGCGTCCGCGCGGCCGGGCCGATCGCGGTGCAGGAATTGGCCGAACGGGTGCAGGCCGAGGCTGCGGACCTGGATGAGGATGCCCGGCGACTGCTCCTTGAGGCGGTGGCGGAGTGCGTCGTGCGCAGCGCCAGCGATCACCCCAATTTCGTGTTGGTGCTCGCGCGCTTGTTTGAACTTCTGGCGATCGAACCGGGCTCCCTGGAATTGGATTGGCCAGCCTATGCGGCCACCCTGGGCGATCGCTCGCCCCGAGAGCAGGACCTGTTGCTTGCGGTCGTGACGGTAACGGTGCTGTTGGACGGCAAGCCCAGCCGCGGCCAGCGCGGCTTCCTCGAGGAACTGCACCAGGCCTGCGATCGGCGCCTGGACGCCGAGGCGCTGGAGTCCCTGTTCGAAGGCTTCTTCCACGGTCAGGGCATCGGCCACTTGCGCGCGTCCTGACCCGCTCGTACACCCTGCGCTTGCGCGCGTCCTGACCCGCTCGTACACCCTGCGACGGCAAGGCGGGGGTCTAGGGCGATGGGCCCGCTGGTCGTGACCGCGGTACGACCGCTTCGATTGCCCCCGAAGCGAGATTCAACGAGAAGGCAATGGAGTGAGCGCCTCCCGTCGTCAGGGGTTCGGAATGGGCTCGATGCGCAGGAGTTCGCCCGGGTCGTGATCGGTCAATACATAGATCAGACCGTCGTGGACGCGCACGTCGCGGATGCGCTGGGCCCGGTCCGCGAGCAGCCGGGTCTCGGCGACGACGTGGTCATTATCCCCCAGCTGCAGTCGCGCCAGGTGTCGGTGTGCCAGCGCGCCGACCAGTAGATCGCCCTGCCACTGGGGAAAGGCGTCGCCTTGATAGAAGGCCATGCCCGAGGGCGCGATGGACGGTGTCCAGGTATACAGCGGCTGCTCCATGCCCTCCTGTTCCCGCAGGCCCCTGCCGATCGGCAGGCCGGAGTAATCGATGCCGTGGCTGATCACCGGCCATCCGTAATTGCGCCCGGCCTCGATGATGTTGATCTCGTCGCCACCGCGGGGGCCGTGTTCGTGCTCCCAGAGCGCGCCGGTCTGCGGATGCAGGGCCATGCCCTGGGGGTTGCGCACGCCATAGGCATGGATCTCCGGGCGCGCGTCGGGGTTGTCGACGAAGGGGTTGTCCGCGGGCACGCGGCCGTCGTCGTGCAGGCGCACGATGCTGCCGGCATGGTCGTCCAGCCGCTGCGCTCGGGGCATGTCGCCGCGGTCCCCGATCGACACGTACACGTAGCCCTCGCGATCGAAGACGATACGGCTGCCGAAATGCCGGCCCCCGGAGCCGGGCGATTCGGCGGTGAACAGGACCTCGAGGTCGTGCAGACGGTCGTTTTCGAAGCGGGCGCGCGCCAGCCGGGTGGTCAGGCCGCCGTCCACCGCGGCGGCATAGGTGAAATAGAGCCAGC
>PWGH01000180.1 GCA_003555285.1 Thioalkalivibrio sp.
CCATCGTCGCCGAGAACTTGCCGCGCTGGCAGGAAGAAGGGCTGGTGCCTGACATGCCGATTGAGCCGGGCTACAACACGGACCAGCCCATTCGGGAGCGAGGCTGGACGTACTGGCACCAACTTTTCAACAGCCGAGAACTGCATTATCTAGGCTTAATGAAAGGACAGATCAGTTCCTGCGACGCGGTGTTCTTCCCCAAGGTCTTGGATTTCTGCTCAAAGCTTGTTCAGTGGATCATGCGCGGCCCAGGGTCAGTCGGAGGGACTGATTTCTTGGGGCATGTATTTTATAACCAAGCCTTCAATACGTTTCTTAATTGGGGGCACCATTCGTTCGCGGACTTAGACACTTGTTTTCGCTTCCGAACAGATAAGATCGGTGTAGGACAACGGCAAGTTGAGTGCATGCCTGGAAACAAATGTAATGTCAACAATGATATTTGGGTGACTGACCCTCCCTATGCGGACGCGGTCCACTACCACGAGATCACCGAATACTTCATCGCCTGGCTGCGTAAGAACCCGCCACCACCGTTCGACCAATGGACTTGGGACTCCCGCCGCGCGCTCGCGATCAAGGGCTCCGGCGACGACTTCCGCCGCGGCATGGTGGATGCTTACCGGGCGATGACCGACCACATGCCGGACAACGGCATGCAGTGCGTGATGTTCACCCACCAGGACACCGGCGTCTGGTCGGACATGGTCAGCATCTTCTGGGCAGCGGGTTTGCAGGTGGTCGGCGCCTGGTACATCGCCACCGAGACCACCTCGGAGCTGAAGAAGGGCGGCTACGTGCAGGGCACGGTGATCCTGATGCTGCGCAAGCGCCCCCCTGGAGACCGGCCCGCCTTCAAGCAGCGCATCTTGCCCGAGGTACGACGCGAGGTGGATGCCCAGATCAAGCAGATGCTGCACCTGAACGAGGAGACCGAGGCGAAGATGGGCGCCCCGGTGTTCAACGACGCGGACCTGCAGATGGCCGGTTACGCGGCGGCGCTGAAGGTGCTGACCGGCTACACCCCCCTCGGCGGCGAGGATGTGACCGCCTTCGCGTTGCGCCCCCGGCGCAAGGGCGAGACCACCGTCGTCGACGAGATCGTGCAGCAGGCCGCCGAGACCGCGAACAGCCTGCTGGTGCCCGAGGGGCTGGAGCCCGAGACCTGGCAGGCGATTCAGGGCGTGCAGCGCTTCTACTTGCGCATGATGGACATGGAGACCACCGGCGCGTCCAAGCTCGACAACTACCAGAACTTCGCGAAGGCCTTCCGGGTAGCCGACTACGCCGCGGTAATGGCCAGTATCAAACCGAACGCCGCGCGCCTGAAGGCGATCCCCGAGTTCAAGGCCCGCGACCTGTCCGACCGCACCGAGATCGGCCCGACGCCTCTCGGCGCCCTGTTCATCGCGATCCAGGAGTTCATTGCCGAAAAGGAACCCGAGGTGGTCATGGCCAACCTGCGCGACGCACTGATCGACTATCTGCAGTTGCGTCCCGTCCTGATCGACCTGCTCGAGTTCATCGCCGCGAAAGCCCGCCAGCCCGACGTCCGCCGGGCCGCCGAGGCGCTGGCGAGCCGCGTGCGGCATCAGCGGTTGCAGTAGCATGGTCGCATCCGGAGGATATGCGTGATGAAGACTGATCCCGATCCGAAAGCGTCGTCTACCCCAACTGAGGCACCGTCGCGCAGCTTGGTCCGCGCCGCGGTCCTCGAACAGCTGCGGCGTTTCAGCCAGGCGCGTGGGGCGGATTTCCGGGTCAGCCGGCTGGGCGTGTTCGGGTCCGTAGCGCGCGATGAGGCCGGGGCAGAGAGCGACGTGGACATCGTGTTCGAGACCGACGACCCGAACCTGTTCCGCACGGCACACCTGCGCCAGGAACTGGAGGAATGGCTCGGGCACCCGGTCGACATCGTTCGGCTGCGCCCGACGATGAATGCGTCCCTGCGCGAGCGTATTCTTCGTGAAGCCCGGTACGTCTGATCCCCAGGCCTTGCGGCTGCACCTGATGCAGGTGCTCGAGGCCCTGGAACGGATCCCGCGCCGCTTCAACGGAATCCATGAGGCTGAGGACTTTCTCGCAAGCGACGAAGGTGTTGATCGGCTCGACGCCATCTGCATGATGCTGATCGCCGCCGGTGAGGCGTTCAAGCAGATCGACCGCAAGACCGCCGGTCAACTCTTGCCCCGTTATCCAGAGGTCGACTGGGTCGGGGTAAAGGGCGTGCGCGACGTGGTGGCTCACGGATACTTCGATGTGGACGCAGACCAGGTGTTCGCCATCTGCCAACAGGACGTTCCAGTGCTGCTGCAGACTGTCAGCCGCATGATCGACGATCTTGCCGGCTCGGACCCGGAAGGCGAGCCGCCAGCGGCTGGGGCATGATCCGCCGTCTCTCGTCCCGGACCCATCGGCTGGATGAGACCTTCCTGGCCGAACACCTGAAGGACGCCCGCAGCTACCGGCGTATTGCCGGGTACTTCACCAGCTCGCTGTTCGAGATCGCCCACGAGTGGCTGGAGACGGTCGAGGATGTCCGCATCGTCTGCAACGTCGACCTGTCGCCGGATGATTTGAAGATCGCGCAGCTTCGCGAGGCGCGGATGCTGGGACGCTGGAGCGAGCGTTCCATCGAGGCCGAGTCCCTACTCAACCAGAAGCGCTATCGTCGCCTGGACGCCTTCCTGGAGCGCCGTGGACAGGTGATCCGGGTTGCCCCCGACAGCGTCTGCGGCTTCGTCCACGGCAAGGCTGGCGTGATCGAGAAGGCCGACGGGAGGAAGCTCGGCTTCATCGGCTCGATGAACGAGACCCGCCACGGTTGGCAGCAGCACTACGAGATCCTCTGGGAGGACGACTCGCCGGAGGGCGTGGCCTGGATCGAGGCCGAGTTCGAGTACCTCTGGAACGCCGCGCGGCCGCTGCCCGAGGCCGTATGCCGCGAGGTCCGGCGGCGCGGGCGCCGGGTGGAGGTCACGGTTAATGACGTCGAGGACCCTGA
>PWGH01000068.1 GCA_003555285.1 Thioalkalivibrio sp.
CACGGCAAGGCGCACGACCACGGGCACGACCACGGCAAGGCGCACGACCACGGGCACGACCATGGCAACGCGCATGACCACGGGCACGACCACGCCGATCACCGCGGTGGCGGTCATCCGGACGCGCATGTCTGGCTTTCTCCCGAGAATGCTCGCCGCATCGTCAGCGGCCTGAGCGATCGCCTGTCGGCCTGGGATCCGGCGAACACCACCGCCTTCGAGCGCAACCGGGATGCGCTGATCACCCGGATCGATGCCCTGGATGCGGAGCTTCAGGCACAACTGGAGCCGGTTCGGGATCGGGCCTTCATCGTGTTTCACGATGCCTACCAGTATTTCGAGCACCACTACCGCTTGAATGCCGCGGGTTCGATCACCCTTGACCCGTCCCGGGCGCCGGGTGCCCGCCGCATCCAGGACTTGCGCGATCGCCTGCAGGGCGACGATGTCGTCTGCCTCTTTACCGAACCGCAGTTTCGGCCCACCCTGGCAACGGTCCTGGTCGAAGGCCGTTCGACCCGCCTCGGTGAACTGGATCCACTGGGCAGTGATCTGGAAGCAGGCCCCGATGCCTGGTTCCAGCTGATGCGCGCCATGGCCGACGGCCTGACGGACTGCCTCGGGTCGCAAGACCGCTAAGGCCCAGGACCGCTAAGGCGCAGGACGGCTGAGACGCGGGTCCGCGGAGTCGTAGCTCCGGGGGCGCGGACCCGCGGCGGCGCCCTCCCGCCCGGAGCGAGACGGGCCGGTGTTGCCCCAACGACAGGGATCAGCCGGGGCGGGAGCTCCAGAGCCAGGATCAGCCAGCGATGGCGCCCCAGAGACCGCGATCAGCCGGTCGTGCCGGTGCGGGCGGTGGCCGGGGCTTCGACCTCCGGGCGATAGACCACATCCAGACGCTTGGCGGCGGCGACTTCGTTGAAGCGCCGATTCGGCAGGCGGTGCGGGGCGCCCTTGATGGTGTCGATATCGGTTTGCGACTCCGCCAGAATTTCGGCCATGGCCGCGACGAAACCGTCCAGGGTCTGCTGAGACTCGGTTTCGGTGGGCTCGATCAACAGGCACTCCGGCACCAGCAACGGGAAATACGTGGTCGGCGCGTGGTAGTCGTGATCGAGCAGCCGCTTGGCGACATCCATCGCGGTCAGCCCGGTCGCCTTGGCCTGGCGCTTCAGTGTCACGATGAACTCGTGGGTCGCGCGACGGTTCGGGAACGCCAGATCGTAGCCGGCGCGTTGCAGTTCGGCCATCAGATAATTCGCGTTCAGCGTGGAGAACTCGGCCACCCGGGTCATCCCGTCGCGACCGAGCATGCGCATGTAAATATAGGCGCGCAACAGTACCCCGGCATTGCCGGCGAAGGCCGACAGCCGGCCGATACTCTGTGGAAAATCGGCCTCAGCCGCGTGGCGATACTGCCCGTCCGCCTCCCGGATCACCACCGGCACCGGCTGGAACGGCAACAGCCGCTGGCTCATCCCCACGGCCCCGGCCCCCGGCCCGCCGCCGCCATGCGGGGTCGAGAAGGTCTTGTGCAGGTTCATGTGGATCACGTCGAAGCCCATGTCGCCCGGACGCACCTTGCCGAGAATCGCGTTCAGGTTGGCGCCGTCGTAATAGAGCAGACCGCCGGCCTCGTGCACGATGGTCGCGATTTCGCGGATCCGGCGCTCGAACACGCCGACGGTCGACGGATTGGTCAGCATGATGCCGGCGGTGTGCGGGCCGACGGCGGCGCGCAGCGCGTCCAGGTCGACATCACCGCTGGCGTCGGTCGGGATTTCCCGCACCTGATAGCCGCACATGATCGCGGTCGCGGGGTTGGTGCCGTGGGCGGCATCGGGAACGATGATCTCGCGCCGCTGATCGTCGCCGCGCGAACGGTGGTAGGCGCGGATCATCGCCACACCCGCGAACTCGCCCTGGGCCCCGGCCATCGGTGTCAACGACACGCCGGCCATCCCGGTCACTTCGCGCAGCATCTCCTGCAGCTCGAACATCGTCTGCAGGAAGCCCTGGCTGTGGGCCGGCGGCGCCAGCGGGTGCCGGTTCAGGAACCCCGGCAGCATCGCGAGGCTATTACACGCCCGCGGGTTGTATTTCATCGTGCACGAGCCCAGCGGATAAAACTGGGTGTCGATCGAGAAGTTCTTCTGCGACAGCCGGGTGTAATGCCGCACCACCTCGAGTTCCGACGCCGCCGGCAGCCCGGCCGGCTCGCGACGGCGCAGGGCCTGGGGCAGCCCGATCGCCCGCGGCTGCGAACGCGGCAGCTGCGCCGTGGCCGATCGACCCGGGCGGGAACGTTGGAAGATCAGGGAATCGTCAGGGGCACGCATGGCATGGACTCTGGAAGAAATGGGGTTCGAACGGCCGCAGGGTCATCCGCTGCGGCTCAGGGCACAACCGGATCCGACCCCATCGGGCCGGATCCGGGTCGGGGCCTATGCGGCCTTTAGCGGGGCAAGCACCGCATAGGCGGCCGCGTAATCGGGTTCCTGACCGATCTCCGGCACCAATTCGGTGTGCAGCACCTTATTGTCCGCATCGAGGACCACCAGAGCCCGCGCGGTCACCCCGGCGAGCGGCCCGTCCTGGATCAGCATCCCGTAGTCCTTGGCGAAGTTTCGCGAGCGCATCATGGACAGGGTGTGCACCCGGTCGGTGCCCTCGGCCCCGCAAAATCGGTTGAAGGCAAAGGGCAGATCCGCGGCGATCACCAGCACCACCACGTCGTTCTGGTCGGCCAGCCAGGCGTTGAGCTTGCGTGTGGACTCGGCACAGATTCCGGTATCGATACTCGGTACGATCGACAGAATCTTGCGCTGACCGGCGAAGGCATCGAGGCCGACGTCCGCGAGGTCCTTGTTGGTCAGCCGGAAGTCCGGTGCCTGCGAGCCCACCGCCGGCAGATCACCATTGGTGTGAATGGGGTTCCCTTGCAGGGTCACTTCAGCCATGTTCCATCTCCTTGTGCATCGGGTGGGTACATCGGGTCGTACTCAGGCGGCGCGGGCCAGGCCCAGCGCTTCGACATAGCGCGCCAGATCCGCGTCGGTCTTGGTCTCGGTGGCGCAGGCGAGCACGCCGTGGCCGAGTTCCGGATATTCGGTCGTCAGCACATGGCCGGCGAGGACGCCGCGCGCCGCCATCTGCGCCACGGTGGTTTCAGCGTCAGGGCCGAAATCGAAGACCATTTCGTGGAAGTGCTCGGCCTCGAAGCGCGGCGCGATGCCGACCGCCGCGAGCCGCGCCTTCAACGCCTCGGTGTTCGCCCAGCAGTCCTCAGCCACCTGGGTCAGGCCGGCGTCGCCGAGCAGCGCCATGTGGATCGTCGCCGCGGTCACCACCAGACCCTGGTTGGTGCAGATGTTCGACGTCGCCTTGGAGCGGCGGATATGCTGCTCGCGCGCCTGCAAGGTCAACACGAAGCCGGGGCGGCCGTCGGCATCCTCGGTGCGCCCGACGATGCGCCCCGGCATCTGCCGGATGTGCTCCCGGCGGGTGGTCATGAAGCCGAAATAGGGGCCACCGCTGGACAGCGGCGCGCCCAGCGGCTGGCCCTCGCCGACGACGATATCGGCCCCGCGCTCGCCCCAGTCCCCGGGCGGCTGCAGCAAAGCCAGCGACACCGGATTGACCACACCGATCACCGGCACACCCCGAGCCTCGGCCCAACGCGTCAGCGCATCGGCATTCTCGATCACCCCGAAGTAATTCGGCTGCGCGATGACCAGTGCGGTCACGTCCTCGTCGTCGAAGGCCTGCAGGCGCTCCGGATCCAGCGTGCCGCGGCGGTCGTCCCAGGGCAACTCGACCAGTTCGATGCCCTGATTGCAGACGATGCTGCGCACCACCTTCCGATAGGCGGGATTCAACGCCCCCGGCACCAGCACCCGATTGCTCTTCGAGCGGCGGTTGATGCGCACCGCCATCAGCACCGCTTCGGCCAGCGCCGAGGCGCCGTCGTAGAGGGAGGCATTGGAAACCTCCATCGCGGTCAGGCGCGCCATCATCGTCTGGTATTCGTAGATCAGCTGCAGCGTGCCCTGGGAGGCCTCGGCCTGATACGGCGTGTAGGCGCTGTAGAATTCGCCGCGGGTCGCGATCTGCCAGACCGCAGCGGGAATATGGTGCTCATAGGCCCCGGCGCCGATGAAGTTCAGCGGTGCGCCATCCTGTGCCGCCCGTTCCTGCATCAGGCGCGTGACCGCCATCTCGGACAGGCCCTCGGGAATGCCGGTCAGTGGCGGTGCGCGCAAATCGGCGGGGATCTCGTCGAACAGATCCTCGATCGCGTTCACGCCGACGCGTTGCAGCATGGCCTGGATGTCGTCTTCGGTGTGCGGGATGAAGGGCATGGCTCGACTCTCACTGGTTGGAATGGGACTCGGCGATCTCCGGCGCAGCGCCAGGATGCGATGGCGTCAACATCGGATCACGACAACGGCACGATGGCAGCACGCTGGTGGTCGCCATGGCGGCACGATGGCAGCTCGCTCACGTCACGACGGCGGCACGCTGGTGGTCTTAATGGCGTCACGGCGTATCGCCGACGGTGCTGTCTTGGCACTGCAGCGCAAATCCCCCACCGCCCACCGCGAAACGCTATCAGGACTCGCTGGCGACCATCTCGGCGTATTCCTCGGCCCCCATCAGGGCCTCCATCTCCGCCGGATCGGACGGGCGGATGCGGAACAGCCAACCGGTATCGAAAGGCGACTCGTTCACCTGCTCGGGGCTGTCGGTCAGCTCCACGTTGGTGGCGACGATTTCGCCGGACACCGGCGCGTAGACGTCGGAGGCCGCCTTCACGGACTCCACGGTCGCGCAGACTTCGCCCGCGTTCGCCGCACTGCCGATCTCGGGGGTCTCCACGAAGACCAGATCGCCCAACAGGGCCTGGGCATGATCGGTGATGCCGACCGTGACCGAACCATCGGCCTCGCTGCGGACCCATTCATGGCTCTTGGTGTATTTCAGATCCTGCGGTGTATCGCTCATATACGATTCCTTGTGACGGTCTCAGGGGAACGGAACTCAGAAAAACCTACCGGGTTCGGCACCCGGGCCCTGCCCAAGCCTACCGACCTGCGCCTCACTCCAGCTGGGATTGGCCATGGCGCACGAAGGGTGGCTTCACTATCCGCACCGGCCAGGCCTTGCCGCGCAGGTCGGCGGTGCATCCGGCGCCGGTGGCCGCCGCGGGGATCCGGGCCAGCGCGATCGACACGCCGAGGGTCGGCGAGAAGCTGCCGGAGGTCACCCGACCGGGACCCGCGTCGGTATCGATGTGCACGCCGCCGCGCAGCACCCCGCGACCCTCGAGCACCAGCCCGACCAGTTTCTCCGGCACGCCCTCGGCCCGCTGACGCTCGAGCGCCGCACGGCCGATGAAGTCGCGCTCCGCCGGCTCCCAGGCGACGGTCCAGCCCAGATTCGACACCAGCGGCGTGGTCGTGGCATCCATGTCGGTGCCGTAGAGGTTCATCCCCGCCTCCAGGCGCAGGGTATCGCGCGCGCCCAGCCCGATCGGCTGCACCCCCGCGTCGAGCAACGCCGCCCAGAGGGCCGGCGCCTGTTCTCCCGGCAGCATGATCTCGAAGCCGTCCTCGCCCGTGTAGCCGGTGCGTGCGACCATCCACTCCGCGTTCCAGACGGCACGGAAGGCGCGCAGCTCGCCGGCGGTCTGCAGGTCGTCCGGCAACAGCGGCAACACCTTGGCCACCGCCTCCGGGCCCTGCACCGCCAGCAGCGCCAACTCCGGACGCGGTTCGATCCGCACCGCGCGGCCGCCGGCCACGGTTTGCAGATGCGCGATATCGGCCTCGGCGGTGGCGGCATTCACCACCACCCGATACCCGAGAGCACCGCGCTGGTAGACGATCAGGTCATCGAGCACGCCGCCATCGGCATTCAACATGCAGCTGTACAGCGCGCGACCGGACTCCTGCAGCTTCGCCACATCGTTCGCCAGCAGGTGGCGCAGAAAGTCCCGGGCCGCATCGCCCTGAATATCCACCACGCGCATGTGCGAGACATCGAAGACGCCGGCCGCGGTCCGCACGCGCTTGTGTTCCTCCAACTGCGAGCCGTAATTCAGCGGCATCTCCCAGCCCGCGAAATCCACCAGGCGGGCATTGGCGCGTCGATGGGCGGCGTGCAGCGGCGTGGTCTTCAAGGTCATTGCGGCTCCTCGTTACAGCGAATCCCAAAAAAAAGGGCGGCCGACAGTCTGAAACTGTCGGCCGCCCCTCTGTCCTGAAACCTGAGAGTTTGCGTTGTAGACAACGCCCCCTTCGGTGGGCCGCTTACGGCCGCTCTCCAGAGTCTGCCTGTGATCACCGTCCCGGTCCGGGTGGCCTGAGCGATTCCGGGCGGACGTTGCGCCTTCGGCGGCCGTTCGCGATAGCGGACGGCACTCTTCCAGGACGGTGCGACCGCGAAGCAACTCGCGGCCGGCAGATGCCCCAGTCTAGCCCAAGCCCGCCCCTGAACGAAAGCCCCGACCGGATCGCCTGACCGGATCGCCAATCGAATCGCCAATCGGGTCGCCCGAGCCGGGGTGCCCGTGCGACTGCGTAGAAAAGGGCCCCGGCGGATGCGGGTGGTACGACGGGCGGTTCCAACGCCCAAGCCGCCGAATCAGGCGCCGGCGACCGGTAAGTCACTGAGGGGAAACCCTCGGACCGGTTGTCCACAGATTCTGTGGATAACTCTGTGGATGCTTTGTCGCTAACTCCCCGAAACCCTGGCTGCCACTACCCTGCGGCGTGTCTGGGCAGTTTTTGCCCAGTGCTGCAAGCCATTGTTTTTTCAGGCCTAGGAATTTTTCTCATGCCACAAGCGAAACCTGCTGGGGACGCCGCGCGCCGGCCTGCGAGTGCATAAAACCATGTGCATAACAAGAGGGCGCCGCACTCCTTTTCAAGCGAAATCGGACCGTTTTCGCGCTACCCCAGAGCCTGCCGGGCGAAAAAACGTTTCAGCGACGGATGGTGCTCCACCTGCTCCACGCCGAAGGCGCGCGCGACGGCCACCGGCGTCAGCGCGGAATCGAAGAGCCAGCGCAGGCCCTCCATCGAACGCAGCATCAACTCGTTCTGCATCCGCCGCTGTCGGGTGTACGCCCGCAGCGGGCCGGGATGACCGGGATCCTGGCTGACCCCCTGGGGCAGCCCTTCCAACAGAGCCTGCACGTCGCCCAGCCCCAGGTTCAGCCCCTGCCCGGCGAGCGGATGAATGGTGTGGGCGGCATCGCCCACCAAGACCAGACGCCCACGGCTGTAGTCCTCAGCGTGACGCCCGATCAGCGGAAACGCCGCGCGCGGCGACACCGACTCGATGGCCCCCAGGCGGCCGCCCAGCGCCTCGGACAGAACCTGGGAAAAGGCTGCATCGTCCAGCGCCAGCACCGACTCGGCGGCATAGTCCGGTTGGGACCAGACGATCGAACAGCGACCATCGGACAGCGGCAGAAAGGCCAGGATGTCGGAATGGTCGAAGCGCTGCCAGGCCGTGTCCTGGTGCGGGAAAGCGGTTAGGACCGTCGCCACCACACCGCTGGCGTGATAGGGATGCTCGCGCACCGGAATACCGGCGCGCTCGCGCAACGGCGAGCGGGCGCCGTCGGCCGCCACCAGCAGCCGAGCGCCCAGGATCCCTTCGCCCCGCAGGTGCACGTCGATGCGGTCGGTTCGCCAGTCCAGCGCCCGCCAGTCGGTTTCCGGAAACAGCACGGCCGGGCTGGCGGCGAGCGCGTCCCACAGACTCGCCTCCAGCGCCTGATGCTCCACCGTCCAGCCCAGGCACGGTACGCCGAGTTCATCGGCATCGAAGTGCAGGCTCGCCCGGCTGTTCGCGTCCCACACGGCCATGCGCCCAAAGGCGTGCGCGCGCCGCTGCTGCACGGCCTCGGCCACACCCAGGCCTTCCAGCAACGCCATCGACGCCGCATTCAGCGTGGCGACGCGCGTCACCGGCGTCGCCGCACTGAATTCGGGGCGCGGGTGGCGCTCCAACAGCGCCACCCGACGCCCGGCCTGCACCAGACCGAGGGCCGTGGCGGCGCCGACCGCACCGCCGCCGACCACCACCACATCGAAATCCTGTCGAGATCCACTCATGCCCAACCCTCCATGATGCCGAGCCCTCGTCCACTGCGATCCCGATTCATGACGCATCCCCGTTCATGACGCATCCCCGTTCATGCCGAATCCCGGCTGGCGTCGAACGGCGGCAACGCGCGCAGGGTGTGTCGCGGCAGGGGCTGCAGGCCCATGGCCTGCGCGGCAAAGAACCGGCGCAGGGGATCGATGCGATCGAGCGCCAGCATGCCGCTGCCCAGCACATGCCCGAGCGCACCGGAAAACCCGTCCCCGCTGATCAGCAGACCGCGGGCCAGGAAGTCGGTGACCGCAGCCACCCGGTCGATGTCCGCCGCACGCGCCCGGGCATAACCGACGAGCAGCTCCGGGGCACCGGGATCGGCGGCATTCAGCACACGGCCAGCGAGCACCGCCACATCGCGCAGCGCGAGATTCAGCCCCTGCCCCGCCACCGGGTGCAGGCCATGAGCGACGTTGCCGACCAGCGCCAGGCGCTCGGCATACAGCCGCTGGGCGCGGACCTGTTCCAGTGGAAAGCGGGCAACCGGTCCGAAGGCCCGCAGACGGCCCAGGCGCCACCCGAAGCGTTGTTGCAGCGCCGCCATGCGCGCGGCCTCCGGCAGCGCCAGGCGGTCGTCACAGACCTCCGGTGGGGCCACCCAGACCACGTTCATACGCCCGCTGGCCTGCGGCAGCAGCGCCAGCGGGCCTTCCGGGGTGAAGCGCTCGAAGGCGCGGCCCCGATGCGCCCGAGCCGGAATCACATCGAACACCAACGCGTCGGCCGCATAGCGCCGGCGCCGCACTTCGATACCGGCGGCAGCTCGGGTGGCCGACTGCGTCCCGTCGGCGGCAATCACCAGCCGCGCCGCCAGCCGCCGCTGCCCGTCGGGACCCTCCAGCGTGACCTCCCGGCGCATCCCAGCCTCGGCGGCCAGGGCCGTGCACTGCGTCTGCTCGAGGACCCTGGCCCCCGAGAGCGGCAGCGCCCGGGCCAGAATCGCCTCCAGATGGGCGGCCGGCACCACCTGCCCCAGCGCCGACACGCCGTGACTGCGGGCATCCATCGTCACGCTCCCCAGGCCGCCGTGGCGGCTGACATGGATCTCCCGGATCGGCGCCGCCTGCGCCGCGAGCGCGGCCGCAAAGCCGAGATCGTCCAGCAACTGCATCGATCCGGCCGACAGAGCGTAGCCACGGGTATCCGGTCTGGCACCCGGGTCCGTCAGGCCCGAATCGGCCGGACTCGGGTGTGCCGCGCTCGGGTGTGCCGCGCTCGGGTCCGTCAACGTCGGCTCTGCCGACCCCGAATTCGCCTTCAGCCGGCCGCGTTCCGCCAGCACCACGTCGAGCCCGCCGCGCGCGAGCGTACCGGCCAGCAGGGTCCCGACCGGACCTGCGCCGATGATCAGGATGTCGCAGGGCTTGGGCTGCGCTGCCATCAGGCCGGCTCGCCCGGGGCCGGATCCCGCGCAACCACCCGATCCGGCGCCTCGGACCCGGCCATGCAGGCCTCGATCTCGGCCACCGTCTTCGGGCAATCCCCGCTCAGGATATCGTGCCCCGAGCGCGTCACGGCGACATCGTCCTCGATCCGGATGCCGATGCCGCGCAGGCGCTTCGGCGCCGGAGCCCGCGGCCCGAAGTACAGGCCCGGCTCGACCGTCAGGACCATCCCCGGCTCGAGCTGGCG
Source organism: Thioalkalivibrio sp. (assembly GCA_003555285.1). The sequence continues at coordinate 9,802 of PWGH01000068.1, forward strand.
CCAGGCGTCGCCGACCCGGTAATCGCCGACATCGTGCACATCGAGGCCCAGCCAATGCCCGGTCCGGTGCATGTAATACGGCTTGTAGGCCTCCTTGCGGATCAGGTCCGCGGGCTTGCCCTTCAGCACGCCGAGTTCGCGCAGGCCGCGGGTGATCACCGCCACCGCGGCATCGTGCGGATCGTTCCAGTGATTCCCCGGCGCGACCTTGGCGATCGCCGCCGCCTGCGCCTCCAGCACCACCTCGTAGACCTCGCGCTGCGCCGGCGTGAAGCGACCCGACACCGGAAAGGTCCGGGTGATGTCCGACGCGTAGCCCTGGTATTCACAGCCGGCGTCGATCAGCAGCAGATCGCCGGCGCGCAGCACCGCGCGGTTCTCGATGTAGTGCAGGATGCAGCCGTTCTCGCCGCCGCCGACGATCGAATGGTAGGCCGGCTCGGTGCCATGGCGCCGGAACTCGTGCAGCAGCTCGGCCTCGATTTCGTATTCGGCGAGTCCTGGCCGGCAGGCCTGCATCGCGCGCCGGTGCGCCTGCGTGGAGATCGCCGCGGCGTGGCGCATCATGCGCAGTTCGCCGGCCTGCTTGAACAGCCGCTGCTCGTGCAGATGGTGCTCGAGTACCACGAAGTCGTGCGGAGCCCGCACGCCGGCCCGGGCCTTCGCGCGCACCTGCTTGACCCAGCCGAACAGGCGCTGATCCAGCGTCTGGCTGGACCCGAAGGGCGCGCACAGCGTCGCGCGGTTCTCCATCAGCCCGGGCAGGATGTCGCCGATGTCCGCGATCGGAAACGCACAATCGGCGCCGTGGTCGGCCATTGCGCCGTCCGGGCCGGCGCGCCGGCCATTCCAGGTCTCCATGTCCGGATCGCGGTCGCGCACGAACAGGATGTATTCGCCGGCCTCGCGCCCCGGCACCAGCACTGCGACCGCCTCCGGCTCGCCAAACCCGGTCAGGTACAGAAAGTCGCTGTCCTGGCGAAACGGGTATTCGACATCGCGGTTGCGCAGGCGCTCGCTGGCGGCCGGGATCACCGCGATGGCATCGGTGCCCAGCGACTGCATCAGGCGCTTGCGGCGATCGGCAAAGGCCTTCGGGGTGATGCGCGGGGCCTTGGTGCCGGCGCTCATCGGGGCGCCTGCAGCGCGGCGCTCATCGGATTAACGTTCATCGGGTTCTTCCTCGGCGTCGGCTTCATCGCAGCGGCAGTCATGGGGGCGTTGATCGGGGCACTCATCGCGGAACGGATCGGCGCGGCACTCATTGGAGGGCGATCGGTGCGTTGGGCGGCGGCGGCGGATTGAGTTCATCGGACAACAGCATCACCCCCATGCGAACGTATTCGCAGAGTTCGGCGAAGGCCTGTTCGTCGTCCTCGTCGCCGCGGACCTCGGCCTCGATACGGGCGATCTCGGCGAAGTCCCGCAGGATTTCGGTGGCCTCGGGCGAGGGCTTCAGGCCGCCCAGCCGGCGCGTCTGGCCAAGACCACCGAGGAAGCCCTCGACCCACTCGCCCAGCGCCCGGCTGCGCTCGGACAGGTCTTCGCCATCGTCCGGCAACGGCAACGCAAAACCGAGCCCGGGGTCGTTCAACGCCCGCAGCACCTGGAGCCGCAGCGCCTGGACCGCCTGCGCCAAGGCCTGTTCGTGCTCCAGCGAGTCCGGATCGGCCGCGCCGAGCACGGGCATCAGGCTCGCGCCGGACTGTCCGGGGTCGGCCACCAGCGATCCGGTCAGCAGGCCCTGCGCGGCAGCGGCCGAGCAGGCCCGTCCGGTGGCATACAACAAGGGTTCCAGGGTCTGCGGATCGACGTGCTGCGGGCGATCCTCCGGCGACGCCGGGTCAAAGTCCGGGTCCAGCGGCATCAGAAGGCCTCCAGGCGTGCTTCGTAGGGGAACAACAGCATGCGGTAGACCCGGTCGCCGAACTGCATGTGGGTGAACGCGGGCTCACCGAGGCGTATGGCGTTGCCGCCCGAGGCGGACAGGCCGCGCAGGCCGAAATGCCCCCCGGCGATCAGTTCCTCGAGCACGGCCTCGAGTTCCTCGCGCGCGATGGTGCCGGTGTTGTCGACGATCCGGCAGGGGTTGCCGTTGTGGGCGACCGATTCCAGCACGGTTGCATCGGGTCCCGGGGCAGGTATCGGTGTCATGCGGCGTGCGCTCATGGGAAGTCATCAGGCGGTCAGTCATTGTGGCGACGCGAAACCGCCCCCGCAACCGCCCCCCCTCGACGCCCGGAAAAGACCGCATCGGGCCGCCGGCCGGCCCGTCCGCCGCGGGCGCCGCCTGGGCCACTGTCAGGCCCCCTGCCGGACCCCTGCCGGACCTCTGTCAGGACCCCCTGCCGGGGCCACTGTCAGGGGCCCCGGGCCGAGTCTCCGGTTGACGCTCGGACGGCGGCACTCCTAGACTCTGTCGAGGACGTGCACGCACCGCTATTCAACCGGGCCCGGGGAATACGCCAATGGACACCACTCATGCCGCGGCACTCGATGCCGCCGTCGATCATGTGGAGGGCGCCGTGCGGCGCCTGTTGGATCGCTGTGCCGCCCTGCAGGAAGAGAACGCCTTGCTGCACGAACAGCTTCGGCAGGTGCGCACCGAACGTGCAGCCGCGAAGGAACGTACCGAACAGGCCCGGCAACGGGTCGAGAGCATGATCTCCCGTCTGCGCACCATGGAGCACCCTGAATGAATCGCCCCGCCGAACCGGTCCGTGTCAGCATCCTGGGCAAGGAATACCAGGTCGCCTGCCCTCCCGAGGAGCGCGCCGATCTCTATGCCTCCGCCGCCCTGCTCGACGAACGCATGCGCGGGGTGCGCGATGCCGGTCGCGTGGTCGGTGCGGACCGCATCGCGGTGATGGTCGCGTTGAACCTGGCGCACGAAATGCTCGAGTGCCGGCGCACGCTGGAGCACCTGGAGACCCAGGCCCCCAAGCGGCTGAACGCCCTGGCCGACGCCGTCGAAAAAAACCTCCAGGACCCTACACGCCACGTCTAGAATGGGTCATACTACGGGCTCGGGCGGGCGTCTGCGGCGTTCGTGACTGACCGGGTGGTACCCTTGAGCCTAATTGTTTACCACGGGAAAAGAGAACTTCTGGGTGGTTGAGCAAGTCCGCCTTGAGCGGAAAGCCTAAAAATCCGGAGTCTCCTCCCACCTGAACCCCTGGTTCAAGGTCGAAGGTCACCACGGCGCCTGCGGTGCCCGCCCACTTGTCTGATGCCAATCGCCCCCCCTGCCATAGCCAGCGAATCCCCTCGGACACTGCGCCTGCGTTTGCGCCGGCTGCGGGCGAGCCTGCCCGACGCCACCCTCGCCCGCCATTCCCGCGCCATCTCGGCGCATGCCCGGCGCGGCCTGCGTTGGCTGCAGCCACGCACGCTGGCCGGGTACCTCGGCATTCGCGGCGAAATCGACATTACGGCGGTGCTGGAACC
>PWGH01000001.1 GCA_003555285.1 Thioalkalivibrio sp.
AACACCGCCGCGGTACAGCGCCCGGAACTGATCGCCGAGGCCGCCGCGCGCGTCGGCAGTCAGTGCATCGTCGTCGCGATCGACGCCAAGGAGGTCCGGGACGATGCCGATATCCGCCATTGGGAGGTCTTCACCCATGGCGGCCGCCGCGGAACCGGCATCGATGCGGTCGCCTGGGCACAGAAGATGGCGGACCTCGGCGCTGGCGAGATCCTGCTGACCAGCATGGACCGCGACGGCACGCGCGCCGGCTTCGATCTGGCGCTGACGCGGGCGGTCAGCGACGCGGTGAACATCCCGGTGATCGCCTCCGGTGGCGTCGGTGGGGTCGAACATCTGATCGAGGGCGTGCTCGAAGGGCATGCCGACGCGGTGCTCGCTGCGAGCATCTTCCACTTCGGGCAGCACACCGTGGCCGAGGTGAAGGCCGCGATGGCCGCCGCCGGCGTTCCGGTCCGCCCGGTGCCGGCCCAGGGCATCCAGCGGGCGAGCGCATGAGTATGGAGCGTACGGATGCGGCGATCCTGAGCGCGCTCGCCGCGGTCATCGACGCCCGGCGCGACGCCGATCCGCAACAGTCCTATGTGGCCTCCCTGCATCAACGCGGCCTCGATGTGATGTTGAAGAAGCTCGGTGAGGAGGCGGTCGAAACCATCATCGCCGCGAAGAACCCGGACCGGGAATCCCTGATCACCGAGATGGCAGATCTCTGGTTCCACGCACTCGTGGTATTGTCTGCCTGTGAGGTCCACCCGGACGAGGTGCTGTCCGAACTCAGCCGCCGCTTCGGCCTCTCCGGCATCGCCGAGAAGGCCGATCGAACCACGGCGGGCAAACGGTCCGATTAAAGATCGACCTGCGGCCATCGCGGCCATCTTTTCTATTGTTTTTGGAGGCATCCCATGGGGATCGGCGGTATCAGCATCTGGCAACTTCTCATCGTTCTGTTGATCGTCGTGCTGCTGTTCGGCACCAAGAAGTTGCGCAACATGGGCGGCGACCTCGGTTCCGCCATCAAGAATTTCCGCAAGTCGGTGAAGGATCCCGACGGCCAGGACAGCGACACGGATGCCGATACCACCGAGCGCCGCGAAGGCGAGAACTCGGTCGAGGACAAGCAGGAAGGCCGCGTCATCGACGCCGACGTCAAGAACCAGGCCGGCGAACGCAGCCACGAGCGCCATTCCTGATCGGGCGCTCCGGATCGGGCCTGTCGTTATCGGGGCCGGCCAGATGAACGTCCGGCCTCATTACCGACCGTCCCTGAAGACGGACCGTCGCTTCACGGGAGCATCCGGGTAGAGCATGTTCGACATCGGTTTCTGGGAAATCATGATCATCACCCTGGTCGCGCTGCTGGTGGTCGGGCCGGCGCGCCTGCCGGGCCTTGCGCGCGAGATCGGGCGCTTCGTCGGCAAGACCAAGCGGTTCGTGAACAGCGTGCGCTCGGACATCGAGCAGGAATTCCAGACCGAGGAATTGCGCAAGATGCTGAAGGAGCAGGATCGCGAGATCCAGGGCCTGAAGAGCATGATGCACGAGACCGAGGAAACCCTGCGCGAGGATCTGAAGGACACCGCGAGCGCCCTGCGCGAGGATCTCGACGACACCGCCGACACCCAGCGGCGACGCGAACTCGAGGGCCGCTCCCAACCGGTCGGCCCCGCGCACGGCGCAGCCGACCGGAAACCGGCTCGGCCCGAACCCCCGCGAGTTCCCGCCAAACCGACCTCCGCTGGCACGGCCCCCGGAAAAGCGGCCGCCACAAAGACCGCCGAAGCGGATTCGGAGCCAGCGGAGTCCGCCCAGCCCAGATCAGCCCAGCACTTTCGCTCCAAGCTGAAGCCGACGGTGCCAGAACCGGAACCGGCGCCGGAACGGGCGGGAGAGCCGAACGGCGACGGCGCGCCCGAGCCCGAACCGGGCACCGGCACCGCTAGCACGGCGAAGACCAGCAAGAAGACCAAGGCCAAACGGCCATCCGGAGCCGACGACTCCACAGGCGCGGCATGAACAAGTACAAATCCACCGCCGAACCCTCGTCGGAAGCCACCGAAACCCTGCTCAGCCACCTGATCGAGTTGCGCGATCGGATCCTGCGCATGTTCCTGGCGATCCTCGTCGTGTTCCTGGCGCTGTTCCCCTTCGCGAACCCGATCTACACCGCGCTGGCCAAACCGCTGATGGTGCACCTGCCGGAAGGCACCAGCATGATCGCGATCGAGGTGGCCGCACCCTTCCTGATCCCCTTCAAGCTGGTGCTGCTGCTGGCGGTGGTCCTGACCATCCCCTATACGCTCTACCAGCTGTGGGCCTTCATTGCCCCGGGGCTGTACAAGCACGAAAAGAACCTGGCCGGTCCGCTGGTGCTGTCGTCGACCCTGCTGTTCTACCTCGGCATGGCCTTCGCCTATTTCGTGGTCTTCCCGCTGATCTTCGCCTTCTTTACCGCCACCGCGCCCGAGGGGGTCGCGGTGATGACCGACATCTCGCGCTATCTCGACTTCGTGATCATGCTGTTCATCGCCTTCGGCATCGCCTTCGAGGTGCCGATCGCGACCATCCTGCTGGTCTCGATGGGCGTGACCACGCCGGACAAGCTCGCCGCCAAGCGGCCGTACGTGATTGTCGGCACCTTCGTGGTCGGCATGATCCTGACGCCGCCGGACCTGATCTCCCAGACCCTGCTGGCGCTGCCGATGTGGGTGCTGTTCGAGATCGGCCTGGTCCTGTCCCGAATCATGGAACGTCGCAAGGCCGACCGCCGTGCCGCCGAGGGGGCCGACACGTCCGAGTGGGACGACGATCCGGACGACGATGGCCCGGATGACGGTGGTCCGGACAACCGGGGCCCGGACGGGGGAACGTCGGGCCGCAGCGGCGGCACCCCACGGGGCGGTTCCGGGGGCGGCACACGCACGGGTTCCGGCGCCAGCCGGGGCGAGACGCCACGCCCGGCCACCGGC
>PWGH01000218.1 GCA_003555285.1 Thioalkalivibrio sp.
CTGTGGAGCTGTTTGATGTTTGTGCAGATATGTTATATGAGTTGAAGGATGGACATGTTAATCTTGTCAGTGCTTTTGATCGTTCAAGGTATTGGGAGTGGTATTTGGACAGTCCCGAAAATTTTTATTATTCAATTATAGAGAGATACTATTTTGATGGTGATCAGCGTTATCTCGGGCCACTACAGTTTTTGGATATGGGTGATATTATCTACGTTTATTATGGAAGCTTTGGTAATACAATCAGTGAAGGTCATATGGATGCTCTTGTTTCAAATTTGGAAAATAAGGAAGGCCTTATAATAGATGTAAGAAACAATGGAGGAGGTAGCCCGGATAATGGACGCAAGCTGGCCAGTAGGTTTACAGAGGTAAAACGTTTTGCCGGTTATAATTTGGTTAAACAAGGACCTGGTCATGAAGACTTTACCCGGGAAGAAGTATATATTCATCCCTATGACGGTGACAGGTTTACCGGCAATGTTGTTGTGCTTACCAACCGCAGAAGTTATAGTGCAACAACATATTTTACTCATTATATGAGTGTCTTGGGTGATAATGTTACCTTGGTAGGTGATACTACCGGTGGAGGAGGTGGTTTGCCTGCAGTTCGTGATTTGCCTAATGGGTGGTTGTTAAGGGTTTCAAGTTCACGCTTTTATTGTCCTGAGGGTGTTAATATCGAAAGTGGCATACCCCCTGATATTCAAATAGACATTGATGAAGAGGAAGCATTCGCCAGGCGGGAAGATCCTATTATTGAGAAGGCAATTGAAGTGATTTTGGATAAATAAAAATCCACAAGCGAAAATCCAAAATCCAAAATCCCAAACTCAAAATAAATCCCAAATCCAAAATCCAAAACTCAAAATAAATCCAAAATCCAAAATCCAAAACTCAAAATAAATCCCAAATCCAAAATCCAAAATCCCAAGCTCAAAATAAATCCCAAATTCAAAATAAACAACGAACAACAAACAACAAACAACAAACAACAAACAACAAACAACAAACAACGAACAACAAACAACGAACAACAAACAACAAACAACGAACAACAAACAACGAACAACAAACAACGAACAACAAACAACGAACCCAAATCCAAAAAAATAAGATAACTAATATAAAAAAAGCAGGCATTCCGTATTGGAAGCCTGCTTTTTTAATTATATAAAGACTTATTTGATTTTTAGTTAGCTTCTTCTACAATATAATCTAATTCTTCTCTTTTTGCTTCAATACTGCCTATAACAAAAGTGTTTTCTGCAAATTCGGTTTGGTTAGTGTTTGCGTCTTCTTCTATTATATAATGTGCAGCAGTTTCATCTTTATTTTCTTCTTCGCCATAATAAAGAGGACCTTCTATACCCAAAGGTATTCCAATAAGAACCCATATAATAAACTTAGGTATCCTTGCTATCATAAATGCTATGGCATATGGGATCATCATTGCAATCAGGGTACCTATACCTGCTTTTTTATCATATTTTTGAACAAACACTATTACAAGCGGAAAATACGGGAGTAAGGGTGTTAGTATATTGGAATAAGAGTCCCCGATACGGTAAGCTGCTTGTGTTATCTCCGGGGAATATCCCATAAGCATAAGCATTGGTACAAAAATAGGTGCTAGTAATGCCCACTTTGCTGAAGCACTTCCCATTATAAGGTTAACCAATGAAGAAACCAGGATAAAACCTATTAAAAGGGGAATTCCGGTAAAGCCAATAGCCGTAAGACCTTCCGATCCTTTTACTGCAAGTATACTGCCCAGGTTAGACCAGTTGAAATAGGCTACAAACTGGGCGGCAACAAATGCTATTACAATGTATAATCCCATTGTTGACATGGATTTTGAAGTCATATCCGATACATCTTTGTCGCTCTTAATAGTTTTGGAAACAAGTCCATAAACGATTCCTCCTACAAGAAATATTAAAAACATTATCGGGACAATGGAGTCGTAAAATGGCCTAAAGCTATGCTTTCCTAAATCCTCATCAAATCCCCCACGTAAAATACCGTCGGCAGGAATTATGGCAATAGCTACCAGGGTTAAAATAAAGATTATTGAAACAACTGACCAATTTAAAGCTTTACGTTCTCTCGGGGTAATTTTTTTACTTGATTCGTCCTCTTTTTCATTGCTGCTATTTTCCCCTGATGGATTATATTCTCCAAGTCGTGGTACAATGATTTTTTCTGTTACCCATGTGCCTGCTATTCCTACCAAGGGTACAGCTGCAGCCATAACAAAATAATTGGAAAGAGGGTTAACTGTATACGCAGGATCAATTATTTGTGCAGCAGGTTCAGTGAAAGCAGCCAACATAGGATCGAGACCTGTGGGTAAGATGTTAGCTCCAAAACCACCCGAAACTCCTGCAAAAGCAGCAGCAATTCCTGCTAGCGGATGTCGTCCCATGCCCAGGAAAAGTGTGGCTCCTATGGGGATTAGTATTACATAGCCGGCATCAACAGCCACAGAGCTAAGCATACCTGCCACAACAATCGAAAATGTAACCAGTTTTTTGGGTACTTTAGATATGAAAAGTTTTAAAGCTACATTTATCATGCCAGTGTGTTCAGCAACACCAATTCCAAGCATAACAACCAATACCAATCCAAGGGGAGGGAACTCTGCAAAAGTATCTACCATCCTGGTAAAAATCTGCTGTATGCCTTCTTTTGTAAGAAGGTTTTCAACCACAATGTATTCTGCAGGCTCGCCTGTGTCAGCTCCTGTTCCGGGCCTTAAAACACTTACTCCACTAAAAACCCATGATAGTAGAAGAACTACTACCATCAAAATTGCAAATAAGGTCACAGGTTGTGGTAACTTGTTTCCAATAATCTCGACCTTATCTAGTATTTTCTGAAAAACTCCACCATTTTTTTTTGTTTTATCATTATCATTCGTCATAAGAATTACTATTTAGGGTTAATTATTTTTAAAAAA
>PWGH01000283.1 GCA_003555285.1 Thioalkalivibrio sp.
ACCACCGATTCTGCTCCCTCCGGAACGGGAAACACGCCCACACCACCGGCCATGGCATCCGGCAGAAACGCCGGATTCACGGACAACGCCCCGAGATCGGGATCGCGCACAAACGCATACTCGCCATCGACCACGACCTGCAGCAGTCCCGCCGCCTGCACGTATTCCATCACCTTCGGCAGACGCACCCGCTCTTCCGGATCCGCAGCCCGATCGAGCGCCAGGGCATCCGCTTCGATGGACCACAACCCGCGGCCGCGCAGGTCCACCGCCAGCCAGGTCATGCCATCGGGCGCCGCCTGCCCGTTCCATTCGCGTGCCGTCTCGACGCCGAACACGCCGATCTCCATCAGAGCGTTGGCCTGGATCGGTTGCATCGGCGCCTGGGCCGTCGTGTCGGCCGCCTCGCCGAGCAGCACGATCGTCACCGGCGCATATTCGTCGTGGTAATAGTGCAGCGACAGGGATTCCACCCCGTCCGCCGGCACCGGGTAGCTCAACGCGAACTCGGCACGGGATTGGATCCGGGGCAGGATGATCTCGCCATTCAGCGGCGCCTCACCGGCATCCGCGGCGCGGAGGACCGCTACACCATTGGCCAGCAGGTAGAGCTGGCGTTGCAGCGAGGCGATCAGAATGGCCTCCTGATAGCCCAGATCGAATACCAGATCCAGGGGCATCCAGTTCTCAATGGTGGTGTCCAGGGTCAACCAGCGGAAGCCGGCCGGAGGCGCCCGGCCGTTCAGGCGGTCGTGCACCCGGGCACCGGTCACGTGAATACTCAGCGCCCGATTGCAGCCTGAAGAGCGCAGCACCAGGGGTTCGGCGCCGGCCTGCAGTTGGGCCGAATCGAGCAGCACCGGACCCGTTTCGGCAGGGGCGATGAGCGGGAACCCCAACAGCAGGCCGGCCAATACGAACGCACGCCATCCGTTCCGGGTCCAGACCCGGGAGCGCTGGCGGCGTGTGCGGTGCACGGTCTGGAGGTTCGGCATCGAAGGGTTCAGCATCGGGAGATTCAGCATTGGGGTTCGGGAGCAAAGGTATCCATGAAGCCATCGGTGACCGCACCGGCGATCTTGCCGACCGCCATGTTGTTGAGCATATCGAACAGGCGATTGCCGCCCGTGATCACCCAGCCCCCGAGTGCGGCGTGATCCGCCAGCCCTTTGGACATGTACCGGCTCACCGCCGCCGTGATCGCAGCCCCTTCCACGCAGCAACTCATGCCGGACGCCGTGTCGTGATTCAGCAGGCAGGCCCAGATCGTCTGCGCCATCCCCGCGGCGGCCACCGCGTTGTCGATCGAATTCATCAGAATCAGAATCGCCTCGACCCCCTGGCCGCGGCCGTCCGGCCCCATCCCCAGAACGCTGCCACTGACCGGGTTCAGCTGCCACCAGACGGGATCGATCCCTTCCGGAATCCGGGACGGAACCACCAGCACGTTGCCGGCCTCGAAGGCGGCTTCCCAGAGCGCCTCGAGGTCGGGATCCGGCGTCCAGGTCAACTCGGCCCGCTGGTCCGGATCGGCGATCTTCCGCCAGGGAACGCCGGCCATTCGCGCATCGGCAAAGGTCCGGGCCGTGTTGCCGAGCGTGCCTTCAGGGGCGATCAATTCCGCCTCCAGCAGGGTATCGAGCACCCCCTGGGCGATCCGGATCGTCGCCGCGTCGGCGACGGATTCCGGGGATGTGGCCGCCGACCGTGCCGGCACCGCAATGCGGTTCTGGAGGATGTCGAAGCCTTCGCGCACCGTTGGAACACCGGCGTCCAGCGCCACCAAGTGCACGTAACCGACCAGATTGAGCCGTGTCAGGGCAATCGCCTCCGGGTGCGCGCTCAGCACGTGGCGCAGGTGCAGGAACTGGTCCAGCGGCTCCCGGCGCGGGTCGAGTTGCTCGAGGACCGAGTCCATCAGGCCCGGTCTTTCGCTGCGCAGGGCATGGACCGTACCCAGCCCGGCCAGGCGTTCCGCCAACAGGGCCTGATAGCCGAGCCCCGTCATCAGGCTCCAGGGCATCCAGGCGACCTGACCGGCGATCTGCGTGGTGCCCAACAGCCCGGCGGCGCGCTCAGCCCGCAGGGCATCGGTCACCTCCAGTGCACCGGGATCGTGTTGGCGAAGCCCGGGGCCCAGGATATCGACCACGGGCCGTTGCAACACCTCCGGGTCTCGGCCCGGCGCCGTGACCGTCAGCCGCAACTGAACCGCCACCAGTTCCGGCGCGACGGCGTCGTCGGCCCGCCGCCCGGCGCTGATCTGCCCGAGCAGTCCGGATGCCTGATGCAGCGCCGCGGCCTGGGGCGTACGACCCAGCTGCTCCTGCGCGGTGCCGTCGGAAAGAATGCTCTTGTCGCTGATCAACTGCTCGCCGACCCGCAACAAGGGCATCCATTCGGTTTCTTCGAGAATCATCTGCGGCAGACGCTCCCGATCGAAGCGGTCGTCGAAGCCCAGCATCGCATCCATGTCCGGCAGGCTGACCGGGAAGGTCTCCACACGAATCTGGCGCACCGCCAGCGCGCTGGCCGGCACCTCGTGCTCCAGCGCCACGTGCTCGTGCAGCCGCCCGTCGCGCAGCTGTTCGGCGATCACGGCAATGGTCAGCCGATGCTGGAATGCCTCGGGGATCTCGTCGGGCCACACCGTCGCCTGCGCCGGTCCGGACACCAGGCGATCGCCGGCCCGATGGCCGGGTAACGCAGGATCGAGGTCGTCCCAGCCGTCCCGGGAGCGAATCTGCACCCACCAGTGCTGGGTGGGCTGCCAGGAAACCGCGGCGGACTCGGCCGCCGCATCCTGCAGCGATGCCTGCAGCATCTGTCCCTGCACCTCGACCTGCTTGAGCAAGCGCCGATGCGTGTGCTCGGCCGACTGCCGCTGGCGGTCGAAGTCCTGCCGCAGAACGGTCGCGTCCAGCGCGTGCCGCTCGGCCGCCTGTTGGGCGGC
>PWGH01000302.1 GCA_003555285.1 Thioalkalivibrio sp.
CCGCGGTCGTCTCGCCGATATCGAGGGCGAGATCCAGCGCCTCTTCGGTGCCGATGGTGACCAGCAGATTGTGTGTGGCCCGGGTGGACTGGGCGTTTTCGCCGGCCCACTCCTGTTGGGCTCGGACGTAGTTCAGCGCCTGCGCGTCGTCGAGGAAGTCGAAATCGGCGAGCCGATCGAGGAAGAATCGGGTTGTTTCCTCGTCGTGATCCAGCGGGAACAGCGTCTGGGCGAGATCGGCCTGAACGGCCTCCGGCAGGGTCTCGGTGCGCAGCAGACGCCCTGCGTGATGCGGGTCGGACGCCGCCAGTTCGATCACATCGGCGCCCAGGGCTTGCGCATCCATGCCGGTGTCCAGGGCGGCCGAAATCAGACGCCCATAGGCGTCGGTTCGTGCGCTAAAGCCGGGGTCCAGAATGCGCTGGCGGACCATGGCCGGCGCCTCCGGCGCCTCGATGGCATAGAGCGTGCCCAGCGCCGCCAGTTCGACATGCTCCGCGACCCGGGAATCCAGGTTTCGCGCAGGGATCCCGTCGATGAGTTCGTGAATCGCCTCGCGTGCGGGCAGGCCGTGCACACCCATGGCGGCGATGTCGCGCAGGGCATCGAGTTGTCGCCCGTGACTGAGGTCGCTCAGGCGTTCGGCATGCTGTTTTGCGGTGCGGCCCTCGTAGGTCGCCTCGGGATTGTGTTCGGGGGCTGCCTGTCGGGCCATCTGCACGGGATCATCGCGCTCGGCCTGATTATTTGAATCGCCCGCATTCGGGTCACCACACGCGAGCAGGCCGGGAAGCGTCAATGCCAAGACGAACGGAAGCAAAAGATGATGACTACGGAACATGGCCAGCCTCGCGCGGGATGGTGGCGTCTATTATGGATCCGGTGGATCGCGCGCCCGTGATGATGAGCTTACGTATGGGGAACGAATACGTGAATTCGTGAGGACCATAACATTGCAAATTGCACATTGGCAACCGTCGTGAATTCTGATTGCCACGAAAGCGGCGCCGATGGTTTGATGGATTTTTTTTCAGGCAGAGACTCCTGTAGGAGGCGAGCCCTCTCGGCGACGGTTTTGAATTCCCCAAGGCCGAAAATCGCCGAGAGGGCTCGCCTCCTACAGGGGGCGGGAACGTGCCCAATCAGCTGTGGTGCAGGCACTTTATACAGTTTTTCATCGTATTTTGAACTAACGACGGACCTTCGGCAGCGGGGGGTGAAAAAACGTTTTGAATCCGTTAGGCTCGCCCCATGCGTGTTATTTTCGCCGTGTTCTTGCTATTCGTTTTCCATGGGATGGTCGATGTTCATGCGGGCTATCCTCGGGTCTTGTTCGAGCGCGAGCCCAACAATACGCCGGACGAAGCGCAGTCCTTCCGCGGGCAGGCGCGCCTGATCGGCAGCGTCGCCGATTCGGATCCGGCGTATTTCCTCTGGGCCTTGGATGACGCCGAATCGGATCGCCTGTGGACGCTGGAACTGACCGGCGAAACCGACTCGCACATCCTGGCCGAACTGTTCTGGCCGGCCGAATCGGCCGAGTCGGCGGTGATGCAATTCGGTGCCGCGCCGGCCGAAGCCGACCACCACGACGTCGTGTTGACCGAACTCCGAATCACCCCGCGGCGCCTGGCGACCGAACGCCAGCAGCTGATCGTGCCGCCAGGTGAACATCAGGTCCGGCTGACCGCCGACGGCAACAGCGATTATCGCCTGGCCTTTATCGAGAGTGGCCGGGTGCGGATTCGCGACCGCGTAGGCCCGAGCGAAGCCGGTCCGGACGATGGTGCACCGATTCAGGTGGCTCCGGGCCGTCAGTGGTTCTACCAGATCGATCGGCCGGACTACCGCTTCGATCTGACCAACGAGGAGCCTGACCGGCTGTGGCGGGTCTTGGTGAATGCCGAGCTCGGCAGCGATATCGCGGTCGCGATCGAGGACGCCGAGGGTCAGCCGATGGGCGATCCGGCCGGTAGCACGCCCCTGCAGCCGCTCTGGGTGCAGCAGGTGCTCCCCGCCGGCAGTCGCTTGTGGGTCCGCAGCAGAGACGGACGCGATATCGGCCGGATTGCGGTGCATATCGAGGCCGACGGCCAGCTTGTCGAGGCGGTCGAAGCCGGGGGCGAAGAGACCGGGAACGCTGGGACCGGGAACGCTGGGACCGGGGTTGATGAGGGTGCCGTGGTGGCCGGTTCTAGAGATGAGGCCATCTGGCTCGAGGCGGACACGCCCCTCGAACTGCCGCTGCCAGCACGTGGACGTACCTGGTTGGCCTTCCAGGTCGATGCGTCGCTGGCGGCGGGTAGCCTCGATCTGGATGTGATCCACGTCGATGGGACGGATCTCGATGGGACGGGGGGCGATGCGCTGTCGGTGAGTGTCTGCCTGGCCGAGGTCGGCAGCCGCAACACGGTCTGCCGCGACGGGCCCGCCGAGCGCCTGTTCCACGAGCTGCAGCTGCTGCCGGGGAGCTACCATGTGTCGCTCCAAGTGCAGCGGCGCTCGGAAGCCGGGGTTGTGGCGGTGACCCTGCGGCCGCAGGCGGCGCCGGCGCCGACGCGGGCGATCGAGCCCAACGATGAGCGCGATTGGGCCGCGCCACTGCGTTCGGGGCAGGAGGCAGCAGGCCATCTTCGTGGCCAGCGCTCGGCCTGGTTCGACTGGCACCTCACGGCGGACCCGCAATTATGGCAGGTGGCGGTCGACGGCCAAAACATCAGCCGCTTGAGTCTGTTCCGCGCAGGCATCCGCGGCGCGGTGGCCGAAGACCGACGCACGCGGCGGTCGCCCGACAGCGGTGCGATGCAGCTCGATCGCCAGTGGTTGTTGCCCGGCCATTACCAGATTCGGATTGATGGCACGGACAGTGATTATCGGCTCTCGACCACGGCGCTCGGTCAACCCGAGCCCGGCTGGGAGCGTGAACCCAACGACAGCGCCGAGACGGCC
>PWGH01000048.1 GCA_003555285.1 Thioalkalivibrio sp.
GCAGCGCTTCCGAGAGATCAAGGTCCAGGGCCAAGTCCAGGGCGGTGGGTGCGCTGCGCTTCACCCACCCTACGTACACCCTCGCGGTTTTACGCGGTCTCGAGGTGGCCGTCGACCAACTGTACGGTGCGGTCCATGCGCGCGGCCAGGGTCGGGTCGTGGGTGACCAGGGCCAGCGCGCTGCCGGTGGCCTGGTTCATCTCCTGCAGCAGGGCAAAAACGCGCTGTGCGCGATCGCGATCCAGGTTGCCGGTCGGTTCATCGGCCAGGATCACCGCCGGGCGCGTGACCATCGCCCGGGCAATGGCGACTCGCTGGCGTTCCCCGCCCGAGAGTTCCGAAGGCTTGTGGCGGGCCCGGTCCACCAGATCCACCTGCCGCAGCCACTCCATCGCCTCGACGCGGGCCTTGCGCGAGGACAGGCCGCGGATCATCAACGGCATGGCCACGTTCTCCACCGCAGTGAATTCCGGTAGCAGGTGATGAAACTGATAGACGAAGCCGATGTGCTGGTTGCGCAGCGTGCCGCGCCGGGCATCGCTGATCCGCGTCCAGTCCTGTCCGAAGAGGGCCACCCGCCCGGCCGTGGGCAGATCCAGGCCGCCCAGCAACTGCAGCAGCGTGCTCTTGCCCGAGCCCGAGGCGCCGATGATCGCCAGCTGATCGCCGCGCCGGATCTCCAGATCGATGCCCTTGAGCACGCTGACATCCAGGCTTCCTTCCCGGAAGCGGCGCTCCAGGCCGCGGGCCTCGAGTACCAGCGCCGGGTCTGACGTGCCTGAGCCCACGCTGCCTGAAACCGCCGGTTCCGGCCCCTCCAGGATTGGCGCCTTCAGCGCTGACACCGTCCGGTCAGGACGGGTCAGTGGCGCATCCTTCAGCCCCAGATCATTCATAACGCAGGGCCTCGGCCGGACGGGTACGCGAGGCGCGCCAGGCCGGGAAGAGCGTGGCCAACAGGGTCAGCAGGAAGGCGATGCCGCTGACCCGAAGAATATCTTCCGCTCGAAGTTCGCTTGGTAGTTCATTGATATAATACACTTCTGCGGACAGGAACTGGGTGCCAAACAGACGCTCGATGAAGGGCACGACGACATCGATGTTCTGCGCCAGTGTCACCCCGCCGAGCACCCCGAGCGCCACTCCGACGGTTCCGATGACCACCCCCTGGACCACGAAGACCAGCATCACCGCCGAGGGTTTCAGGCCCAGGGTGCGCAGGATCGCGATGTCCGACTGCTTGTCGGTCACCAGCATCACCAGCGTGGACACGATATTGAAGGCCGCGACCGCGACGATCAGGGAAAGAATGATGAACATCACCACCTTCTCCATCTGAATCGCCCGGAACAGATTCGCGTGCTGCTGCGTCCAGTCGGACACCCGGAAAATGCCGTCCAGCGAACGGGCGACCTCACGGCTGATGCTGCCGGCCTGCATCATGTCGCTCAGCTGAAGGCGAAGCCCGGTGACGCCCTCGCCGGTCTGGAACACCGCACGCGCGTCATCCAGGTGGATGAAGGCCGATCCGCGGTCGTACTCGTACATCCCGACCTCGAACAGGCCGCTGACCTGGAAGCGGCGCATGCGCGGCAGCACTCCGGCCGGGGTCACGCTCGCCTGCGGCGCCATCAGCACGATGCTGTCGCCCACCCGCGCGCCCAGCTGTGCGGCGAGTTCATTGCCCAGTACCACACGAAAGGCCCCGGCCTCGAGGTCTTCCAGACTGCCGCGGATCATGTGTTCGCCGATCCGGGCCACCCGCTGCTCGGCCTGCGGCTCGATGCCGCGGATCAAGGCGCCCGAGATGTTGCCGAAGGCGCTCAGCATCGCCTCCCCCGATACATAGGGCGCTGCCGCCAGCACCCGGGGGTCGACCGCCTCGACCTGTTCCAGCAGGGGCTGCCAGTCGCGCAGCGAGCCGTCGAAGGATTGAATCGTCGCGTGCGAGGCCATGCCGAGGATGCGTTCGCGCAGCTCGCGCTCGAAGCCGTTCATCACCGAGAGCACCGTGATCAGCGCGGTGACGCCCAGCACCAGACCCACCATCGACACGACCGAGATGAAAGAAATGAAGTGATTGCGACGCTTGGCTCGGGTGTAACGCAGGCCGATGGCGATCGGGAGGGTATTGAACATCGCGGAATCATGACAGAGCGCGGGCGGCACGCCTACCACCCAGGGCGTAAAATGCGCTGCGGGCACGTCGAAACCCGGTTGGTATCGGGCCTCGCCACAGTCGCCCGGCGGCTCGATGCCGTTCGGGCCCGTGCCGGTGCTATCATCCCTTGACATCTTGGAGTAGGAGGAGTTCGCACATGACCGGAAGAATCATGCGTTTCTGGTTAGGGGTACCCGTGCTGGGGCTTTGTCTGAGTGCGCCGGCCTCGGCCGAAATCCTGCGCATCGAGTCTGGCGGTCTCGCGGTCCAGGCGCAGGAGCATCTGCCGGCACGCGGTCAACATCAGCAATCGGTACTCGGACGCCACGGTCCGCCGACGGAGCGCTTCGCCACCGTGGGCGGCGACTCGCCGGTACAACCCCCGATCACCCGCTGGGACTATGACGGCTTCTCGGTGGTCTTCGAGGGTCCGCTGGTCCTGCACAGTGTGGTGCACGGACCGCACACGCCTCGATCCCGGTGATCGCAGCCCCAGAGCGCCGACTGCCGGCCGAATGGGAACCGCAAAGCGGTGTCCAGCTGACCTGGCCCCATGCCGAGACCGATTGGGGGCCAACCCTTCGGGCCGCTGAGGCGGTTTTTGCGCAGATTGGAGCGGCGATCACCCGCCATGAGTCCCTGCTGGTGGTCTGCGCTCCGTCCCGTCAAAGCGGGGATGCCGGCGACGAAGAGCGTGGCGCGGTACTGGAATGTCTCGCCAAGGCCGGCGCCGACCCCGAACGGGTGTACCTGGCGGCCGCA
>PWGH01000192.1 GCA_003555285.1 Thioalkalivibrio sp.
CACGGGCTGAGCGACGCCGAACGCGAGCGCCGCGGCATCAGCGGGTCGATGATCCGGCTTTCGGTGGGTCTGGAGGAGGCGCGGGATCTGATCGCGGATCTGGAGCAGGCGCTGGAGGGTTCTGGAGCGTAGAGGCCGGAATCAACGCAGGGGCTTCCACGCGGCCCAGTAGCGCCGTTTCCTCTGGACACCTTGGGGCCCGTAATGGGTCGGTCAACGGATCGCCATGCATGAGTAAGCGCCATGACAGACAGAACGCATTGGGATGAAGTCTACGCCAGTCGACCGAGCGACTCGCTGAGCTGGTATCAGCAGGGCGGGGGTTTGTCGCTGCAGTGGATACGGCAAATGGGGCTGTCGCCATCCGCCGGTATCGTCGATGTCGGGGGCGGAGCGTCCCGGCTGGTCGATGAATTGCTCACGGCGGGATACGATGATCTCACGGTGCTGGATCTGTCGCCTCAGGCCCTTGAGACCGCCCGGTCCCGTTTGGGTGATGCCGGTGGCAAGGTCTTGTGGCTGGCGCAGGACATCACCGAAGCCGATCTCCCCCCGGCGCGTTTCGATCTCTGGCATGACCGGGCCGTGTTTCATTTTCTGACGAGCGCATCGGACCGGCAGGCGTATGTGGCCCGCCTGCACCGGAGTCTGCGGCCGGGTGGGCGGGTGATCATGGCCACGTTCGCGGAGAGTGGTCCGGAGCGCTGCAGCGGTCTGCCGGTGATGCGCTATGGGCCCGAGAGCCTGCACGCGGCGCTGGGTGAG
Organism: Thioalkalivibrio sp.; assembly: GCA_003555285.1. The sequence goes on from PWGH01000192.1 coordinate 766, forward strand.
GATCTGCAACTGGTGCGGTCTGCCACTGAGCACCACACCACGCCCGGCGGCGCCGTGCAGCCCTTCAATTTCTGCCTGTTCGAGCGACTGCGCCATCCATGACCGCGGGGGTGCCTGTTGTGCCGGCGTGTTGGCGACCGACATCGGCCGGTCCAGCACTGGCCAGCCACAGGAGCACCGCCAGCCCCCAGCAGCCAAAGGTGGCACGTCCTTCTGCCGGCTCGGTCAGAGAGTGATGTTCCACAATCAGAGGACACGACGATGCCGAAGAATCGGATTGGTGTCGCATTATTGCGAACGGCAGCTCTGGTGATTGGCGGTGTAATGGGATGGGGCATGGTGCAAGCGGCGGAGTCTCTGGTGGACGCGCCTACCGCCAGTGCCGACATGCTCAATCGTCAGGGCGAATCCGTTGGTACGGCCCATTTGATCCAGGGCCCGAACGGCACCTTGATCCGGTTGGACCTCACTGGCCTTCCGCCGGGTTTCAAAGCAATTCACATCCACGAGACGGGGACTTGCGACGATCATGATCAGGGGTTCGAGGCCTCCGGTGGTCACTTGAACCCGGAAGACAGGAAGCACGGCCTGATGAATGCCGCAGGGCCGGATGCAGGCGACTTGGTGAATGTCTACGTGCATTCCGACGGTACAGCCCAGGCCGAACTGTTCACCATGCTGGCCACACTCGACGGCAGTATCGGCGCGACCATCCTCGATGAGGACGGCGCCGCGCTGGTGATGCACGAAAACCCCGACGATCATTACAGTCAGCCGATCGGCGGGGCTGGTGACCGCATTGTTTGCGGCGTCGTGCGGGCCGATTGAGGTACCGTGAACCCATCGTGGCTGTCGACGATCAGGGAGTGCTCCATGGCGGTCCGATCACCGATCAGAACCAGCGTAAAGATGCGCACCCAGTTGGCCACCATCGCGGCGAAGCCGGCCACCATCAGTAACAGCAGGCGCATGCGTCAGCGATGCAACCACGAGAACCCATAGAAGGCCGCCAGAGCGAGGCTGATCAGTACCTAGCGCATACCCGAACAGCCTTCTGCAATCTCGAAGGCGCCTGCGCGAAGGGTAATGATGTAACCGTCGATGTGGGCGGTGATTCCGGTCCACTGCAGCCAAATGGTCACGACCCAGGTGGAAAGATCCTGCAACGGGCCCACAGTGAGATCCCAGATCGGGATGGTGAAAAACAGCATCGAGACCGGAATGGCGGCATAGGCTGCAAACCGCAGGCCCAACAACGCCATGATGCTGGCCAACAGGATCATCGGCAGCGCCATCTGCCGCGATGCGGGAATGCCCCGCTTGATCCGTTGACGGCATTCCTGTAGCTACGACTATGCGTATCCCGTTATGCTTCGTTTCGCCCACGCCGTCTGCTTCGGGTGGGCGACCAGGAACCCGACGCCTGAGTCACCGGGTGTCGGGGTGATGGTCCTGCGGGCAGTTCTGCAAGATCGCCGCCAGCCGATTCGCGGGATGCGCCTTTTCAGGACTTTTCTGAGGCGATGTCGCCCGTTGACCGCGGCGGCGTATACTGAGTCCAGCGATCCGCGCAGGTGGCTGCATCCGGCGTCCCTGGATCCGGCATCCGCGCACCGGTAGCGCTCGGATGCAGCAGCCGATCGATACAATGGCCGTATACCCGCGGGTCGCGGCGGCCGTCGCCGGCAAGGCCGTTCGCCGTCGCCTACCCTATACCTGTTCTGGAGGGCCCACGCTTGTTCCTTGGCCTGTTCGATCTCCCCTGGTGGGGCTATGCGCTGGTGGCACTGGGTCTGACCCACGTGACCATTGCCGCCGTCACCATCTTTCTTCACCGCCATCAGACGCACCGGGCGCTGGAGTTGCATCCGGCGGTCAGTCATTTCTTCCGGTTCTGGCTGTGGCTCACCACCGGCATGGTCACCAAGGAATGGGTCGCGGTTCACCGCAAGCACCATGCGCAATGCGAAACGCCCGAGGATCCGCACAGCCCGCAGGTTTATGGCCTCCGCAAGGTGCTGTTCCAGGGCGCCGGGCTGTATCGCACGGCCAGCAAGGATGCCGCGATGGTCGAGAAATTCGGCCGCGGCACCCCCGATGATCGGCTCGAGCGCGCGCTGTACACGAGGCATGCCGGGCTCGGCATCGGGCTGATGCTGATTATCGATGTGCTGTTGTTCGGGTGGTTCGGCATCGCCATCTGGGCGGTGCAGATGATCTGGATCCCGCTGTTTGCAGCCGGTGTGATCAACGGCATCGGCCATTACTGGGGCTATCGCAATTTCGCACCCAACGATGCCTCCCGGAATATCGTGCCGCTGGGCCTCCTGATCGGCGGTGAGGAACTGCACAACAACCACCACGCTTACAGCAACTCCGCGAAGTTGTCGAACAAGTGGTGGGAATTCGATATCGGCTGGTTGTACATCCGGCTGTTGCAGGGGCTGCGTCTGGCCAAGGTCCGCAAGGTGGCTCCCCGGGTGCGGTTGGATCCGTTGAAGACGCAGTGTGATGCCCAGACCCTGCGTGCGGTTCTCACTCACCGTTACGATGTCCTGGCCCGGTATGCCAGGCACCTGGGACAGACGGCGATGGCGGAGATCCGCGAGCGGGGTCCGGGCACGCTGCCCCACATGAAGAACGCCGCGGCCGTGAAGGCACTGCGTTATTGGCTGCAACGGGATACCCAGGAATTGCCCGCACCCGAACGCGCGGCCCTGGATCAGGCGCTGCTTTCGAGCCGGGTGCTGGCCACGATCTACTCGATGCGCGAGGAACTGGCCGCATTGTGGGGGCGCACCGCGCACGTCCGGGACAAGGGCGCGCGGGACCGGCTGGTGGCGCAACTCGAGGACTGGTGCCGGCGCGCGGACGCCAGCGGGATCAATGCGTTGCAGGCGTTTTCACGGGAGCTGCGCTGCTACGCCTGATGGCCTCGGCCGGAATGGATGCGGACTCGGTGCGGTGGGTCAAACGGTTCGCCCGTAGTCCCCAAACCGGGCCAAAACGCGGTCGATTTCGTCCTGTGGGAGCAGCTTCGGTCCGCCCACCATCCGGCTGAGGATGTATTGCTGGGCCAGCACTTCGACCTCGCCGGCCAGTCCGGCCGCCTGACCGAGATCGTGTCCGATCGCGATCACGCCGTGATTGGCGAGCAGGCAGGCCTTGCGTCCCTCCAGGGCCTCTACGGCGTGATCGGACAGCGCCTGGGTGCCGAAAGTGGCGTAGGGCGCGCAACGGATATTGGCGCCGCCGGCGGCCGCGACCATGTAATGCGCGGCCGGAATCTCCAGGCCGCGCATCGCCAGCGCGGTGGCATGGATCGAATGAGTGTGCACGACCGCGCCCACCTCCGGCCGGTGCCGCAGAATGTCCCGGTGGATGCGCCATTCACTGGACGGCGCTTGCCGCGGATCCGGCCCGCCGTTCATGGGGAGCAGGACGATGTCGGCGGAAGTGAGTCGCGCATAGGGCCGGCCTGAGGGCGTGATCAGCAGACCCTCCCGCCAGCGTACGCTCACGTTGCCGGACGTGCCGCGAATGATTCCCTGGCGCTCGAGTTCCAGGCAGGTGGCGATGACCGTCTCGCGCAGACGGGACTCGGTATCATTCATCGGTGCTCCTCGATGCGGGGGATCCGCAGTGGTGGCCGGGCCTCTATGATATCGGGCCGGCGGCACCCCCGGGGTCATCCGGAACATCAGCGACTGGATGCCGCCGGCGCACCGTTGGATGAGGGTCTGAGCAAGGGGTGTGGCCTTGGCAGACAGGAGGCATAATGGTGCGATGAACTGGAAAACGCTGCAGAACGGATCCGACATTCGTGGGGTGGCGCTCCCCGCAGGCGATGACGCCGCGGTCGCGGCCACGGTCAACCTGACCCCGGGGGTGGTCGAAGTGCTCGGTCAGGCCTTTGCTCTCTGGCTGGCGCAGCGCCTGGATCGGGAACCCCGGACCCTGACGGTGGCGGTCGGGCGCGACAGCCGTCTGAGCGGCCCGGCCCTGGCGGCCGCGCTGATACAGGGCCTGGCGGCACAGGGCGTGCGGGTTCTCGATTGCGGACTGGCCTCGACCCCCGCGATGTTCATGAGCACCGTGACGCCGGGCTTCGAGTGCGACGGCGCGGTGATGCTGACGGCCAGTCATCTGCCGTTCAACCGCAACGGCTGCAAGTTCTTTACCGCGCACGGCGGCCTGAACCGCACCGATATTGCGGCGCTGCTCGCGCGGGCCGAGGCCGGGCCGTCGGCACCCGCGGGTGTTCCGGGGGCGATCCTCGCGGTCGATTTCATGGCTGCATACACGGCACAACTGGTAGCGCGCATCCGCAGCGGCGTGGCGCATCCACGGCATTACGACGAACCCCTGCGTGGTCTGCGCATCGTGGTCGATGCGGGCAGCGGGGCCGGGGGCTTTTTCGCGGACCGGGTGTTGCAGCCGCTGGGAGCGGACACCACCGGCAGTCAATGGCTGGAGCCCGACGGCACCTTTCCCGGCCATGTCCCCAACCCCGAACATCCGAAGGCCATGGCCGCGCTCACCGACGCCGTGCATACGCACCAGGCGGACTTCGGCATCATTTTCGACCCCGATGTGGACCGGGCCGGTGCGGTGGCGGCCGGCGGGCGCGAAATCAACCGCAACCGCCTGATCGCCCTGGCCTCGGCCATGGTGCTCCGCGAGCATCCGGGATCCATCGTGGTCACCGATTCAGTCACCTCGGATGGCCTGACCGCCTTTATCGAGGGCGAGCTCGGCGGGATTCATCACCGCTATCGGCGCGGCTATCGCAACGTCATCGACGAGGCCCTGCGCCTGAATGCGGCCGGCCAGGAATGCTGGCTCGCGATCGAGACCTCGGGCCATGCCGCCCTGCGCGAAAACCACTTCCTGGACGATGGCGCCTATTTGATGGCGATGCTGCTGATCGAGCTGGCCCGGGCGCGCCGGGATGGGCTGGAGTTACTGGACCTGATCGCCGCCCTGCGCGAGCCCGCGCAGAGCCGGGAGTTCCGGATCGGCGTCACCGCCCCCGGCTTCGCCAGCCATGGCGAGCAGCTGATCACGGCCCTGCGCGAGCGCGTCGGCGTCGAGCCCGACTGGTCGCTGGTGCCGAACAACCACGAAGGCGTTCGCGTGGCCTGCACCGATCCGGAAGAGGCCGGTTGGTTCCTGCTGCGCCTGTCGCTGCACGACCCGGTGCTGGCGCTGAACGTCGAGTCGGACCGCCCCGACGGTGTCGGCCGCATCGCGCGCCGCCTGCGCGCTTTCCTGCAGCACCACGGCGGCCTCGACCTGACCGCCTTCAACCCCGCGTAGGCCAAGCGCAGCGGGCCGATCATGGTCACGTGAGGTTGAGGTGGATCCCAGTGGAGGGCGCAGCCCTGTTCGCGGGACGCCGTGAATACCTCCCTGTAGGCTTGACGGCCGCGTCCGTGCGGCCGACACCCGCGAACAGGGCTGCGCCCTCCACTGGGATCATCTTTTTTATTGAAGGGAATAAGGGCCCGGGCCTTGGGGCTGGGATCTGCTCTTGCGAACCTTTCCGGCTGTCCCGCCTGAATCCGGCCCCAAAACACGGGCCCCGAAGGCCGTGCACGGCGCGGATCGATGCTCCGAGCCCGGCGCCGGGTGCATGCCCCGATCCCCCACGAAACCACCGATCGCCGGCAGCACGCCCTTGGGTTTACACCCGACGCTGAAGAGTCGTGTGGGGTGTGCCCGGTCCGGACCGTAGATGGCCATGGATGGCCATCTTCGAGCGCTCATGGACGACTTGAGCGTGTCCGGACCGGGCACACCCCGCACGGCTCGGGCACGGCCATGGTGGTGCCCGCAGCGCTTGGTTGGCCAGGGGGGGGTGGTGATTGACGGGCGGGTTGGGAGCGATTAGCCTTGGCGGCAAGTGGGAGTTGATCCTTGGGAGCTACCAGATGTGGTGCTCGGCGGGATCGCTGGCACAATCTATAGTAGTCAATCACTTAGCGTACAGACTCCGGAGATGCCATGCACAGGCCAGGCAGCACGCACCTGCAATCCGTCTCCACTCCGCTGCGGGAGGTCCCGATGCAACCGGCCGCGATGGACATTTGGGATCAGAAATACCGCCTGAAGAGTCAGGACGGTGCCATTCTCGATCGCGATATCGACGACACCTGGAAGCGGGTGGCGCGGGCGCTGGCCGACATCGAGCCGACGCCGGAACAGCGCGAGCAGTGGTACGCGCAGTTCCTCCGGGCCCTGCGCCATGGCGCGATCCCCGCCGGGCGCATCATCGCCAATGCCGGCGCCGAGGCCTACAAGCCGGCGACCTCGACGATCAACTGCACGGTCTCCGGCACCGTCCACGACGCGATGGACGATATCCTGGCCAAGTTGCACGAGGCCGGGATGACCCTGAAGTCGGGCTGCGGCATCGGCTATGAATTCAGCACCCTGCGCCCGCGCGGGGCCTACGTCTCCGGCGCCGGCGCCTACACCTCCGGGCCGCTGTCGTTCATGGACATCTACGACAAGATGTGTTTCACCATCTCCTCGGCCGGCGGCCGGCGCGGAGCGCAGATGGCGACCTTCGACATCGGCCACCCGGACGTGGTCGAGTTCATCCGGGCCAAACGCACCGATGGCGCGCTGCGCCAGTTCAACCTGTCGCTGCTGATCACCGCCGATTTCATGGCGGCGGTCCAGGATGGCGCCGACTGGCCGTTGGCCTTTCCGATCACCGAGGTCGAGGTGACCCACGGCACCGTCGATCTGAACGACCCGGCGCAGGTGCTGTGGCGCGACTGGGCGAGCACCGACGGCTACCTGACCAACGACGCCGGCCAGGTTGCCTGCCGCATCTACAAGACCATTCCGGCGCGACGGCTCTGGGATGTGATCATGGCCTCCACCTACGACTACGCCGAGCCCGGCTTCATCCTGATCGACAAGGTCAACGAGATGAACAACAACTGGTGGTGCGAGGAGATTCGCGCGACCAACCCCTGCGGCGAGCAGCCGCTCCCGCCCTATGGCGCCTGTCTGCTCGGTTCGATCAATCTCACCCGTTTCGTGGCGGATGCCTTCACCAAGAAGGCGCGTTTCGACTGGACCGCCTTCGGCGAGATCGTGCAGGTCTTCACCCGCATGCTCGACAACGTGGTGGAGATCAACCGCCTGCCGCTATCCGAGCAGCGCGAGGAGATCCGGCGCAAGCGTCGCCACGGCATGGGCTACCTGGGGCTGGGTTCGACCCTGACGCTGCTCGGCATGAAGTACGGCGACGACGAATCGCTCGCGTTCACCGAACGGGTGACCCGGGAGATGGCCTTGGCCGGCTGGCGCACCGGACTGGACCTCGCGCACGAGAAGGGGCCGGCCCCGATCATGGACGAGGAGTTCACGGTCACCGCGAAGATGCTGCGCCAGCGCCCGGAGATGGCGCAGGATGGCCTCGCGATCGGCGACCGGGTGCCGGGCCGGGTGCTGCACGCGCGTTACAGCCGGTACATGCAGCGGATTGCCGAGGTCGAACCGGAACTCGTCGACCAGATCGCCACGCACGGGTGCCGCTTCACCCATCACAGCTCGATCGCCCCCACCGGCACCATTTCGCTGTCGTTGGCCAACAACGCGAGCAACGGCATCGAGCCGAGTTTCGCCCATCACTATGCACGCAACGTGATCCGCGCGAAGAAGAAGTCCAAGGAGAAGGTCGACGTCTTTTCCTATGAATTGCTGGCCTATCGCGAGCAGGTGAACCGCCGCGCGATGCCGGACTCGGCGGTGGCCGAGGAGCAGCTGCCGGACTACTTCATCACCACCGACGACATCAGTCCGAAGGCCCACGTCGATGTGCAGGCGGCGGCGCAGAAGTGGATCGATTCGTCTATCTCCAAGACCGCAAACGTGCCCACCGACTACCCCTTCGACGCCTTCAAGGACATTTACCACTACGCCTGGCAGCAGGGCCTGAAGGGCTGCACCACCTTCCGTTTCAACCCCGAGGCCTTTCAGGGGGTGCTGGTGAAGGAGAAGGACCTGGCCGGCACCACCTACCGCTTCGTGCTCGAGGACGGAACGACGGTCGATGTGCCGGGCGACGAGGAGATCGAATACGACGGTGAGATGCACAATGCCGCCAATCTGTTCGATGCGCTCAAGGAGGGAACCTATGGTCGCTGGTAATGGCGGAACGGGCGCGGCAGCAGCGCCCGATTCCGGGTTCTCAAGCCGGTCATCGGGCCGGTCATCGGGCCGGTTTTCAGGTCTGTCTGGATCGCACGGGGGCACATGAGATGGCCATAAAGATTGAACAGAAGATCGTCGGATACGAGGTCCTGAGCGAGGCACCGGCGCCTGCCATGAAGGAATCGTCCACCGCCGGTTCCTCCGCGACCGGGGCGGCGGCGGGCGGTACCCTGTCCGAAGACAACGTCGTGCACATGCACGAGAAGCTCGAGCGCCCGGAAATGCTGATGGGCTCGACCTACAAGATGAAGACCCCGCTCTCCGAGCATGCGCTGTACGTGACCATCAACGACTTCGTGCTGAATCCCGGCACCGAGCACGAGGTACGGCGCCCCTTCGAGGTCTTCATCAACTCGAAGAACATGGACCATTTCCAGTGGATCGTCGCGCTGACGCGGATCATCTCCGCGGTGTTCCGCAAGGGCGGGGACGTGACCTTCCTGGTCGAGGAACTGCGTTCGGTCTTCGACCCGCGCGGCGGGTATTTCAAGAAGGGCGGCAAGTACATGCCCTCGCTGGTGGCCGAGATCGGCGATGCCATCGACGGCCACATGCGCATGATCGGCCTGATCAAGGATGATGGCCTGGACGAGCACCAACGCCGGCATATCGCGGACAAACGGGCCCAGTTCGAGGCTGTACGCAACCCGGGCCTGACCGAAACCGAGCCCGGCGACCCCTTCCCGCCTGGCGCGCACCTGTGCAGCAAATGCCACACCAAGGCCGTGATCGTGATGGACGGCTGCCTGACCTGCCTGAATTGCGGGGAAAGCAAGTGTTCCTAGCGGCTGATGCATCGGCACGCGGCTCCCGCAGGTAGACTGCAAGACACCGGTCCGAACGCCACGTTCCAGCAGACGGGTGCCCATACATGCCTGGAGGAGGCCCGCAATGGATCCGACCCGATCGAATGCCCACGAAGCCTTCGCAGCGCTCGAGGATCTGGCGCGGATCGCCGTATCCGGTGAACGGCGGCTTCAGCGTCTGGAGCGCCTGTTTCGATGGACCGCCGGCCTCTTTCTGCTGACGCTGGGCCTGCTCCTGTACGTACTGTCCCAGGCCCTGATGGTGGCACCGGCGCAGGCCCAGCTTCCGGCGCAGGCCCAGCTTCCGATGCAGGCCCAGCTTCCGATGCAGGGGCAGCTTCCGATGCAGGGGCAGCTTCCGATGCAGGGGCAGCTTCCGGCGCAGGGGCAGGCTCCGATGCCGGGGCTGGTGCAGCTCCAGGGTCCGCGCGGTTGGCCGCACGGGCCTCCGGTGCTGGCGCCCCCGGCGATGCCGGCGGCCCCGGTCGCAGAGGCTCCGGGTCCGGTGGCGATGTTTCGCGACCGCATCGAGGCATTGCGCCACCATGCCGGTCAAGCGGCACTGGAGACGCTGGATCCCGGACATGCACTGGCGGTGATCCTGATGGATGTGCACGACGTCCTGCAGGAAACCCAAGGCATGCTTGCCGTGATGCCGCAGATGGGCGAGGACATGCGCTTCATTGCCGGCACCATGGAGTCGATGGACCGCAAGATGACCGGCGTGCCGGTGATGGCCGATGAAATGCGCCGGCTCAATGCCAACATCGACGTAATGACCACCTCGATCGATTCCACCATGGGCCGGATGGGGCGCATGATGCCCTATGTGTGGTGAGGCCCGTGCAGCCGAGGCGCATCCGGTTGACACCGGCGCACGCGCGTTGCCCAGTGCTCGTTCGGCGCTACGGGGCCCCAGCGCCGTCGGATGAACGGCGGCCCCAAGCGCTGAACGGCAGCCCGAAACGGAGCCCGAACGTGGACCTGACCGGGGGCTTGAACACAGGGCTGACCGCAGGCCTGAAGGTGAGCCTGACGTCGGTTTTGATCGTGGGTTTGATGGTCGGGGCCTCGATCGGCTCGGTGTCCGCGCAGACGGCGCTGGAGCCGATCGTGGTCACCGCGCCGCGGCTGGCCACACCTCTGAGCGATCTGCCGGCCGCGGTCGATATCATCGCGCCACAGGACGCGGTCCGGGCGCGCCAGGGCCTGCAGCTGGATGAGGCCCTGAACCGGATTCCCGGTGTCTTTGCGCAAAATCGCTACAACTTTGCGCAGGACGTGCGCCTGTCGATCCGGGGCTTCGGCGCCCGCGCGCCCTTCGGCATTCGCGGCCTGCGCATTCTGCAGGACGGCATTCCCGAGACCACACCCGACGGGCAGTCCCAGGTCGACGCGATCGATCTGCTCAACGTGCAGTCGATCCAGGTGCTGCGCGGCCCCAATGCCGCCTTGTACGGCAATGCCACTGGCGGCGTGGTGGCGATTCAGACCCGCGACGGCAGCGATCCGCGCGGCCACGGTGGTGGGGTGCTGGGCGGTTCGTTCGGATTCCAGCGCTGGGAGGCTGTGAGCGAAAAGCAGGGCGCATTTCACCGCTATTCGTTGACCGCGCACGACCTGCGCCTCGATGGCTACCGGGATCAGGCGCGTGCCGAAAAACGGCTGCTGCGGTTGCATTCGGCCCATGCCTTCGAGGCCGGCGATTTGAGCCTGCACCTGCGCTACCTCGACGCCCCGCGAACCGAGGACCCGGGCGCGCTCACCGCCGCCGAGCTGGCCGAGGATCGACGCGCAGCGGCGCCGCTCGCGCGGCGGCTGGACAGCACGCAGGAGGCCGAGCAGCGCACCGTCGGCCTGCAATGGCGTCAGCCCGCGGGAGCGGGCGAACTGCGCCTCGGAGCCTTCGCCACCCAGCGCGACTATGCCCAGCAGCTCCCGTTCTTCGGCAGCAGCCAAGTCGCCTACGAACGGGATTTCCACGGGCTGAACCTTGGCTACGAGCGGGACCTCGGCCCCACGCGGGCACTGCTGGGTCTGGATCTGGAGCGCCAGCGCGACGACCGTACGCGCCGCTGCATCAACGCCGCATTCGAGACCTTGTGTGTGCTGCGGCGGCCGCCACCAGCGGAGGATCTGATCTTCGGCCCGCTGGCGCTGGACCAACGCGAGCGGGCGAACACCCGCGGCGTCTTCCTGCAGACCGATACCCTGCTCGGCTCCGACTGGAACCTGGGCCTGGGGGTGCGTCACGATCGCATCCGCTTTCGCATCGACGATCACTTGCAGCTTTTCGGCCAGGATCTCTCCGACCAGCGCCGCTTCGATGAGACCAGCGCGACCGCCGGGCTGATCCACCACTGGCAGCCCGGGCATCGGGTCTTCGCCAATGTCGCCACCGCCTTCGAAACCCCCACCTTCACCGAATTCGCCAACCCCGCGGGCACCGGCGGCTTCAATCCGGAACTCGAGCCGCAGCGGGCGCGTAGCCTCGAAATCGGGCTGCGTGGCGAGACGGGCACCCTGGGCTACGACCTGACCGCCTACGGCGCCCGGGTGCGCGACGAACTGGTTCCTTTCCAACTGGAGCCCGACGACGGGCGAACCTATTACCGCAACGCCGCCCGCACCGCGCGCGAGGGCCTGGAACTCGGGCTCGATTTTCAGGTGACCCCCGAGTGGAGCCTGCGCAGCGCCCTGAGCCTGAACGACTTTCGCTACCGCGACTTCACCGATGGCAAGGGTGTGGTCCAGGATGGCAATCGCCTGCCCGGCCTGCCGCGTCAGCAGCTGTTCCTGGAGGCCGCCTGGGAACGCGGCCCGCGCTATGTGACCCTGGACGCCCTGCATACCGGTCACCGCTACGCCGACGACGCCAATACCGTGCGCGTCGACGCCCAGGAAGTGGTCAACCTGCGCTTCGGTCGGTACTGGGAACACCGTCGCTGGCGTGCCGAGGGCTTTGTCGCCGTCAACAACCTGCTCGATGCCCAAAACATCGACAACCTGCGCATCAACGCCAATTTTGGCCGCTACTTCGAAGCGGCCCCGGAACGCAACGTCTTCGCCGGCCTACGCCTCTACCACCGCCCCTGATCCCTGATTCCTTATCCCTTATCCCTAAACCTGGAACCTACGCACCCCGCTGGAACGCCGCAGGGCGCAGCCCTCACCCGGACACGCTCAAGCCATCCATGGGCGCTCGACGGCGGCCATCCGTGGCGTCGGGGACACGCCGC
>PWGH01000173.1 GCA_003555285.1 Thioalkalivibrio sp.
ATCAGCTCCGGTTCTGCTTTTCCAGCAGGGCCTGCATGCGAATCAGGCCTTCCTGAAGCACCTGGGTCTGTTCGCGCAGGGCCGTCAGATCCTGGTGCAGCGAGGCGTTCTCTTCGTGCACGACATGGGTCAGCGTCTGCTCTTCCATCTCGAGCTGGTCCTCGTGCATGCGCTGCATCGCATCGACGATGATCGCGATGAACAGGTTCAATACGGTGAAGGTCGCGACCAGGATGAAGGGCACGAAGAAGGCCCAGGCCCAGGGATGCACCTCCATCACCGGCCGGGAGATGCCCATCGACCAGCTTTCCAGCGTCATCACCTGGAACAGGGTGTACATCGACGCGCCCAGCGAGCCGAACCATTCGGGGTGCGATTCCCGAAACAGCCCGGTCGCGATGATCGCAAAGACGTAGAAGACCAGCACCAGCAGCCCGAGGATCGAGAGAATGCCCGGGATCGCGCGCAGCAGCGCCTCGACGATGAAGCGCAGCTTCGGCACCAGCGAGACCAGGCGCAGCAGACGCAGCACCCGCAACACCGAGAACGGACCGGTACCCGGGATCATCGCGATGCCGACCACGAAGAAGTCGAACACATGCCAGGGGTTGCGCCAGAAGCGCAGCCCGTAGGCGAACATCTTCGCCAGCACCTCCAGGGTGAAAATGGTCAGGATCAGGCGATCGGCCGTGATGATCACCGGGCCGGCGAAGTCCATCACCGCGTCCGAGGTCTCAAGCCCCAGCGTGACGGCATTCAGCAGGATCAGCACGATGATCAGCCGCTGGGTCAGGGGGGCCTCGATCACGCGAGTGACCCGCAGGCGCAAGGTGATGGTGAATTCGTTCATGAGCGTTTCGGCATATCAGCGGATGCTGTCGAGCGCGCCAATGTAGGGCAAAGCCGCTGGCGCGGCAATGCCCCCAGCGCGCCGCAGCGACCCCCTGCAGAGTGGGCCAAGCGCAGCGGGCCCACCATGGCCGTGCCCAAGCCGTGCGGGGTGCGCCCGGTCCGGACACGCTCAAGTCGTCCCTGAGCGCTCGTAGATGGCCATTCATGGCCATCTACGGTCCGGACCGGGCGCACCCCGCGCGGCTCTGCGGCGCTTCTTGAGGTCAAGGTCAAGGTCAAATTCAAAGACGGTGGGTGCGCTGCGCTTCACCCACCCTCCGCAGACCCTCTTCGATCGTGATCGCGGTCAAGCCTCGGTGCGCACGGCTGCCGGACTCGAGCCGAGAAACGCCGCATGATGCCGCGGGCGACCCGATCCTGTGGGTCGATCGCGAAACCCGCGCGCTCCACCGTGGCCTCGGTGTCGCGGTTCGGATGGCAGCCGCCGGTCACCCAGGTCCAGGCGGGCTGCACCTGATCCTGCAGACGCCCGAGCGTGGGGTGGGCGTGGCGAACGTGCTCGATCATCCGCAACTCGCCGGCGGAGGTAAGCACACGCTGGATCTCCACGAGCCCTTGATGGGGATCCTCCACGCTGCAGAAGACCAGCCCGCTGACCACGGTATCGAAGCGATCGTCGGGAAAGGGCAGGGCTTCGGCCCGGGCCGCCACCAGCAGCGCCTGCGGGGCCCGCCGTCGGGCCCGCTGCAATGCGCCGATATCCGGATCCAGAGCCACCAGGTCGGTGTCGGCTGCATACAGCGGCAGGTTGCGCCCGGTGCCGCAGCCGACCTCGAGCACACGGTCGCGCGCCCCGGCGACCAGCTTGCGTCGCCAGCGCGAGAAGCCGACGGCGTCCCAGAGGCCCATCAGCAGGTCATACAGCCAGGGAATGTGTTCGATACCGCGCATACGCGTCCTCAGGGTCGTCGTGAATGCCGCCAGCATAACGCCACCGGATGCGTTCGGAAGCCTCGCGGCCACGGCACATCGTGATCGCGAGGCGTGCCGCCCGCAGCCGCGAATGTCGCGCGGCTGGCTGTGGCGATCGACGGTGCAGTGGCAGCCTGTGGACGCCATGCATGACGCGCTCCGCTCGCACTGACCGGATCTCAATGATTCACGCGCCGGGGTCCGACGGTTGACGGCCCCCGGGACCCCGCCGATGATGCCCCTTATGCCGGCATACCAACGGAAGGCCCCCATGCGCCGCTTCGTGCTCGATACCAGTGTCTTCACCAATCCGCATGTCTTCGCCCAGTTCGGCGAGGATCCCGGCGACGGGCTGCGCACCTTTCTGCGTCTGGCCCAGCGCTGTCCGGCGGAGTTCTACATGCCGCTGTCGGTCTACGACGAATTTCGCACCATGCGCGATCTGGAAGAGCTGGCGGCGGACTTCGAGACCGTGGTCTGGATCCGCTCCCCGCGCCGCTTCTCGCTGACCATTCCCAGCGACATCCTGTACGAGTTCATCGATGAGGTCCGCACGCGCATCGACCGCGGGCTGCGCATCGCCGAGGAGCACACCAAGCGCGCCGGGGCCGCCGCGGCGATGCCACCGGAGATCATCACCCAGCTGCGCGAGCGCTTTCGCGAGGCGATGCGCAAGGGTCTGGTGGATTCCCGCGAAGACGTCGATGCGGTGCTGCTGGCGCTGGAACTGGACGCCGAACTCGCAAGCGCCGATCAGGGGATGCGCAAGCTCGGCAATCGCATGGGCATCAAGCTGATCACCGCCGACTACCTGCGCCGGGTGCTCGAGAATCTCGCCGACGGCGCCGAGATGCCCCGGGATTCCAGAATCTGACCGAGTGCAAGGCCAGCGCCACCCCCTGTCCAAGAACCGTTGAGCCACGGAAAGCACGGAAAACACGGAAAGTACCGAAAGTACCGAAAGTACCGAAAGTATGGAAAGTATGGAAAGTATGGAAAGTATGGAAAGTATGGAAAGTATGGAAAGTATGGAAAGTATGGAAAGTATGGAAAGTATGGAAA
>PWGH01000015.1 GCA_003555285.1 Thioalkalivibrio sp.
GACAGACCGCCGCGGTGGTCGCCGAGGGTCCGATCGATGAAGACGTGGTGCGCCAGGCGGTCGACGAGGCCCGGCGTATCCTGATGCAGGACGGCGGTGACATCGAATACGTGGGGCTGGCCGGGCGCACGGTGCAGGTGCGTCTGAAGGGGGCCTGCGTCGGCTGCCCGCGTTCGGCGTTGGACCTGAGGAACGTGGTCGAGCGCCTGGTGCGCTCGCGGGCGCCGGGGGTGGAACGCGTCGCCAATACGTTCTGAAGACGCTGCCGGGGGCTGAAGACGCCGCTCGGAGCCCACCGGGACTGGCTCAGGTGATTACATCCGGGGCCTCGCGGCCAGTCCGATCGGCGATGTCTCCCAGATGCTCGGCCACCGCGATCAGCGGGGCGAGCGCCGCCTGGGTCTCCTGATCGAGCTGATCGGGGTCGGTTTCATGGCGCTCGAAATACAGCCGCAGGGTCGCGCCCTGCGTACCGGTACCGGACAAGCGGAAGATCACGCGGGCACCGCCCTGGAACAGAATCCGCAGACCCTGGCCCGTCGCGAGGCTGCCGTCGACCGGATCCTGATAGCCGAAGTCATCGGCAGCCTCGACCTGCAGATCGCCGAAGCGACGCCCCGGGAGATTCGGCAAGGCGCCGAGTACGCTCGCCATCAGCGCCTCGGCACGTTCGCTGTCGATCTCCTCGTAGTCGTGGCGGGTGTAGTAGTGGCGGCCGAAGCGGCGCCAATGATCGCGCACGATATCGGCAACCGACTGCTGGCGCACCGCGATCAGGTTCAGCCAGAACAGGACGGCCCACAGGCCGTCCTTCTCCCGTACATGATCGGAACTGGTCCCGAAGCTTTCCTCGCCGCATAACGTGATGCGTCCGTCGTCGAGCAGGTTGCCGAAGAACTTCCAGCCGGTCGGCGTCTCGTAGCAGGGGATGCCGAGGGCCGCGGCCACCGCATCGACCGCCTGGCTGGTCGGCATGCTGCGCGCCACACCCTTCAGGCCCGCCGCGTAGGCCGGGATCCGGTGGGCATTCGCGGTGAGCACGGCGAGCGAGTCGCTGGGGCTGACGAAGAAGCCGCGCCCGAGGATCATGTTGCGATCGCCGTCGCCGTCGGAGGCCGCCCCGAAGTCCGGGGCGTCGCGCCCGAACAGCAGTTCACCGAGTTCCCGGGCATGGGTCAGGTTGGGGTCCGGATGCCGGCCGCCGAAATCGGCCAGGGGCTCGCGCCGCATCACGGTATCGGTCGGCGCCCCGAGGCGATGCTCCAGGATCTCGGTGGCATAGGGTCCGGTTACCGCGTGCATGGCATCGAAACGCATCGCGAAGTCGCCCGACTGGAGCAGGGTGTGCATCGCCGGGAAGTCGAACAGGGACTCCATCAGGTCGGCGTAGTCCGCGACCGGGTCGACGATCTCGACCTCCATGTCGCCGAGCCGGGTGTGACCGACGTGGTCGATATCGACATGGCTGGCCTGCGCGATCCGGTAGTGTTCGATCGTCCGGCTGCCGGCATGGATGGCGTTGGTCACCGATTCCGGGGCCGGCCCGCCATTGGCCACGTTGAACTTGATGCCGAAATCGCCCCCGGGGCCGCCGGCGTTGTGGCTGGCGGACAGCACGATGCCGCCGGCAGCCTGCCGGATACGGATCAGGTGGCTGGCCGCCGGCGTGGACAGGATGCCGCCGAGCCCGACCGTGACCTTGCGGACCGCGTTGGCCACGGCCATGCGCAAGATGACCTGAATCGCCTCGCGGTTGAAGAAGCGGCCATCGCCGCCGAGGATCAGTTCGGCCCCCTGCAGCGTCGTCTGGCTATCGAAAATGCTCTGGACGAAATTCTCCAGATAATGCGGTTTGCGAAACTGGGTGACCTGCTTGCGCAACCCCGAGGTGCCGGGTT
Source organism: Thioalkalivibrio sp. (assembly GCA_003555285.1). The sequence continues at coordinate 1,899 of PWGH01000015.1, forward strand.
TCTGGTCGGGGAACGGATGGGTCGAAACGACGTTGATTTCCATATTCGGTTCACGTCCCTGGCCAGTGCGGGGGGGGGAAGGGTGAGGCGCTGCCGTTGCTGCAAACGGTAGCAGAAACGCCGATGGGTGTCTCTGCGTGCGGCGGGTCGGATTCGTGCCCGAGGAACCGGTGTGAGGCGGTACTCGATGGCCTTGCAAGGCGGTGGGTGGCCGCAAGCCGGACGGCCCTGAGGACCGCTCCTGCAAAGATCGCAAGTTCCCCGGATGCGGTTCAAGGAACTGGGTGCCTGCACCCGTCTGAAGCAGTACACTGCGCCGCATGCTTCTGGAACGCTCTCTGCCGACCCACCTCAATCCGCGCCGCGTGACCTTCGCGGCGCTGATGGAATTGTATGAGACCAACTACTTGCGGTTACGCCGCCTGTGTCCGCGTCTGGATGCGATCGATGGCGAGCAGATCTCGCGCATTGCCGGTGCCTGCGATCTGCATCTGACGGTGCTGGAGCGCACGCCGTACACCACCCAGTTGCAACTCACCCACCAGTTCGGTGCCGGCGTGTCGGCACGGCGCCAACCCAACCTCAGTATCCGGATGTTTCACGACGCCCGACAGGCGGAGGTGGTCGGTCGGCACGGCCGCCTCCGCGGCGAGGACATGGCCCTGGAGACGATCGCCGGGGTTCCGGGCCTCGCCGGGCGCTGGCGCCACAACCGTTTCCTGTTCAAGTGGTTGGGTTTTTGCCTGAGCCAGGGCCACCGATTCGATCATCACAGTGCCCGCCTGTCGGTCGACCCCCGCCTTTGATTCCGCACCGCCTTTGATCCCCCGCCCCGGTGTTGATTCTGCCGGGGGCAACGCCGGACGACGGGAAGACGCCGGACGTCAGCGTTCGAGATACTTCAGCTTATCGGGTTGCCCGTCCCATTCCTCGGCATCCGGGGGCGCCTCCTTGCGGGTCGTGATCACCGGCCAGGTGCGGGACAATTCGGCATTCAGGTCGATAAAGGCCTCCTGGCCCTCGGGCACATCGTCTTCCGGAACGATCGCCTCCGCCGGACATTCCGGTTCGCACAGGGTGCAGTCGATGCACTCGTCCGGGTCGATCACCAGAAAGTTCGGTCCTTCGTGAAAGCAGTCCACCGGACAGACTTCGACGCAATCCGTGTATTTGCACTTGATGCAGTTTTCAAGAACAACGAAAGTCATGAGGGTCTCCGTTTCGGGGTGGCCATCCAGGGGTGAATGGCGGCATTCTAACGCCAGTGGGCGCGTCGGATGCGAATAGGCACAGGCATCGTCGCCGCGTCCAGCGTTCAATTGCGTGAACCCGAGGGCATGGTTGCAACGGCCGGCGCCTGCAGCCCCTGCGGCTTGAGGCCACCGGCGTCGGCGTGGCGTCAGAGCCCCTCGCGCAGCCGATACAGGGCCTGCAACGCCTCCCGCGGGCTCAGTTCGTCGGGATCGATCGCCTGCAAGGCGACACGCAGGCGCTGCCCGATCTCGCGGGACTCGATCTCGTCGGGGGCGATCTCGCTGGGTTCGGACGCCATCGGCAGGGGAGGGGCGGTGAACAGTCCCAGTTGCGGTTGCTCGTCCGCGTCGAGGGCCCGCGCCTCGAGTTGAGCGAGGTGCTGGCGCGCGCGCTTGAGCACCGCAACCGGAACGCCCGCGAGGGCGGCCACCTGCAGGCCGTAGCTCTGGTTGGCCGGACCCTCCTGCACCTGATGCAGGAATACCACCGTGTGGTGGTGCTCGATCGCATCGGTATGCACATTAGCCACTCCGGTCTGCTGTTCGGCCAGGCCGGTCAACTCGAAGTAATGCGTCGCGAACAGCGTCAAGGCCCGGTTGCGCCGCGCCAGTTGTTCGGCGCAGGCCAGTGCCAGCGACAGGCCGTCGAAAGTGCTGGTACCCCGGCCGATCTCGTCCATCAGCACCAGGCTCTGCGGCCCGGCGTTGTGTAGGATGTTCGCGGCCTCGGTCATTTCGATCATGAAAGTCGAACGGCCCGACGCCAGATCGTCGGAGGCGCCGATGCGGGTGAAGATCCGATCCACCGGACCGATCCGCGCCCGGCGTGCCGGCACGAAGCTGCCCATGCAGGCCAGGATCACGATCAGCGCGGTCTGGCGCATGTAGGTCGATTTGCCGCCCATATTCGGTCCGGTGATCACCAGCAGGCGCCGGGTCTCCGGATCCAGTCGAGTGTCGTTGGGCACGAAGGGCTGCTGCAACAGCGCTTCCACCACCGGATGGCGGCCGGCCTCGATCAGGATCCCCGGTTCGGTGCTCAGCACCGGACACGTCCAGTCCAGGCGCTCGGCCAGATCCGCTAGCGTGCAGAATACGTCGAGCTCGGCCAGCGCAGTGGCGAACTCGCGCAATGACTCGAGCTCGGTGCGCAACTGGGTCAGCAGGCCCTCGAAGAGTTCGCGTTCCAGGGTCAGCGCGCGGTCGCGGGCCGACAGAATCTCGTCCTCGAAGCGCTTCAATTCCTCGGTGGTGTAGCGTTCGGTGTGTTTCAGCGTCTGGCGACGCACGAAGCGGGCTGGAACCCGATCGGACAGGCTGCGTGCGACCTCGATGTAATAGCCGTGCACCCGGTTGTAGGCGACCTTGAGCTGGGACAGCCCGGTCGCCTCCCGCTCGCGTTGCTCGATCGCCTGCAGGAAGGCATCGGCATCGGCTTCCAGGCCGCGCAGCCTATCCAGTTCCGGATCGAAACCGGCGCGGATCACGCCGCCGTCGCTGATCCGCAGCGGCGGTTGCGCCTCCAGTGCCCGTTCCAGCAGATCGGCCAGTTCCGTGCGTGGCGCCAGACGCGTGCGCAGCGCGGTGAGCCGGGAATCCGGATCGGTGTCCGGCAGCTCCTGCTGCAGCACCGGAAGCCGTTGCAGACCGAGTCCGAGTGCCGAGAGATCGCGCGGTCGGGCGTTGCCCAATGCGATCCGGCTGATGATCCGCTCATGGTCCGCGAGCCCCCCGAGGTGCTCGCGCAGGAGCCGATAGGTGCCGGTTTCCAGCAGTTCCTGCACCGCCTGTTGCCGGGCGCGGATGCGCTGGGGGTCGCGCAGCGGCTGGTTCAGCCAACGCCCGAGCCGACGCGACCCCATCGCGGTGCGGGTGCCGTCGAGCAGGGCGAGCAGGCTGCCGGTGCGGGCGCCGCCCAGGGTGCGATTCAGTTCCAGGTTCTGGCGCGTGGTCGCGTCCAGTTGCAGGGTTTCGCCGCGCAGTTCGCGGTGCAGGCCGGTGATGTGCCCCAGCTCGCCCCGGTAGCGCGTCTGCACATAGGCCAGCAAGGCCCCGGCCGCGGCCAGGCCGAGCGGCAGGTCGTCGCAGCCGAAGCCGCCGAGGTCCCGGGTCTTGAAGTGCGCGGTCAGCACCCGGCGGGCGGAGACCGGATCGAAGTGCCAGTCGGGCAGGCCCTGGCTTCCCGGGATACGGTGGCCCAGGCCTTCGGGCACCAGGCACTCGACCGGATTCAGGCGCGCCAGTTCGGTGGCCAGCGCCTCCTCGGTGGGCACCTCCATCACGCTGAAGCGGCCGCTGGCGAATTCCAGGATGCCCAGGCCGATGGCGCCGGTCTTGCGGCCGCGGCCGGTCGATGGGCACACCGCGGCGATCAGGTTGACCGTGCGGGCGTCCAGCAGCGTCTCTTCGGAAACTGTGCCGGGTGTGATCACGCGGGTCACTTCGCGCTGGACCGGCCCCTTGCCGACGCCCACCGCACCGGTCTGCTCGCAGATCGCGACCGACTCGCCCTTTTTCAGCAATCGAGCGAGGTAGTTCTCCAGCGCCTGCACCGGAATGCCGGCCATCGGAATCGGCTGGCCCGCGGACTCGCCCCGACGCGTCAGCGTGATGTCCAGCAACGCTGCGGCGCGCACCGCATCGGCATGGAACAGTTCGTAGAAATCACCCATGCGATAGAAGAGCAGGGTGTCCGGGTGTTCGGCCTTGATGCGCAAATACTGCTGCATCATCGGGGTGTGGTCGGACAAGGCGGTCATCGGATCCCGGAGCGGCAAAACCGCGATTATAGGGCACGTGCCCGTTGGATATGCTGGCGTCGGCAACCAGCGGCGTGGGGTGGGGGGTACCCTCTTGACCTCGGAGGCCTGAGCGTCACTATAGGTCTGCGCATGTACCATTGGCGACGGGGGACCAGACGGGGGACAAGCACGTGACTGAGCCACTATCGGAGATCGTCGCTGAGTTGGGCCGGCGCTTGCAGGCGCAGGGCCTGCGCCTGTGCACCGCGGAATCCTGTACCGGTGGCGGCATCGCCCAAGCGATGACCGATCGGGCAGGCAGCTCGGCCGGGTTCGAATGCGCCTGGGTCACCTACAGCAACGCCGCAAAGACGCGCCTCCTCGGCGTTTCCGAAGCCCTGCTCGAGGAACACGGGGCCGTGAGCGCGCCGGTCGCCGCGGCGATGGCGACCGGGGCGTTGGAGCGCTGCGACGCGGACCTGGTGGTGGCCGTGACCGGCATTGCGGGCCCCGGCGGCGGCACCGCGCAGAAGCCGGTGGGCCTGGTCTGGTTCGCCTGGCAGCGTCGCGGCCAGCCGCCGTGCACCGATTCCCGGGTCTTTCCGGGCACCCGTGCCGAAGTGCGGGAGGCCACAGTGCGTTGGGCCTTGCAGCAACTCCTGGCCCCCGAATGGCTGCCAGCCTTGTAGGAGGCGAGCCCTCTCGGCGACCGGGCGCCGGGTCAGGGCATCGGCCAGGGGGCTGTAAGGGCATCGGCCAGGGGGCTGGCCTCCTACATGGGCGGCGGGTATGCCGCCATGCCCTTGTTGTTGTAGGCGACGAGCCCTCTCGGCGACGGCGCCCGGGGTGTATCTTGGGCTGAACCTCCCCGGTATGGGATAATCAAACGCTTTCGGAACATCCGAAAAAACACCAAGGAGGATCGTGTGGACGATAATCGCAAAAAAGCGCTCACTGCCGCGCTGGGCCAGATCGAACGGCAGTTCGGCAAGGGAGCCGTGATGCGCATGGGCGACGGAACCGCGGTGCGAGATATCGAGGTGATCTCCACCGGTTCGCTTGCGCTCGATGTCGCGCTCGGTATCGGCGGCGTGCCGCGCGGGCGGGTGATTGAGATCTACGGCCCGGAGTCCTCGGGCAAGACCACGCTCACGTTGCATGTGGTCGCCGAGGCCCAGAAACTCGGCGGCACCGCGGCCTTCATCGATGCCGAACATGCGCTGGACCCCGGATATGCGAAGAAACTCGGGGTGAACGTCGACGAACTGCTGATCTCACAGCCGGATACCGGCGAGCAGGCGCTCGAGATCGCCGACATGCTGGTGCGCAGCGGCGCCGTCGATGTCGTGGTGGTCGATTCGGTCGCGGCTCTGACACCCAAGGCGGAGATCGAGGGCGAGATGGGCGATACGCATGTCGGCCTGCAGGCGCGGCTGATGTCGCAGGCGTTGCGCAAGCTGACCGCGAACATCCAGCGCTCCAACACCATGGTGATCTTCATCAACCAGATCCGGATGAAGATCGGCGTGATGTTCGGCAGCCCGGAGACGACCACCGGCGGCAACGCGCTGAAGTTCTACGCCTCAGTGCGCATGGACATTCGGCGCATCGGTGCGATCAAGCGCGGCGACGAGGTGATCGGCAACGAAACCCGGGTGAAGGTGGTCAAGAACAAGATGGCGCCGCCCTTCAAGGAGGCACACTTCGAGATCCTCTACGGCGAGGGGATCTCCCGCCTGGGCGAGGTCATCGAGCTGGGGGTCAAGGAGGGCTTCATCGACAAAGCGGGCGCCTGGTACAGCTACAACGGTGAACGTATCGGTCAGGGCAAGGAGAATTCGCGCCAGTTCCTGAAGGAGCACCCGGAGATGGCTGCGGAGATCGAACAAAAACTGCGGGAACGCTACCTGCCGGCGCGTCAGAATGCGAAACTTGAACCCGAACCCGTCGAGGGATGAGCCCGATGCAGCCTACGCGGCGGGATTGCGCCTGTTGGTGCGCCGCGAACACAGTGCGGTCGAACTGATGCGCAAGCTGAAACAACGGGGCTTCATCGACGCCGCCGTGGACCCCGCCATCGAGCGCCTGCGCACCGAGGGGTCGCTGAGCGACGACCGGTATGCCGAGGCCATGGCCCGGCATCGGTTGTCCCAGGGCTACGGCGTCCTGCGTATCCGCGCGGAACTCGCCCAGCAAGGCGTGGCGGGGGACCGGATCGAGGCCGCGATCGACGCGCTGGAGGCGGATTGGCGCGCCCAGGCCCAGGCCCAGGCGCGCCGTCATTTCGCCCACCCGCCGGACACGCCGAAGGCCCGCCAGCGGGTGCTCCGCTATCTGACCCAGCGTGGGTTCACGGCCGCAATGGCCCATGCGGCGCTTGAAAACTGGGAGGAAAGCGTGCAGGAATCAAGGTGAATTGCGCGCGGCAGCGCCATTCACATGCTACCCTGTGCCTTTTCCGCAGCACACTACCGGACTTCCATGAAAAGCGCCGACATTCGCCGGAGTTTTCTCGATTTCTTTGCCCGTCACGGGCATGTCGAGGTTGCTTCGAGTCCCCTTATTCCCGCCAATGACCCGACCCTGCTGTTCACCAATTCCGGCATGGTGCAGTTCAAGGAGGTCTTTCTCGGCCGGGAGAAAAAACCGTATACCCGGGCCGTCAGCAGCCAGCGGTGCGTGCGCGCGGGCGGCAAACACAACGACCTCGAAAACGTCGGGTACACCGCTCGGCATCACACCTTCTTCGAGATGCTCGGCAACTTCAGTTTTGGCGATTATTTCAAGCACGAGGCGATCGCGCTGGCCTGGGAGTACCTGACCCGGGTGGCCGAGATACCGGTGGATCGGCTGTGGGTCACGGTCTACGCGACCGACGACGAGGCCTATGCCATTTGGGTCAATGCGATCGGTGTCCAGCCCGAGCGCGTGATCCGCATTGGCGACAAGCCCGGTGGCGGCTCCGACAACTTCTGGCAGATGGGCGATACCGGTCCCTGCGGCCCCTGCACCGAGGTCTTCTACGATCACGGTCCTGCGATCGCCGGCGGCCCGCCGGGTTCGCCTGAGGAAGACGGCGATCGCTTCATCGAGATCTGGAACCTCGTGTTCATGCAGTACGATCGCGACGCCAGCGGGGTGTTGACCCCGCTGCCGCACCCCTCGGTGGACACCGGCATGGGGCTCGAGCGTCTGGCCGCCGTGCTCCAGGGCGTGCATTCGAACTACGAGATCGACCTGTTCCGGGACCTGATGCAGGCGACCGCTGAGGTGGTCGGCACCGAAGAGCGGGAATCCGCATCGCTACGTGTGATCGCGGACCACATCCGCTCGATCGCCTTTTTGATCACCGATGGCGTGATGCCGAGCAATGAGGGGCGGGGCTACGTGCTGCGACGGATCATTCGTCGCGCCGCGCGTCACGGGCACAAGCTCGGTTGCGATCAAGCCTTTTTGTATCGCCTGATCCCGGCGCTGATCGCGGCGATGGGCGAGGCCTATCCGGAACTCACCGAGGCCCGGGAGAACCTGGAACGGGTCCTGAGAAAAGAAGAGATCAAGTTTCTGGAAACCCTTGAAAAGGGCGTCCGGATTCTGGAGGAAGACCTGGATCGCCTGCAAGGCACGACCATCCCGGGCGAAACGATCTTCCTGCTGTACGACACCTACGGCTTCCCGGTCGATCTGACCGGGGACATCGCCCGTGAACGGGGCCTGAGCCTGGATCTGGACGGCTTCGACGCGGCGATGGAGCAACAACGCGCCCGGGCCCGTGCGGCCAGTCACTTCAGCGCGGCCGATCTCGGCACGCGGGACCTGAACGTCGCGACCGAATTCACCGGCTACGAGCGCGTCGATGACGAGGGGCGGGTGGTCGCCTTGCTGCGCGATGGCGCGCCGGTTGAGGCGCTCGAGGTCGGCGAGGAAGGCATCGTGGTGCTGGATCGTAGTCCGTTTTATGCCGAGTCCGGTGGCCAGGTGGGCGATGTGGGCGTGCTGCTCGCGCCGGGCCTGCGCTTCGAAGTCCGGGATACGCGCAAGCAGGGGGCGGCGCATCTGCACGTCGGTCAGTTGCGAGCGGGTCGAATCGAGGTGGGCCTGCGCCTGCAGGCCAGCGTGGCTGACCCGCGGCGGGACGCCATCCGTCGCCATCACTCGGCCACGCATCTGCTGCACAAGGCGCTGCGTGACGAACTCGGCGCGCATATCCAGCAGAAGGGCTCGCTGGTCGATGCCGAACGCCTGCGTTTTGACTTCGCACATTTCGAGGCGGTGTCGCCCGCGCAGTTGCACCGCATCGAGGCGCAGGTGAACGCCGAGATCCTCGCAAACCAGCCCACCGATACCCGGCTGATGGACATCGAGTCCGCGATGGCTTCCGGCGCAGTGGCCCTGTTCGGGGAGAAATACGGCGACCAGGTCCGGGTCCTGCGCATCGGTTCCTCGACGGAACTCTGTGGGGGCACCCATGTGGCGCGCACCGGCGACATCGGGTTGTTTCGAATCGTGGCCGAGGGCGGAATTGCGGCGGGGGTGCGGCGGATCGAGGCCGTGGCCGGCACCGTAGCGCTGAGCTGGGTCGACCGCCACGTGGCCCTGCTCGATACCGTGGCCCAGCAGGTGCGCGGTCACCGGGAGGAGGTCGCCGACAAGGTGCAGGCGCTGGTCGAACGCACCCGCGAACTAGAAAAGGAACTGTCGGCCCTGCGCAGCCGTCTGGCCAGCGAGGCCGGGAGCGACCTTGCGAGTCAGGCCGTGGATCTCGGCCCTCTGCGCGTGCTGGCCGCGCCGGTCAGCGGTGTCGAACCCAAGGCCTTGCGGGAGATGGTTGACCAGCTGAAACAGAAGCTGGGCGCGGCCGTGGTGGTGCTGGGCACGGCCACGCCGGATGGCAAGGTCAGCCTGGTCGCCGGTGTGACCAAGGCGCAGACGCAAACGATCAAGGCCGGGGAACTGGTCGGCTTCGTGGCCGCGCAGGTCGGTGGCCGCGGTGGTGGTCGGCCGGACATGGCGATGGCCGGCGGCCAGGATCCCGACAAGCTGAACGCAGCCCTGGCCTCGGTGGAGGCCTGGGTGCGCGAACGCCTGCCGTGATGACGAATCCCCGGACACCGGCCGAGCCCAGCGCCACCGAGTCCTGGAGGCGGCGGCACCACGACCCGATTGTGAGGCGGCCACCGCGATTCCCGAATCCCGGGTTTTTGCCACCCGTTCCTGTTCACCCGTTCTTGTTCATGGAGTTGAGAGTCGGTCATGTCCCTGCTGGTATTGAAGTTTGGCGGCACGTCCGTCGGGAGTCCCGAGCGCATCAAGAACGTCGCCGAACGCGCGCTGCGCCTGCGCGGCGAAGGGCATGCGCTGGTCGTGGTCGTGTCGGCAATGAGCGGCGAGACCGACCGCCTGTTGGGGCTGGCCGGTCAGATCCAGTCGCGTTCCGAGGGGCGTGAACTCGATGTGCTGCTGTCGACCGGCGAACAGGTCACCATCGCCCTGCTGGCGATGGCCCTCGAGAGTCAGGGCTGCCCGGCTCGTTCGTACACCGGCGGCCAGGTGCGCATCCTCACCGACAGCGCACACAACAAGGCGCGGATTCGCAGCATCGACGATGCGCGAATCCACGCGGATCTGCAGGCCGGCCGGGTGGTCGTGGTGGCGGGTTTCCAGGGTATCGACGAGGAGGGCGCGATCACGACCCTGGGTCGCGGTGGCTCGGACACCACGGCCGTCGCGTTGGCCGCTGCACTGAAGGCTGACGAATGCCGGATTTTTACCGACGTCGACGGCGTCTATACAACAGACCCCCGGATGGTCAAGCAGGCCCGCCGCCTGGAGCGGATCACCTTCGAGGAGATGCTGGAGATGGCCAGCCTCGGATCCAAGGTCCTGCAGATCCGTGCGGTGGAGTTTGCGGGGAAATACAACGTTCCGCTGCGGGTGATGTCCTCCTTCGAGGATGGCCCGGGGACGCTCATCACAACGGAGGAAGGGCGCGTGGAGCAGGCGCAGATAGCCGGAATCGCATTCAATCAGAACGAGGCGCAGTTGACGATTCAGGGCGTTCCTGACCAGCCCGGGGTGGCCTACAGCATCCTCGGTCCGATTGCGGACGCGAATATCGAGGTGGACATGATCGTCCAGAACATCGGGGGCGACAACACCACCGACTTCACCTTCACGGTGCACAAGAACGACTACGACAAGGCCACGGACATCCTGCGTCGGATCGCCGAGGGCCTGGGTGCCCGGCAGGTCTCCGGGGAGATCAAGATCGCCAAGATCTCGGTCGTCGGCGTGGGCATGCGTTCGCACGCCGGGATCGCCAGCCGCATGTTCAAGGCCTTGGCGCAGGAATCCATCAACATCCGGATGATTTCCACCTCCGAGATCAAGATCTCGGTCGTCGTGGATGAGAAGTACCTCGAACTCGGCGTCCGAGCGCTTCACGATGCGTTTGAACTCGAACGGGAGCCGGCCGGTCCACTCTAAACCGCTGGACGAAGCGCGTGAACAAACGGGTACCGGGCGCCGATACCGTCCGACACAGGCAGTGTGGAGAAGAACATGCTCATTTTGACGCGACGCGTGGGCGAGACCCTGATGATCGGGGAAGACATCTCCGTGACGGTCCTGGGGGTGAAGGGCAACCAGATTCGCATCGGGATCAATGCGCCGCAGGACGTAGCCGTGCATCGTGAGGAGATCTACGAGCGCATCCAGCGCGAAGGCCGCGAGCCGGAAGCCGCGAATGATCCCGAGGATCCGAAGGCCGGCTAGCGGTTGTTGCGCACGGCTCTTCCCATTTCGGGCGCAACCCCGTATCCTCTGCGACCAGTTCCGGAGAGATGGCCGAGTGGTCGAAGGCGCTCCCCTGCTAAGGGAGTATGGGTCAAAAGCCCATCGAGGGTTCGAATCCCTCTCTCTCCGCCAGACACAGAAAAGGGGCCTTCAGGCCCCTTTTCTGTGTCTGATGAAGCGTGGTTCGAACCCTCGATATAAGAGCGTTGGTTCGACTGCGCC
>PWGH01000109.1 GCA_003555285.1 Thioalkalivibrio sp.
AGCCTCAGTTCGATGGGCGCCGGAGACGATCCACGCTCATGCGGATGCCCTGTTCCGAGACCCCAGGGCTCCCATCGGGGGCAATCCGCAAGGCGACGTCACCCTGGTGATGTTCTTCGATTACAACTGCGGTTGCTGCCGCGGGGTCGCCCGGGAGTTGGCCGCCGTGGAACACGACGACCCGGGTCTGCGGATCATCTATCTGGAATTGCCGATCCTCGGTGCGCCCTCCGTGCTTACCGCGCGGGCGGCCCTGGCGGCACGGCACCAGGATGCCTACGTGGAATTCCACGAGGCCCTGATGGCCAGTCGCGGCTACACCGATCTCGCGGGCATCATGGCCACCGCGGCGGATCTGCTGCTGGATGCGGAGCAGATGCGGACCGACATGGACGACCCGACCCTCATCGAGGCCATCGAACACAACCTGGCGCTCGCCCGGGCACTCGACATCCTGGGTACGCCGGCCTTCGTGATCGGCGACCGCCTGGTACAAGGTGCGATGCCACGCGAACGCATCGCCGCCGTGATCGCGGCCGAACGCGATGCGTCGGGACCATGATGGTCATGGCGCCGCTCGGATTCAGCGAGGAACGCTCCGGCTCGGATCGCGTACGGCCCGTGGTGTGCCTTCGCACCCACGCCTCGTTGGTTCAATCTTGCGTCCGAAGATCCCACGCCTGTGCGGTTGCGCTACGCGTGCACCTGCCGTTGAGCACAGGATGGATTCAAGACACAGGGGCGCCGAAAGGGAATGCGCTCGAAGGTCACGCAGGGAATGCGTAATGCACGAATACAACAAGACAAAAACACTGGACGTTATCAACAACTAATCGACGCCCACCCGAAGTGGGAATTTGACATGGCCTATATCGATGACGCGGAGCACTTCGGATTCAAGTCCAACTGGGTCGGCGACTGGGAGACCGACGTCGATATGGACGGGAGCCCGTCTCAGGATGATTATCGCGCCGTTCTCGGTCCCGACCTCGACAAGAAGATCGTGATCTACTGCGGATTCACCAAATGCGGTCGTTCGCACAATGCCTCGTTGTGGGCACAAGAACTCGACTACACCAATATCTACCGCGCCCCGGGCGGCATCACGTCGTGGAGAGATCTGGGATACTCCTACAAGGTCGTGCCCAATGAAAATAACGTATACCCGAATCGCTAAGGCCAGGACACCCCATGCGGCCACGTTTCGTCACGAAACCGGCCGGATTCGATGGCACGGCGGTACTGGGAATACGGGCGCTTGCACCTTATAGTCAATGGCAATGTAAGGCACGCCCCATGACCCGCAAGGCCCTCGACAGGGCCTTGCGTTCTTTTTCACGCCGTCCCTGGCAGACTCAGGCGTCAAGAAGAATCCGTTTGCGTGCTGCACGCGAACGAACCTGCCCATTCCTGTCTACACGGATTTTTGTACAGATTCAAACGTTGAATCTCTTCCTCAGGCGATGATCATTCGAGCCACTTCTCGATTGCGGAACGCGACGGCACCCCACCCATGTGCACCACTTCACCATCGATCACCACACCCGGGGTGTACATGATGCCGTAACGCGCAATCTCGATGATCGCCTCCACCTTTTCCAGCTGCACCTGCGCACCCTTCGCCCGAACCATCTCCTCGATCCGCTGGTGGGTCCGCTTGCAATTGGCGCAGCCGAGGCCCAGTACCTTGATGTTCTTCATCGACAGTCCTCGCTAACGGACAAGACCCTTTGTACTGTCTAAACCACCATGACGTCGACGACATTATGGGCTATATTCATTGAAGGCTCGGGGCTGCACGGGCATTTGTGTTCCTGATCGGCAGCCGGCAGCGCCGCAGCGAGTGGACCCTTTAAATTCTATCGGTACCTGGCTGTTCCAGCCTGAAGCATGAATTGTCCCGGCCCCACGCTCTGAAACGACGCACACGTCCCATAGACGCAAACGTTCCTGGAAGAATGGCCTCGAGCAGCCGTTCAAATTGCCGTCCGATGGCGATTGTCCAATGCCGCAGAGAAAGGCAGCGACCCGTGCTCCAAGGAGGGGTTCATGGCGAATATACAGGCCAACAAGGGCCTGAGACAGCAGATCTGCGATATGCGACCACAACTCTACCGCACGGCGTACGCCTGGAGCCACAGCGCCGCCCTCGCCGACGATCTCGCCCAGGATGCGATCATCAAGGCGTTGAGCCGTTTAGGTATGCTAAAGGACCGTGGTGCGCTGAAGACCTGGGTCTTTCGAATCCTGACTAATTGCTATCGGGATTGGTATCGATCGTATCAGGAACATGTCGATATCGAGGTCCTCGAACTCTCCTGCAGCGATTGCCCTGAAGAATATGCCGACCAGGACCGTACGATTCATCGCGTCCGTTGCGCCATGGCCCAACTCAGTGAAGATCATCGGCAGGCGATCGCTCTGGTCGATATTGAAGGCTTTACCTATATCGAGGCCGGCGAGGCGCTGGGTATCCCCATGGGCACGGTGATGAGCCGCCTGAGTCGGGGTCGAAGCCACCGGCGTCGACTCTTGAAGACGGTTGAATCGGGGCCTTTGCGCGAGGATGGCGTGGGCGCTGGCCACCGATCAACGGCGGCATGAGCGGCTTTACCCCGCCATCCGCCTGATCCTCCCAAGACCAAAGCGGGCACATAGCTGCGCCCGCTTCTCCTTACGCGACCCGGTTGCTCCTACCCGCGGGCAGGTACCGGCTCAAGGCCTGGCATGGCACCAGAACCCTTGACCTGGGTTTCGACCTCCTCGGTGTTGTTCCGAATCAGCTGGATCAGACCCACCGCATTCAGGCGGCGTGCACCGATCTTCAAGGTCCAGACCAGCAGGCCCAGGAACATCAGAATCCAGAACACCGCGA
>PWGH01000305.1 GCA_003555285.1 Thioalkalivibrio sp.
CCGCCTGTGCCCCGATGCCCAAAGCCTGCCCGCGAATTTCGAACGCGTCCGCTCCGAGGCGACCCGCGCCTTCGGCAGCACCGACATCTTTCTGGAAAAGGCGATCGTCGATCCGCGCCACATCGAGGTGCAGATCCTGGGCGATGGCCACGGCAATGTCGTCCACCTGTTCGAGCGCGACTGCTCGATCCAGCGCCGCCACCAGAAACTGGTCGAGATCGCCCCCTCACCGCAGTTGACCGAGGCGCAACGGGAATTCGTGGGCCAGGCGGCCGTGGCAGCGGCCCGCGCGGTGGGCTATGAGAATGCCGGGACCGTCGAGTTCCTGATGGACCATGACGACGCGTTCTATTTCATGGAAATGAACACGCGTCTTCAAGTCGAGCACCCGATCACCGAGATGATTACCGGGATCGACATCGTGCAGGAACAGCTGCGCGTGGCCGGCGGTCTGCCGCTGCGCTACCGCCAGGAGGAGATCGTCCGGCGCGGATTCGCGATGGAGTTCCGGATCAATGCCGAGGACCCGGAAAACGACTTCCTGCCGAGCTTCGGTCGAATCACCCGTTACTTCGCCCCCGGCGGACCCGGCATTCGCACCGACGGGGCGATCTACACCGGCTACCAGATTCCACCGCAATACGACTCCATGTGCGCCAAGCTCGTCTGCTGGGCGCTGGACTGGGAGTCGCTGCTGAACCGGGCCAACCGGGCGCTGCGCGATATCGGGGTCTACGGGGTCAAGACCACGATCCCCTACCATCTGGCGATCGTGAACCATTCGGAGTTTCGCAGCGGTGTGTTCAATACCGGCTTCATTGCCGCGCATCCGGAGTTGACCCAGACCTCCGGGGCCCGTTCCGACCGCAATCTCGCCGTGGCCATCGCAGCGGCACTGGCCGCCCACCATGGCCTGTAGCGCCCCGGCGTGATGATCCGCCTCACCCACACGCGCAGCCTGCGTGCCCCTCTGCCACACCCGCTCCAGGATCTTCTGCAATGAGCCGAGTACACATCACCGACCTCACGCTGCGCGACGGCCACCAGAGCCTGATCGCCACCCGCCTGCGGACCAAGGACATGCTGCCGATCTGCCCGCAGATGGATCGCATCGGTTTCCATTCCCTGGAGGTCTGGGGCGGAGCGACCTTCGACGCCTGTGTGCGCTTTCTGAAGGAGGACCCCTGGGAGCGGCTGCAGCGATTGAAGGCCGCTCTGCCGAACACGCCGCTGCAGATGCTGCTGCGCGGCCAGAATCTGCTCGGCTACCGACACTATGCCGACGACGTGGTGAAGAGTTTCGTGCACCGCAGCGCCCGCGGCGGGATCGACATCTTTCGTATCTTCGATGCGATGAACGACACCCGCAACCTGCAGGTGGCGATCGAGGCCGCCCGCGAGGCCGGTGCTCATGCCCAGGGCACCATCTGCTACACCATCAGCCCGGTGCACACCGCCCGCCAGTTCGTGGCGATGGCGCGCGAGATGGTCGCGATGGGCGCGCAGAGCATCGCGCTGAAGGACATGGCCGGTCTGCTGACCCCGAACGCGACCCGCGAACTGGTCGGCGATCTGGTCGAAGCCGTCGACGTGCCAATCCACCTGCACTCGCACGCAACCTCGGGCCTCGCCGAGCTGTGCCAATGGCAGGCGATCGAGGCCGGCTGCCGGCACATCGAGACCGCGATCTCGGCGTTTGCCGGTGGCACCAGCCACCCGCCGACGGAAAGCCTGGTCGCGGCCCTGGCTGGCACCCGCTTCGACACCGGTCTGGATCTGATGGCGCTGCAGGAGATCGGCGCCTATTTCCACGGCGTGCGCAAGAAGTACGCGCGCTTCGAAAGCGACTACACCGGGGTCGACACCCGCGTGCAGGTCAACCAGGTCCCCGGTGGCATGATCTCCAACCTCGCCAACCAGTTGCGCGATCAGGATGCGCTCGACCAGTTCGACGCCGTGCTCCTGGAGATCCCGACGGTGCGCGAGGACCTCGGCTATCCGCCGCTGGTCACCCCGACCTCGCAGATCGTCGGCACCCAAGCGGTGATGAACGTGCTCGCCGGCGAGCGCTACAAGGTGATCACCAACGAGGTCAAGCACTATCTGATGGGTCATTATGGACGCACCCCGGGGCCGGTCAATCCGATCATCCGCGGCAAGGCGATCGGTCATGCCGAGGTCGTCGAGGGGCGGCCCGCGGATCAACTGCAACCGGAGATGGACACCCTGCGCACGGAGATCGGCGATCTGGCCCTGTCCGAGGAAGACGTACTGACCTACGCGCTGTTCCCGGAGGTCGGGCGGCAATTTCTCGAGCAACGCCGCGACGGCACCTTGCTGCCGGAACCGCTGAATCCGCCGCAGGCCACCACCGCGGAAGGGTGCCCGGCGCCGGTGGAGTTCAACGTGACCTTCCACGGCGAGACCTACCACATCAAGGTCACCGGCAGTGGGCATCATCGGGAGGACTCGCGCCCGTTGTATGTGACCGTGGACGGTCTGCCCGAAGAGGTCCTGCTGGAGACCCTCGACGAGATCGACGTCACCGCAGGGATCGGGGCCAGTGTCGACACCGGCAAACGCAGTCGCAAGGGCGCGCCGCGGCGCGCCACGCGCCCGGGCGACGTGACCACCTCGATGCCGGGGACCGTGATCGACGTGCTGGTGACCGAGGGCCAGCAGGTGCAGGCCGGCGACGCCATGCTGGTCATCGAGGCGATGAAGATGGAATCCGAGATTCCGGCGCCGATCAGCGGCACGGTGAAGGCCGTCAATGTCACCAAGGGTCAAGCCGCCAACCCGGACGATGCGCTGATCGAGATCGAGGCCTGATGCCGGATCCGCGCACGCTGGTCCTGGCCTCGACC
>PWGH01000214.1 GCA_003555285.1 Thioalkalivibrio sp.
CCGCCGAGCCCGAGGGCCCAGAGGCAGAGGCGGTCGTTCCGGAGTCCGCGCCGGCGAAGGCGCCCATGAAGACCAAGCCGCTGAGTCGCACTGAGCAGCTCGCCCGCCAGGTCGAGGTGGAGCGTGGCGCGATGCGCCGTGCCGTGGAACTGCGTCAGCAGGAACAGGAGGCACGCCAGCAGCGTCAGGAACAGAAGGCACGCAACGAAGCCGAGGCGGCGGAGCAGGCCAAGGCCGACGAAAAGACACGCCTGGAAAAGGAAGAGCTACAGCGTGCGCGGGCGGCCCGGGAGGCCAAGCAGGCGACCCCGGCAGCCACTCCGGATGCGGCCGCCAAGCCCGATGCCGCGGCGCGCAAGAAGGGTCGACGCACCGCGGGTCGGGCCGAGGAGGGCGGGCGCAAGGAATTGCACGTCGCCGGCGATCGCGGTCGGCGCACCAAGGGCAAGAGCCGGGTCGCACAGACCGCCGCGGCCGCGGCCGTGGCCAGCAAGCACGGCTTCGAGCGGCCCACCGCGCCGGTGGTGCGCGAGGTCGAGATCCCGGAGACGATCACCGTCGGCGAACTGGCGCAGGCGATGGCGATCAAGGCCCCGCAGCTGATCAAGGCGCTGATGGGGATGGGGGTGATGGCGAACATCAACCAGAGCATCGATCAGGACACCGCGATGCTGGTGGTCGAGGAGATGGGCCACAAGCCGGTCGCCACCGTCGACCGCAACGTCGAAGACGAGATCACCGTCGATATTCACCAGACGGGCGAGGCCAAGCCGCGTTCGCCGGTGGTGACCGTGATGGGTCACGTCGATCACGGCAAGACCTCCTTGCTCGATTTCCTGCGCAAGACCAAGGTGGCCTCCGGGGAGGCCGGTGGCATTACCCAGCACATCGGCGCCTACCACATCCCGGGCCCCAAGGGCGGGACCACCTTCCTCGATACCCCGGGCCACGCGGCCTTCACCGCGATGCGGGCGCGCGGCGCCAAGGCCACGGACATCGTGATCCTGGTGGTTGCGGCCGATGACGGCGTGATGCCGCAGACCATCGAGGCCATCGAACACGCAAAGGCCGGCGGCGTGCCGCTGGTGGTGGCGGTGAACAAGATCGACAAGCCCGGCGCCGATCCGGAGCGAGCGATGAACGAACTGTCCCAGCATGGCGTGATCCCCGAGGCCTGGGGTGGTGACACTCAGTTCGTCGAGGTGTCGGCGTTGACCGGGCAGGGGATGGATGCGTTGCTCGAGGCGATCGCGCTGCAGGCCGAGGTGATGGAGCTGAAGGTTCCGGATCAGGGTGCGGCGCGCGGCGTGGTCATCGAATCGCGCCTGGACAAGGGCCGAGGCCCGGTCGCCACCGTGCTGGTGCGGGCCGGACGCCTGAATCACGGCGATATCGTGCTCAGCGGCCAGGAATACGGCCGGGTCCGGGCGATGTTCGACGACACCGGGGCCGCGATCAAGCACGTCGGACCGTCGATGCCGGTGGAGATCCTTGGTCTGTCCGGGGTGCCCAATGCCGGCGACGAGGTGCTGGTGGTGGGTGACGAGAAGACCGCCCGCGACGTCGCGGCGCATCGCGAGACGCGCCAGCGTGAGCACAAGCTTGCTGCGCAGCAGGCCGCGAAGCTCGAGAACATCTTCAATCAGATGAAGGAGGGCCAGGTCGCCACCGTCAATATCCTGTTGAAGACCGATGTGCAGGGTTCGGCCGAGGCCCTGCGGGATTCGCTGGTCAAACTGTCCACCGACGAGGTGCGGGTGAAGGTCGTGTCGACCGGCGTGGGCGGGATCTCCGAGTCCGACATCAACCTGGCGATGGCCAGCCAGGCGATCATCATCGCCTTCAACGTCCGGGCCGATGCCGGTGCCCGGCGCTTGGCCGCCGAGAACGAGATCGATCTGCGCTACTACTCGGTGATCTACGAGGCCATCGAGGATGTGAAGCAGGCGCTGACCGGACTGCTGTCGCCGGAGATGCGCGAGGAGATCGTCGGCCTGGCGCAGGTGCGCGACGTCTTCAAGGCCTCGAGCTTCGGTGCGGTCGCCGGCTGCCTGGTCATCGAAGGGACGGTCAAGCGCGGCAACCCGATTCGCGTGCTGCGCGACAACGTGGTGATCTACGAAGGCGAACTCGAGAGCCTGCGCCGCTTCAAGGATGACGTCAGCGAGGTCAAGACCGGCACCGAGTGCGGGATTGCGGTGAAGAACTACAACGATGTCCGCCCGGGCGACCAGATCGAGGTCTACCAGCGCGTCGAAGTGGCCCGGACGCTCTGATGCCCGCGCACCAGGACTACCACCGCAGCGATCGGGTGGCCGACCAGATGCAGCGCGAGCTCGCCGAACTCGTGCGGCTCGAGGTCAAGGATCCCCGGGTCGGCATGGTGACCCTGTCCGGCGTCGAGGTGAGCCGGGATCTCGCCCATGCCAAGGTCTTCTTCACCCAGTTGGGCGGCGAGGAGAAGGGTCGGGAGGCACAGACTGGATTGAACCACGCGGCCGGATACCTGCGCCGCGCCCTCGGCCACCGGCTGCGGCTGCGCAGCGTGCCCACGCTGCGTTTCATTTACGACGATACGCCGGAACGCGGCGCGCGCATCTCGGCCCTGATCGATTCGGCGATCGCCGAGGACGAGGCGCGGCATCCGGAAGGTGCAGCGTCGAGCGTCGATGCCGCGTCGGAGCCGGGTCCGGAAGATCCCGGTTCGACCGCCCCCGATTCCCATGGCCCGGAAGCCCACAGCCCGGATTCGAAGGCAACCGATTCGAAGGCCGACCCGGACGCGCCGGCGGGATCCGGCGGCGGGTCCGAACGCTGATCCGGTCCCGCGGGGCCCCCGGGATCCACCGCGCCCCCAG
>PWGH01000121.1 GCA_003555285.1 Thioalkalivibrio sp.
AATGGCGAGGAGTTTCTCGAGGCCCTGTCGATCCATACCCTGGTTGGCGCGAATGGCGCGGTATTGCGCCGCGTGGCCTTGTTTTCCGACATCACCCATCGCCGGCGTGCCGAGGACGAGGTGCACTGGCAGGCCAATTACGATCCGCTGACCGGGTTGCCCAACCGCAACCTGTTGCTCGACCGGATGGATCAGGAGATCCGCAAGGCCCAGCGCAACCGTCGATCCCTGGCGCTGCTGTATCTGGACCTGGACCACTTCAAGGAGGTCAACGACAGCCTGGGCCACCAGGCGGGTGACACCTTGCTCCGCGAGGCCGCGCATCGGCTGCAGGCCTGCGTGCGCGAGGTCGATACCGTCGCCCGGCTCGGCGGCGACGAGTTCACGATCGTGATGGGGGATCTCAGTGACCTGACCCGAGTCGACGTGGTGGCGAAGCAGATCCTCCAGGTTCTGGCGCAGCCCTTCCAGATCGATTCCGAGCGGGTGCGGGTCTCGGCCAGCGTGGGTATCGCGCTGTACCCTGACGATGCTCAGACCACCCAGGAATTGCTGAATCATGCCGATCATGCGATGTACGCCGCGAAGAAGGCCGGCAGGAACCGCTGCCATTACTTCACGGTGCAGTTGCAGTCGGCCCTGCAGGCGCGCCAACAGCAAATCGACGACCTGCACCGCGCCCTGTCCGCGCGCGAGTTCCGCCTGTATCTGCAGCCGGTCGTCGATCTGGCCACGGGTGAACATTGTCTGGTGGAGGCGCTGCTGCGCTGGCAACATCCCCAGCAGGGTCTGTTGCTGCCCGCCCGCTTCTTGGTCCTGGCCGAAGAGATCGGCATCATCGGCAAGATAGGCGATTGGGTCTTCGAACAGGTGGCGGAGGTGGTCGAACGCCTGAACGCGTCGGCGGCGCAATCGTTGCGTATTGGGGTCAATCAATCCTTGCGTGAGTTGTGCCAGTATCCCGAGCAACCCACCTGGCTGAGTGATTTGCAGGCACTCGGTCTGCCGCCGGAACGCCTCCTGCTCGAGATCAACGAGCATGCCCTGATCGAGGGCGGGCGCGCGGTGGAGCAGTCCCTTCAGGGTCGGATCGAGCATGGCGTGGCGGTGGCCCTCGATGACTTCGGTACCGGCTATGCGTCGATGAGCTGCCTCGAGCAGATTGCTCTGGACTATGTGAAGATCGACGCTGCGGTGATCGGGGCGTTACCCGAGCGCCTGGCCGCGCAGGCCTTCGTCGAGGCGACCCTGGTGCTGGCCCGCAAGTTGGGCATTGCGGTAATCGCCGAGGGGGTGGAGACCGAGGCGCAACGCCAGTACCTGCTGGACGTCGGTTGCGATTGCGCCCAGGGGTATCTCTTCGGGGCACCGATGCCGGCCGAGGACTACCGTCCGGGCTGAGTGTCTCCGTTCCGCGTGCCCTCGGCCTGAGCACGGCCGGGGGTGGCATGGATCGGACACGCCCGTGCCTTGGGGCAGCTTGGCGCAGGCAGTATAGTGGGTCGAACCTCCCGCGACGCCCAGCCAGGGCGTGCGAGCCATCCCAGCGACCCCCCGGAACCCCCCCGATGCAGGACTTCGACCCGACCGACTATGCCCCCGAGACCGTGGCGGTGCGCGCCGGCTACCAGCGCACGCCGGAAAACGAGCACTCGGAGGCCATCTTTCCGACCTCGAGCTTCGTATTCGCGAGCGCCGCCGAGGCCGCCGCGCGCTTTGGCGGCGATGTGGCCGGTAACATCTATTCCCGTTTCACCAACCCCACCGTACGCACCTTCGAGCAGCGTCTGGCGGCGATGGAAGGCGGCGCGGCCTGCGTCGCGACGGCCTCGGGCATGGCGGCAGTGCTGGCCACCGTGATGGGGCTGTTGCGCAGCGGGGATCACGTGGTCTGCTCGCGCTCGGTGTTCGGCACCACCACCGTACTGTTCAACAACTACATGACCCGTTTCGGCGTGGAGGTGAGTTACGTTCCGTTGTCGGATCTCACCGCCTGGGAGGCGGCCACGCGCCCGAATACCCGTTTGTACTTCTGCGAGACGCCGTCGAACCCCACCGGCGAACTGGTCGACATCGCCGCGCTGGCGCAGAGCGCGCGGGCCCACGAGATCCTGCTCGCGGTGGATAACTGCTTCTGCACGCCGGCGTTGCAGCGCCCCTTGGCGCTCGGGGCCGATCTGGTGATTCATTCCGCGACCAAATTTCTCGACGGGCAGGGGCGTTGCCTCGGCGGTGCGGTGGTGGGCGACGCCGAGCGGGTGGGCAAGGAGGTCTACGGTTTCCTGCGCAGCGCCGGTCCGACCCTGTCGCCGTTCAACGCCTGGGTGTTTCTGAAGGGCTTGGAGACCCTGCACCTGCGGATGCGCGAGCACAGCGCCAACGCCCTCGCGCTGGCCCGTTGGCTGCAGGCGCATCCGGCGGTGACCACCGTGCATTATCCGGGCCTGGAGACGCATCCCCAGCATGCGCTCGCCAGCCAGCAGCAGAGCGGCTATGGCGGCGTGCTCAGCTTCGAGGTCGCCGGTGGCCGAGCGGCGGCGTGGTCGGTGATCGATGCCACCCGCATGCTGTCGATCACCGCGAACCTCGGCGATACCAAGAGCACCATCACCCATCCGGCCACCACCACCCATGGTCGTGTGGCGCCTGAGCTGCGCGAGGCCCAGGGCATTACCGAGGGGCTGCTGCGGATCGCGGTGGGCCTCGAGGCCGTCCTCGACCTCGAGGGGGATCTGGCCCGAGGGCTGGACCGGCTACGGTGAGCGACGCCGAGCGCCTGCGACGGGGCTACCGGGCGGCGCTTGCCGCCGTCAACGGTCGCACGGCGGTACGCACGGCCCTGGCCACGATGTCG
>PWGH01000139.1 GCA_003555285.1 Thioalkalivibrio sp.
CGAACACGATCGACGGCACACCCGCCAGGTTGTACACGGAGATTCGGATCGTTTTCAGCAGGGGCCCTTGCTTCGCATATTCACGCAGGTAGATCGCCGCCAACACCCCGAACGGGGTGACGATCATCGACATCACCAGCACCATCACCACGGTGCCGAAGATCGCCGGGAAGATCCCGCCCTCGGTGTTCGCCTCGCGCGGGTAGCCGAATATGAAGCCGAAGAAATCGTTGACGTAGAAGCGGAGCTTGGCCGGAACCGACATGTTGTTCGGCTGCCAGGCCTTGACGATGTCAGCGAGGCGAACCGTCACCTCGCGGCCATCAGCAGCACGCATCACGATGCTGTCGCGGGCGGCATCGGCATAGAGTCGATTGAGCCGCTGTTCGAGGACCGCGTACTCGGCATCCAGCGCCTGTCTGCGTTGCTGGAGTTCCGCCTCGAATTCCGCGGTGAGGGTACCCCTCAGTTCGGCACGGCGCCGATCCAGGCGCACGCGCTCGATGCGAAAGTTGACGTTGCCGATCGCGCCCCGTTCGATGCCGCGGATTTCGTCGAAGAGGTCGTTGCTGCGACGCAGGCGCTGCTGGAATTCCGGCCACAACGCATCACCCACGGCCACCGTGCTGCCCTGTTCCAGCAGTCGCAGCGGCACGCCGAAGAAATCACCCCATTCGCGCCGTTCCAGGACGGACATGTTCTTCGGATAACGCCACTCCTCCATGAAGTCGTCGATGAAATAACCGAAGTCGCGCCCGGTCACATCCCGATTGCCCATCTTGATCAGGTGCCGCTGGACCAGAAGCTGGTCTTCCGGAATAGTGACGCCGGCGTCACGCATCGCCTGCCCGGTCAGACTCTCGGACCGGCGCAACTCGCCGACCACCCGGACTGCGGTATCGGCACCGGGGGCCATGTACTGGGTTTCCAGCACCGGATGGGGCCAGAAGTTGCCAAAGCCGCGCACCAGGATCAGCAACAACAACCCGAAGACCATGATCATGCTGATCGTGACCGCCCCGCCGTTCAGCCAGATCCACGGGGCGCCGCTCTTCCACCACTCTCTCATTGCATCGTCCTCGATTCGGATCCGGGTTTACAGCGACGCATAACGCTTGCGCATGCGCTGGCGTACGACCTCCGCCACGGTGTTCAGTACGAAGGTGAACATCAGCAGCACCAGCGCGGACAGGAACAGCACGCGGAAGTGCGTGCCGCCGACGGCCGTCTCCGGCAGCTCCACCGCGATGTTCGCCGCGAGCGTACGCATGCCCTCGAACAGGTTGAAGTTCACGATCGGGCTGTTGCCCGAGGCCATCAGCACGATCATCGTCTCGCCCACGGCGCGGCCGAAGCCGATCATGATCGCCGAGAAGATCCCCGGGCTCGCGGTCAGCAGCACCACGCCGGTGACGGTCTGCCACGGCGTCGCGCCGAGCGCCAGCGAGCCGTTGGTCAGGTGCTTCGGCACGTTGAAGACGGCATCCTCGGCGATGGAGAAAATGGTCGGGATCACCGCGAAACCCATCGCCAGACCCACGATGAGCGCATTACGCTGGTCATAGGGAATCCCGACGTTGGTGAGCCACTGCCGCATCGAGCCATCGAAGAACAGGATTTCGATCCAGGGGCTGCTGTTCACCACCAGCCAGCCGGTGCCGATCACCACGGGAATCAGCAGTGCCGCTTCCCAACCACCGGGCACGATCCGGCGGACCTCCTGGGGCAGGCGCGACCATGCGAATCCGGCGACCAGAATGAGCAGCGGGAACAGAATCGCGCCGGTAAAGACGATCGGCAGGTTGTTCTCGATGTATGGGGCGAGCCAGATTCCGGCCAGGAAGCCGAGGATGACCGTGGGCAGCGCCTCCATCAGTTCGATCGAAGGCTTCACCACGCGGCGTATCGACGGCGCCATGAAATACGCGGTGTAGATCGCCCCCATGATCGCGAGCGGTGTCGCCAGCAGCATCGCGAACAACGCGGCCTTCAGGGTGCCGACCGACAGCGGGACGATGCTGAACTTGGCCTCGAAGGCATCATCGGCCGACGACGACTGCCAGACGTACTCCGGCTGGGTGCGACCCTCATACCAGACCTTCCCCCACAGCGCACTCAGCGAGGTCTGCGGGTGGGGGTTGTCGATCGCGAGGACCCGAATGAGATCCGAGCCTTCGGTGGCGATCAGCGCGCGACTGTTGTTCGGCCCGATGGCCAGCCGCGAGATCGGACTCTCGCCCACCGCTTTCATCGAGAGGGTGACCCCCGAGGTCGCATAGTGCAGCCCGACCGTGCCGGTATCGTCACCGGTCAGGAAACCCTTGCGCAGATACTCCGGTTCGATGAAGGTGACCGCTCCCGGATGACTCTGGAAGGTCCGTACGCGGGCCATCCGCAGGGCCCCGGTCGCTTCGTCCCGGACCAGAAACCACTGGCTCACGCTGCCGTCCGACCCCCCGACGATCAGCGAACGCGAACCCACGAGGAACTGGGCCGCGGTCACCCGCACCCCCTCGCCGACCAGGTCAACCTCCTCGATCAGGAAGGGGTTGTTGCGGTCGACGATGTCGAACACGAACAGCTGGCCACGGTCGTCGATCGCGAACAGGTTGCGCAGCGACTCATTCACGAGAATCTGGCGCACCGGACGACTGATCGACGGCAAACGGAAATCCTCACGTCGAATCTGGACTTCGCCCGTCATCAGGTTGGTCCGGGAGGAAAACAGCGCCATGGCCAGAGTGCCCTCCGTGGTGCCACCGGCCACGATATAACCGCCGCGCCCCTCGCCGACCGCCAGCGCCGAGTAGGCCTCGGTATCGCGCGTACCCAGGC
>PWGH01000277.1 GCA_003555285.1 Thioalkalivibrio sp.
CTGAGGCTTCGGGTCGATCCACCGCAGCTGCAGGGGAGTACACCAGTACCAGCACCAGCAGGGCGATCAGGCCCGCCACGGCTCGACCCGGGCCGCGCATCAGCGCAGCCGCACCGGCGTAACGAAACCGGCGGTGTACCGGTCTTGCAGTGTGCCGTTTCATGACCCCGGGCGTCCTCGTTGCTTTTGATGCCACTGCGTCACGGGCGTACCGGTCCGCACAGCCGATCCCGCAAGGTCGGCGCGGCCGGCCAAGCTGGGCATTCGGAGCCCCGGCCCGCTGTGCCCACCGTCTCCAGGATTTCAGAGCGCGTGAGCGTCGTCCCAGGCCTGCGAACCCATCACCACCGGGAGCGACAGTTCGTTGCCCCAGTGCGCCCAGCCGCCGTTGTACAGGCGGATATCTTCATAGCCCAGCGCCTTCAGTTGCATGTAGGCCAGGGTATTACGGAAGCCATCATGGCAATACACGTAGACGGTCTTGTCCTTCGGAATCTCGGCATACATTTCACCGAGGTGCGCCAGCGACCGCCATTTCTGACCCTCGGTGCCCTGCAGGCCCTCGATGTTGATCGCGCCGGGGATGTGACCCGCACGGACCGCCCCATTCATGACCTCACCCGTGTATTGCGGTTCCGGACGGGCATCGAGCAGGACGAAGTCCTGGTCGCGCAGCGAATAAACGTCGCGATAGATGTCGGTCCATTCGATGACCAGTCCATCCCGGGCTGGCTGCAGCGTCACGTTCCCGGCGGTCACCGGCTCGGATTCGGTGGTCAGCTCGTTGAAGGCCTCCCAATCCGCGGTACCGCCATCCATGACCCGGACCCGGTCCATGTCGAAGCCGTAGAGGTCGAGCAGGAAATAGACGCGGGAGGCCAGCGCCGTACGCGAATCGTCGTAGACGACGACCAGCGAATCGTCATTGACACCCCAGCCGCGCAGGGTCTGCTCGAAGGCCTCACGGGTCGGGTAGCGCATGATCGGCACCGCCTGGTTGTCGCCGAGGTCCTTGAAGCGCTGGACCTGACGGGCTCCCGGAATATGGCCGACGCTGTAATACCGGCTGGGGTAGTAGCGAACCTCCAGCAGCACCAGCGAGGGATCATCGATGTGATTCTCCAGCCAGGTGGAGTCGACCAGGAAGTCGGGCTGGTCGGCCTGAGCACTGGCGGCAAACAGCAGCACAGCGGCCAGGGTCAGGAAGCGCGTGAGCGCGGTGATGGGGCGAAGATGCATCAATGGATCCTCCTAGGTTTTTTGGGGCTGGAACGGTGCGTTGCGGGTCTTCGGTACTCGATGACCGCGCCAGGATGAGAAGACCCCGTCCCGTCGGAACGGTCACCCAACGACGGCGAAACCCGACGCCGGGATTGCGGCGCCTCTAAAGGGACGCTGGTACCCTACAAATGCTTCCCCTGAATGTAGAAAGTCATCCCTGTACATGGCCCCGGGCCGATACCGAACCCGGTTGCGCCAACCGCAGGAGTTGATCAAGGACCGGGCGGTGTTCCGGTCCTGTTGGTAACCTTGCTCGGCCTGTCGGGCTGGTCGCAGTTCCTCCAGTGAGCGTGACGGGCCGGGGAGGCCGACTTGGGCTACGGCTTCCCGGCCGCGGGCGGGCTGGCCCGCAGGCGGCGGTGGACCAGCATGACGAACAGCGCCAGGGTGATCGCACCCAGGAAGACCGCCAGGGTTCCGCCGATGTCGTTCATCAGATCCGGATTCAGGATCAGCACCAGCGCCAGCGCGACCATGATGGTTCCGCCCACGAGTTTGAGCACCCGGCCATGGCCTTCCTCGAAGCGTTTCATGCGCAAGGTGAACAGTGCCGCGACGAAGACCACCAGTTCGATCAGCAGATAGATCAGCAGGTACAAGCCCAGCAAGACCAGAAAGGCGAGTCCGGTGACATTGCGTTCGGCCACGATCCCGCTCCAAAGCACCGGGAAGCCGGCGGTGCAGGGCAGTTCCACCAGCGCGATGCCGGCGGCCATCACGATGGTCGCGCCGACCAGCCCCAGCCCGGTCAGACGCTGATCCATCAGGCGCCGCATACCCTGGTAGATGCCGGGCTTCTGGCTGTCGGCGATGGTAAAGGAAGGACCGGTGCGAAACCAGAAATAATCCTTGATGCTGACCAGGCCGAAGGGCAGTGCGAACAGGGCCACCAGCCATTGCACCCATGTCAGATACAACACGTAGCTCAGCACGCTGAAGACCCCGGCGATGAAAGCGCCATAGATCAGCGCGGTGGTGGCGAGGAAGGTCAGGCCGACCAGGGCAATGCGTCCGCGGGACCGGGAATGGATCACCAGCCCGAGCAGCAGCGTCAGCACCCACAGCGAACACGGGTTCAGGCCATCGATGAAGGCGATCATGATGGTGGTGATCACCAGGGGTTGCACTCCGAGGCTCACGCTGCCAAGCAGGGGCAGCATCACGTCGTGGGAGGACGCCTCCACGGTGCTTTCGAGATCCGCCGTGGAAGCGGCGTCGGACGCAGGATCCGCTTGCGCTGGAGCCCCGGCCGCGTTCAGCGCCTTCTCGATCGTCGCGCGCATCTCACTGCGGATCTGCGGCCCGTCACCCACCCAGACCCGGCCGCCGACAAAGGTGGTGGGGACCGATCCCGGCTCGACGCCATGGGCCCGGGCCATGGTGATGAACAGCGGGTGATGGGTGTCCGTGCGCCAGATCTCGAGTTCGCGGATGTCCAGGCCCGGATAGGTCACCTCGAGTTCGCGCAGGAAGGGTTTCTGATCGGCGCAGTGCGGGCAACCATCGCCCCAGAATACGAACATCGGCACGTGGCCGGCGCCTTCGC
>PWGH01000223.1 GCA_003555285.1 Thioalkalivibrio sp.
ACGACTTGAGCGTGTCCGGACCGGGCACACCCCGCACGGCTCGGGCACCCACCCACGAGCCATGGATGGCCATCTCCGAGCGCTCATGGACGACTTGAGCGGGTCCGGACCGGGCACACCCCGCACGGCTCGGGCACCCACCCACGAGCAGCACGCCCTTTGAGGCGCCTGGCGGGAGGAGGCGGTCAGGAGGCGGCTTGCTGGGGGGCGGCGGGTTCGAAGCTGTCGTAGAAGAGACGATCTTCGGGCAGGCCGGCGGCGAGGAAGCGGGCCTTGGCGGCGGCGATCATCGGGGGCGGGCCGGCCATGTAGACATCGAAGCCCGACAGATCGGGATACACGGCGCAGACGGCATCGTGCAGCCAGCCGGTCACAGCCGGGAGGCCCGCGACCCTGTCGGCGCTGGCATCGGACAGCACCGGGGTGCACAGGAACTGGCCTTCGGCGCGTTCGATCTGGGTCTGCAGCCACTGCGGGGCGTAGATGCCGGCTGCGTCGCGGGCGCCCCAGAACAGGTGGTGCGGACGGTCCAGGCCGACCTGCATCAGGTGGTCGAGCATGCCTTTCAACGGCGCGAAACCGGTGCCGCCGCCGACGAACAGGCGCGGGCGCGTCGATTCCTCGTCGAGCACGAAGGTGCCCAGCGGGCCTTCCAGGCGCAAGAGCGCCTTTTCCTTCAGCTCATGGAAGGCGGCGTCGGAGAAACGGCCGCCGACGACCTTTTTGATGTGCAGCACCAGGTGTTCGTCGTCGTGCGGGGCGTTCGCCAGGGAGTAGCTGCGGCGATCGCCGCCCTTCAACAGGATATCGATGAACTGACCGGCCAGGAACTGCAGGCGTTCGGCGGCGGGCAGCTTAAGCCGCAGTTCGACCACGTCCGGAGCGAGCAGGGTGCGGGCGGCGACCCGGCACGGCAGGGTTTTGATCACGATGTCGCGCGCCACACCGATCTCCCGGACCTCGACCTCGAGGTCCTCTTCCGGGACCGCCTGGCAGAACAGGGCAAAGCCGGCGGCCTCGTTTTCCTCGCTGAGGGCCTTCGGGCGCTGCGGCCCGTAGTTCACGGTACCCGACAGCAACCGGCCCTGGCAGGACCCGCAAGCGCCGTTACGACACCCGTAGGGAAAGGCGAAGCCCTGGCGCAGGGCCGCCTCGAGCACCGTCTCGTCATCTTCGACCATGAACTGGTGGCCGGCCGGTTGTACCGTGACCTGAAACGCCATGAAATCCGCCTTTATGGAGAAAGTAGGCCGAATTGTCGACAATCGGCGGCCAAACGCAAACAAGCCGTGGGGTGGTGGGGGATGTCGGACCGCGATGAGACCGTGATCGTAGGACTGGGTTATGTGGGCCATGCCCTGGCCAACGCGTTGGATCGCAACGGGGAACGCTGGGTCGGCGTGCGTCGGCGTCCGGAGCCGGACCCCCGAATCCGGGCACTGGATCTGGACCGGGGTGTGCTGCCCGCAGGCGCGCTGCTGGGCCGCCGGATCGTGTACCTGGCGCCGCCTCCGAAAACGGGCGATGGCGATCCGCGGCTGCGCAGCGTGCTGGAGGCGCTGGCGGAACACCCGCCCGAGCGCTTCATCTATGCCAGCACCACCGGGGTGTACGGCAACCAGCAAGGGGCCGATGTGGATGAGAACGCACCACTGCACGCCGCATCGCCGCGGGCCCTGCGGCGCCTGGATGCCGAACAGGCGCTGGTGGAGGCGTGCTCGCGCTGGCGGACGTCGTGGGCGGTCTTGCGACTGCCGGGGATCTACGGGCCGGGTCGGCTGCGCCAGGAGGCGATCCGCGCGGGGCTGCAGGTGCCGTGCCCGGATATCTGCCCGCCGGGCAACCGGATCCACCGGGACGACATCGTCGATGTCATCCTGCGCTTTCTGGTGAAGGATGCGCCGCAGGGTTTCTTCAATCTGGCCGATACTGAACACATGAGCAGCACGGACTTCGCGCTGGCGGTCGCGGAGCGCATCGGCGTCGAATTGCCGCCATGCATTCCGGATCTGGAGGTGTATTACGCACTGCAGCCCGGGATGGCCAGTTTTTTGCGCGAGCAGCGGCGGATCGATTCGACCCGGGTGCGCGAGGCCTTGGGTTGGGCACCGCGCCATGACACCGCGATCGAGGGGATCGAGGCCAGTTTGAGCGCAAGCAGCTGACGCAACGCCTCCGCGTAGGCGGCCAGCCCTCTGGCCGGTGCCCTCGGCCGAGGCCGCGTCGCCGAGGGGGCTCGCCTCCTACAGGGCAGCGGGGCGGTGTGTATTCGGTCAGGGGTTGGGGGGATCTGGATCGAGGTTCAGGGTAGACCAGAGGGCGTCGACGCGCTCTTTCACGGCGGGGTCCATGGTGATCGGGCGGCCCCATTCGCGTTGGGTCTCTCCGGGCCATTTGTTGGTCGCGTCCAAGCCCATCTTGGAACCGAGGCCCGAGACCGGTGAGGCGAAGTCGAGGTAGTCGATCGGGGTGTTCTCGATCAGCACGGTGTCGCGCGCGGGATCCATCCGGGTGGTGATGGCCCAGATCACGTCCTTCCAATCGCGGGTGTTCACATCGTCGTCGACGACGATCACGAACTTGGTGTACATGAACTGGCGCAGGAAGGACCACACGCCCATCATCACCCGCTTCGCGTGGCCGGGGTACTGCTTGCGCATGCTGACCACCGCGAGGCGGTAGGAACAGCCCTCCGGCGGCAGATAGAAGTCGACGATCTCCGGAAACTGCTTCTGCAGGATCGGCACGAAGACCTCGTTCAAAGCCACGCCGAGGATCGCCGGCTCATCCGGCGGGCGGCCGGTGTAGGTGCTGTGGTAGATCGGATCCTTGCGATGCGTGATCCGATCGACGGTGAAGACCGGGAAATCGTCGACCTCGTTGTAGTACCCCGTGTGATCGCCGAACGGGCCCTCGGGCGCGGTGTCACCGGGATGAATGTGGCCCTCGAGCACGAACTCGGCCGCGGCCGGCACCTCGAGGTCTGAGCCGAGGCAGCGCACGAGTTCGGTGCGGCTGCCGCGGAGCAGGCCGGCGAACGCGTATTCCGACAGGCTGTCGGGGACCGGCGTGACCGCGCCGAGGATGGTGGCCGGGTCGGCGCCGAGGGCCACAGCGATGGGGAAGGGCTCGCCGGGATGAGCCTCGAGCCAGTCGCGAAAATCCAGCGCGCCGCCGCGGTGCGAGAGCCAGCGCATGATCACCCGATTGCGGCCGATCACCTGCTGGCGGTAGATGCCGAGGTTCTGCCGGGTCTGCTTGGGCCCGCGCGTGACCACGAGCCCCCAGGTGATCAGCGGTCCGGCATCCCCAGGCCAGCAGGTCTGCACCGGCAGCGTACTGAGGTCCACATCCGCGGCCTCGATCACGCATTCCTGCGCCGGACCCGAACGCACGCGCTTGGGCGCCATGTCCAGGATCTTGCGAAAGATCGGCAACGATTCCCAGGCCGCCTTCAGACCCTTGGGCGGATCCGGCTGTTTCAGGAAGGCCAGCAGCTTGCCGATTTCGCGCAGTTCAGCGACATCGGTCGCACCCATGCCCAAGGCCACGCGCTCCGGCGTGCCAAAGAGGTTGCCGAGCACCGGTGTGGCAAAGCCCTTCGGATTTTCGAACAACAGTGCCGGGCCGCCGGCGCGCAGCACCCGATCGCAGATCTCGGTCATCTCGAGGTTCGGATCCACCTCGGTCGAGATGCGACGCAGCTCGCCCCGGGCCTCGAGCAGGGTGACGAACTCGCGCAGGTCACGGTATTTCAGGGACTGGGTCATGATTGGGGAAACATCCTAGAATAAGGGGTACTTCTACCTAGAGAGTGTAACGATGATCGAACGTGGCCTCGAACAAGTGATGCTGGCGAGCCGTTGGTTGCTGGCACCGATCTACGTCGGGCTCAGCATCGTGCTGCTGGCGCTCGCAATCAAGTTCTACCAGGAATTGTTTCATCTGGTCCCGCGTATCTTCGAAATCCGGGAGATGGACCTGATCCTGATGGCGTTGGCGCTGATCGACATCGTGCTGATTGCCGGTTTGATCATCATGGTGATGTATTCGAGCTACGAAACCTTCGTCGGCAAGCTCAACGTGAGCGAGCACAAGCGCGCCGGGTGGCTGGACAAGATGGACGTCGGTTCATTGAAGCTGAAGGTCGCCGCGTCGATCGTCGCGATCTCCTCGATCCATTTGTTGAAGGCCTTCATGAACATCGAGGCGATCCCGAACGACAAGCTGCTCTGGTACGTGCTGGTGCACCTGACCTTTGTGGTGTCGGCAGTGTTGATGGGCGTCATGGAACACTACTCGGCCAAGAAGAGCCCGGGCGACGAGACCAGCCCCATTTGAGGCTACCCGCGTCGGTGCCCACGCCGGACGGGGTCTGCGGCGTGGGCACCGACGCCGACGGCGCTTGGACGGGCGATTGGGCTTCGGGTTATTGGACGTCGGGCTCGAGGGCGAATTCGGCGAGCACCGGGGCGTGGTCGGAAGGGCGTTCCCAGGACCGCGGCGACAGGTCGATGCAACTGTTGCGACAGTGTAGCAACAGGGGCGTGCTGGCCAGGATCAGATCGATGCGCAGCCCGCGCTTGCGGCGAAACGAACCGGACCGGTAGTCGAACCAGCTGAACTGCGCCTCGGGCTGATCGTGCAGCCGGAAGCAATCGGCGAACCCCAAATCCAGGATCCGGCGCAGCGCGCTGCGCTCCGGCTCGGAGACCAGCACCCGGTCCTTCCAGAGTTCCGGGTCGTGCACGTCGCGGTCGTCGGGGGCAATGTTGAAATCGCCAAGCACCACCATGTTCGGGTAGGTTTCGAGCTCTTCGGCGAGCCACAGGTGCAGGCGGCGCAGCCAATCGAGCTTGTATGCGTATTTTTCCGAGTCCACGGCCTCGCCGTTGACCACATACAGGTTCACCACCCGCAACCCGTCGACCGTCCCGGCCAGAATGCGCCGTTGGGCGTCTTCGAGGCCGGGGGGATCGGTGACCGGGTCCAGGATCGGCGCGCGCGTCAGCAGCGCCACCCCGTTGTAGGTCTTCTGGCCGGAATAGGCGACCTGATATCCGGCGGCGGTAATCGCTTCCACCGGGAAATTCTCGTCGAGGAGCTTGGTCTCCTGCAGCGCCAACACATCCGGTGTCTCGGTCTCCAACCAGGCCAGGACCTGCGGCAGGCGCACCTTCAGCGAATTCACATTCCATGTGGCGATTTTCACGCCGCCTCCAACCCGCTGTGGCGCAACAGCGCGTCGATGCTCGGCTCACGCCCGCGGAAGGCCTTGAAGGACTCCAACGCCGGCCGCGACGCCCCGACCTCAAGAATCTCCTGCAGGTATTGCGCACCGACCTCGGCCGAGAACAGGCCCTCTTCCTCGAAGCGGGCGAAGGCGTCCGCGGACAGCACCTCGGCCCATTTGTAGCTGTAGTAGCCCGCGGCATACCCGCCCGCGAAGATGTGCGCAAAGCCGTGCTGGAAGCGGTTGAAGGCCGGCGGGCGGATCACCGCGACCTCGTCGCGCACCCGGTCCAGCAGGTCCTGCATTTGCGCGGCGTCGGTGGGGGCGGGGCCGGCGTGCAGCCGCATGTCGAACAGCGAGAACTCGGCCTGTCGCAGCAGTTGCAACGCGCTCTGGAAGTGGCGCGTCCCCTGCATGCGCACGAACAGGTCTTCGGGCATCGGGGCATCGGTTTCGTGGTGGCGTGCGAACAAGTCCAGCGCCTCGCGCTCCCAGCACCAGTTCTCCATGAACTGGCTGGGCAGCTCGACCGCATCCCATTCGACGCCGTTGATGCCGGCGATCTCCGGATGATCCACGCGGGTCAGCATGTGGTGCAGTCCATGGCCGAATTCGTGGAACAGCGTGGTGACCTCGTCATGGGTGAATAGCGCCGCCTTGCCGTCCACCGGGGGGGTGGAGTTGCAGGTCATGTACGCCACCGGCAGCTGCACGGTGTCGGCACTGACGAAGCGATTGCGGCAGACGTCCATCCAGGCGCCACCGCGCTTGCCGGAGCGGGCGTAGAGATCGAAATAGAATCCGGCGCGCTGCTCGCCGGTGGCATCCTTGATCACGTAATAGCGCACGTCGTCGTGCCAGGTCTCGACCGTGTCATCCGGGGTGATGCTGACATTGAACAGACGCTCGACCAAACCGAACAGCCCGCCGACCACGCGGTGCGCCGGGAAGTAGGGCTTGAGCATCTCCTGGCTGAGGCCCAGGCGGTCGGAACGGATCTGCTCGGCAACAAAACCGTAATCCCAGGATTCCAGCCCCTCCAGACCCAGGCGCTCCCGGGCGTAACGGCGCATGTCCTCGAGGTCGGCCTGGGCGGGAGCCCGGGCCCGGCGCGCCAGATCGCGCAGAAAGCGTTCGACGGTTTCCGGGCTGTCCGCCATCTTGGTGGCGAGCGACCGCTCGGCGTGGTGCGCAAAGCCGGTGAGGTGCGCCTTTTCCTCGCGCAGCTGCAGGATTTCCGGCATCACCGCGCTGTTGTCGAAGCGGCCGGCGTCCGGACCCTGATCGGAGGCGCGGGTGGCATAAGCGGTATAGACCAGCTGGCGCAGATCGCGGTCCTGGGCATGGCTGAGGATCGCGTAGTAGCTGGGGAAATCGAGTGTGATGACGAAACCGTCCTGATCGCGTTCGCGGGCGTTCTGCGCGAGCATCGCCTGCGCCGATTCCGGGACACCGGCCAGGCGCTTGGCATCGGCCAGGTGCAGCGTCCAGGACTGTGTGGCATCGAGAACATTCTCTTCATAGCGGGCGGTCAACGCGGACAGGCGCGCGTTGATCTCGCGCAGCCGGGTCTTCTGGGCCTCGGGCAGGTCTACACCGCTGAGCTTGAAGTCGCGCAACGCGTCGCGCACCAGCTTCTGCCGGTCAGCCGGCGCGTTTTTGAAGTCCGGGCTCGCGGCCAGCCGTTCGAAGGCGCCGTAGAGTTCGGCATTCTGCGACAACTCGCTGCCGTACTCGGACAGCTTCGGCAGGCAGGCGTTGTAGGCCGCGCGCAGCGCCTCGGTGTTCATTACCGAGTTCAGATGCCGGACCGGGGACCACGCGGCATCCAGGCGCAGATCGATGCGCTCCAGCGGCACGATGAAGCCCTCCCAGGTGGGCGTCTGCGGTAATTGCGCCAACAGCTCGGCGATCGCGGCTCGGTTCTCGGCGAGGACGGTGTCCACAGCCGGTTCGACATCCTCGGGCCGGATGCTGCGAAAGGCCGGAAGGGTTTCGGTCACCAGTAGGGGATTGGACACGGGCGCTCCTGGGTTGGTTGTGGGGTTCAAAAATGCAGCGTCACGGCCCATAACGCAAGACTGGCCGCGACCACAAAGACGAGGCCCGAACCATAGGCTCGAAGGCGTTGCCGTACCAGAAGCTGGGCTTCGCTCAGGGTAGATAGCAGGAGGATACGCTGGCTGCCGCGTTCTCCACGGCGCAGCAGGTGAAAGGCCTCCGGATGCGTCTCCTCAGCCATCTCCTGATCCACTGCGACCTTCGCGGCGGCGCGCACCTGGTTCCAATCCGCCACCGACAGTTCGCCGTTGCCACTGGAGTCGAAGCGCCTGATGACCGCCGGGTCCGTTTTCCACTGTGCCAGGCGCTCGCGCAGGCGCTCGTTGCGGTCCGGGCCCTCGTGGTGGCGGGTAGTGAATTCGCCCACCGCCAGCAGCGCCTGGTGGGCGTACAGGCGCTCCTCGGTAAAGCGGTAGCGGCCGCGGCCCAGCACCATGCGACCGAAGCCGGTCCTGCCCAACCCGGGTCCGCTCAACCCAAGTCCGCCGATCAAGCCGCTGTCCATGCGCCCACGCCCGGGCCGATCGGGTCCGGACGTCGTGCGGTATGCGGCCCGGCGGGTCGCGCCGTACCAGACCTCCCGAGCGGGCGCCACCACCAGGGCGCCGTCGGGATCGATCACGCAGTCGCCGGTCTCGTCGGTGATCCGGAACAGGTCCCCGGAAGTTCCGTGCTCCACCACCGTGCGGCGGCGATTGCGGCCGCTGCCACGGGTTTCTTCAACCCGGTAGCGGTACCACACGCAGGGCCGGCCGCTGAGCCGGGCCTGGATCTCGGGACCGGGCAACCAGCCGGTCGTGCCCTCGAGCTGGACAAAGCCCTGGGGGACCGATCGGATGCGCGCCGTCGGGGTGTCGGCGATCAATCGGAGCAGCCGCCCATAGCGCAGGAAGCCGTAAAGCCCCCCGGCGGCCAGCGCCGTCAGCAGGCCGACCACCCAGATCAGATCGCTGCCCTCGAGGGAGAGGAGCCATTGCTGTAAGCCCGAAACCATCGTCAGGGAACGGGCATCACGTCTGGAACAGGTAGGCGAGATCGACGTCGCGCAGCTGTTCGGGATCGAACTCCAGCAGATCGAAAGGACGGAAACCGAACAGGCGGGCCACCAGAACGTCGGGGACCTGTTCGATGCGCACGTTGTTGCGGTTCACCGCCGCATTGTAGAACTCGCGCCGATCCGCGATTGCGTTTTCGAGGCCCGAGATGCGCCGGCCAAGCTGGTTGAAGGCCTCGTTCGCCCGCAGCTCCGGGTAGGCCTCCGCCACCGCGAAGAACTGGCCCAGACCCAGGCGGAGCTCGTTTTCGGCAGAACCGAGCGCGCCCATATCCCCCTGGCGCTGCGCCGCTGCGGCGCGGTCGCGGGCCTCGGTGATCCGGGTCAGCGTCTCCTGTTCGTAGCCCATGTATTCCCGGGCGACGGTCACCAGCTTGGGCAACTCGTCGTTACGCTGTTTCAGGAGTACATCAATGTTGGCCCAGGACTTCGCCACCGCGTGCTTGACGGTGATCAGCGCGTTGTAGATGACCGCGCCGTACAACAGCATGGCGACCAGCGCCACCAGAAGGATGATTGTGCCGAGATCCATCAGATGCCCCCTGTTCTAAACGATCCGGTGCTGCGGGACCCGGTGCTGACCTTCTTCGTGTTCTTCGTGGTGAATTTCGCCGTGCGCAGGACACGAAGGCCGCGCCCACAACGGACCATCAATCATTGGCGAAAAAAGCAATCCACCGCAACTCGGCGTTCGGCTTTGAGTGGCGGTCGTTGCGGGCCCCTGGCCTGACACCGGCCAGAGGTGGCACGCGGATGCGGACCCAACGGTCGCCCGGTGCTCAGATGGGCGCGGTTACAAGGGTGAGCCCCGGTCGCCGAGACAGGCTGCCTCCCACAGAGATTGGGCTCGTTTTCTTCAGACGTCGACGTTTTCGGCGCTGAGGGCGCGTGCCTCGATGAATTCCCGGCGCGGCTCGACCTGATCCCCCATCAGGGTGGTGAAGATTTCGTCGGCGCGGATGCCGTCCTCGATGCGAACCTGCAACAGGCGGCGGGTTTCCGGGTTCAGCGTCGTGTCCCACAGCTGATCCGGATTCATCTCACCCAGACCCTTGTAGCGTTGCACCGATAAACCGCGGCGCCCGTCCTGCAGCAGCCAGACCATCGCATCGGCAAAGGACTGAATCACATGCGTGCGTTCGCCCCGGCGGATGTAGGCGCCGGGCTCGAGCAGGCCGTGCAGCCGCTCGCTCATCTGCAACAGGGCACGGAAATCCCGCGAGGCCAGGATCTCGTCGTTGATGTATTGCGAGAACGGTGCGCCGTGTTCAATTCGGTCCAGGCTCAGTTGACGCACACCCTCGACGTCGCTGAGGGTTCCCAGACTGTAGCGCGTGGCTCCGGCGCGGTCGCTGGAGAGTTGCTCCAGTAGCTGCCCGAACCAGGCCTGCACCTGCGGATTGTCGACGGTGTGCGGTTCGGGCATCGGGTCGGCCTCGAACATCGCACGCAGGATACGGCCGTCATACATCCGATCCAGCCGGTTCAACGCCCGCTGTGCCTTCTGGTAGTCGTGCACCAGTTGCTCGAGGGCCTCGCCGGTGATTGGCGGTGCATGTTCGGAGACGTGCAGTCGGGCGCCATCGAGAGCGAGCGAGAGGTTGATCTCCTGCATCTCGGCCTCGTCGCGAACATACTGTTCACGCTTGCCGCGCTTGATCTTGTACAGCGGCGGCTGGGCGATATAGATATGGCCGCGTTCGATCAACTCGCGCATCTGGCGGAAGAAGAAGGTCAGCAGCAGCGTGCGGATGTGGGAGCCATCGACGTCGGCGTCGGTCATGATGATTACGCGGTGGTAGCGCAAGCGGTCGATGTTGTATTCCTCCTTGCCGATGCCGCAACCGAGTGCGGTGATCAGCGTGCCGACCTCGGCGGAACCCAGCATCCGGTCGAAACGCGCGCGCTCGACATTCAGGATCTTGCCCTTCAGCGGCAGGATGGCCTGCATGTGCCGATCGCGGCCCTGCTTGGCGGAGCCGCCGGCGGAGTCGCCCTCGACCAGGAACAACTCGGACTTGGCCGGATCCTTCTCCTGGCAGTCGGCGAGCTTGCCGGGCAGACCGGCGATGTCGAGTGCCCCCTTGCGGCGGGTCACTTCACGCGCCCGGCGCGCGGCCTCTCGTGCCCGCGCGGCCTCGATGACCTTGCCGGTGATGGCCTTGGCCTCCGACGGGTGCTCGAGCAGGAAGTTGCCGAGGATCTCGCCGAGCACGCTCTCGACCATCGGCTTGACTTCCGACGAGACCAGCTTGTCCTTGGTCTGTGAGGAAAACTTCGGATCCGGCACCTTCACCGACAGCACCGCCGTCAGGCCTTCGCGCATGTCGTCGCCGCTGGTGGTGATCTTGGCCTTCTTCAACAGGCCCTCGCGCTCCAGGTATTGATTGATGGTGCGCGTCAGCGCCGCACGAAAGCCAGCCAGATGGGTGCCGCCGTCGCGCTGCGGGATGTTGTTGGTGTAGCAGAAGATGTTTTCCTGGTACGAGTCGTTCCACTGCAGCGCCACCTCGACGGTGCAATCGTCTCGGGCCAGGTCCGCGTAGATCACCGAGGGATGCAGCGCGGTCTTCTTCTGGTTCAGGTGACTGACGAAAGCACGGATCCCACCCTCGAAGCGGAAGACCTCTTCACGGTTGTCGCGCTGGTCGCGCAACCGGATTCGTACCCCGGAGTTCAGGAACGAGAGTTCACGCAGGCGCTTGGCCAGAATCTCGTAGTGGAACTCGATGTTCGTGAAGGTTTCGGTGCTGGGGCGGAACCAGATCGTGGTCCCCGTCCGGTCGGTCTCGCCGCTCTCCTCGAGCGGCGCCTGGGGCTCGCCATGCCGATACAGCTGGGTGTAACTGCGGCCGCCGCGGCGGATCTCCAGCCGCAGTTCTTCGGAGAGCGCGTTGACCACCGACACGCCCACGCCGTGCAAACCGCCGGAGACCTTGTACGAGTTGTTGTCGAATTTTCCGCCGGCGTGCAGCACGGTCATGATGACCTCGGCCGCGGAACGCCCCTCCTCCTCGTGCAGATCCACCGGGATGCCGCGGCCGTTGTCGCTGACACTGACCGCGTTGTCCTCATGGATGGTCACGTCGATCGAGCTGCAATGCCCCGCCAGTGCCTCATCGATGGAGTTATCCACCACCTCGAAGACCATGTGGTGCAGCCCGGTGCCATCGTCGGTATCGCCGATGTACATACCCGGGCGCTTGCGCACCGCATCGAGGCCCTTGAGGACCTTGATCTGAGTGGAGTCGTAGATGTTCGGGGGGACGTTGCTTTCGATGGCTGACATGGGGGTCCGGCACTGGAACGTAAGCGCGCATTATAGCCGAAAAGCGCCTCTCAATGGGGGTTCCGGCCCGGGCATCCTGCACAGGGCTGCGCAGGAGCGCGTCTGAGCCGCAATCCGCCCAAAGCACCGGTACCCCGGCGGCGCCGAGCACCGACCATGGAATCCGCCGGAGAAAGCCTCCCACACCGCCGCCACCTTTTGGTTCCACGTGAAACATCGGGGTCAGGGGGATGTGCAGGGTCTACCCGGGCTTGCACCGTAGGGATTATTCACCGCAAAGACCACGAAGAAGGGCCATTTGAAGAGTGAAAGTCCGAACGCCGCTCGGCTGGCCCAATGCCGAGGCCAACCCCGCCCGTGTAGGAGGCGAGCCCCTTCGGCAACCAACCTTAACGACGGCCACCCTGGGTAGGGCTTATTCAGCACGAAGACCACGAAGAAGGGCTTTTTCGGGGTGAGTGATTTCACGCTCACGCCCCGGGGCTCGGTCAATCCCGATTCCAACCCCCCTGTAGGAGGCGAGCCCCCTCGGCGACTGTCCTTCACCACGAACCCCCAGGTAGGAGCTATTCACCACGAAGTCCGGAGAGTCCGCGGAGACACCCTGTCGCCGGTGCCACCTGGGCAGGTGTTGAACCCGTGTTCGTCGCAAAGGCAGGGTCTGGGGGTGAGGCGTAAATACCTTCCCGTGGTTCCCGACCGCCAACCCGCCGGGGACACCCGCCACAGCATCCCATGCCATGCCGCCTGCGCCCGGATCGCAAACAACGACTCCAGTAGAGTTTGTACGCGGTCGATCGCAGGGAACATTTCCCGGCCCGAACTCCCGGAACCCCAAACGCCGAACGCGGGTACCCATGGGCAAAAATGTCGAGCGCTGCCAGGGCATCGCTGGGTTTACACCCAACGCTGAAGAGTCGGGTGGGGTGTGCCCGGTCCGGACCGTAGATGGCCGTGGATGGCCATCTACGAGCGCTCAGGGACGACTTGAGCGGGTCCGGAATGGGCACACCCCGCATGGCTCGGGCACCAACCTTGGTGGCCCCG
>PWGH01000274.1 GCA_003555285.1 Thioalkalivibrio sp.
CACCGGCGTGGCGCCGCGCTTTTCCCGCTGGCAGACGGGCGCCGGCCACGCCGGATGGGCCATCGGGTGGCGCGATGCCGTCGACCCCTGGCACCACGATCAGCGGCTGGTGGAGACCTACTGCTACGCCATGCTGCCCAGGAATTTCCTGGTGGACCCCATGGCACAACTCTACTGGCGGACCGATATCGTGCAGATGACGCGCAGCTTCATGCTGGAAGCCAAGCGCGGCGCGGTGCGCTTGTCGCCCGGCGCCTGACCTCAGCAGCGGGCTTGCCTCGTCCCTGGCGGCGTTTCATCCTTGCGGGCCCGCTTTCACCCCGGAGCAATCGTCCCCATGGGTTTCATCCGCCTGTTTCCGCTCGAAGAGATCACCCCGTCCGAACCGGCCCGATTCGGCTATGGCGATCCCGCGCGGGTGCGGGCCATCGAGCGCTTCGCGGCGCCGGAATGGGTGGTTCGGGTGGGCGAGATCCGGCGCTTTGAAGAATGCCCCTTGTACATTGTCTCGCCCGAGGAACCGAATGCCTTGGTCGACGGGATCCGTCTGGAACTGCAGGCGGGAATCTGGCTGGTGGTGGCGAATGATGCCCACGAGGCGTCCGAGCGCTTCGAATCGCAGATCCAGATCGCGATGAGCGGTCGCGTGGTGACCCTGCCGTTCTCGCAGTACCTGATCGAGCGCGAGCAGGAATTGCGCCGCGCCGGCCGCCGCGAGGTTCCGGGTATCCGGCTGGACACACCCGAACGGAACTAGAGCCCCGGAACCACTAGATCAGGCCCCGTTCTGGACCGGGTAATTCTCAGCTCTTGAGCAACCGGGTATCGAAAAAATAGGGTTCCGCAGGACCGAGCACGATCTCGTCGAAGTCCGCCTGCTGCGGATTGGTGATGATGTCCCGCTCGTGGGGCACCACGGCGCTCGGGACGATCAGGACGGCGCTTGAGCCGCGCTCAATCCACTCCGCCCCGACTTGCCGCAACTCACCGATTTCCGTGGCATGGTCGCGCTTGCGCTTCGA
The DNA here is from genome assembly GCA_003555285.1 of Thioalkalivibrio sp. The sequence goes on from PWGH01000274.1 coordinate 1,023, forward strand.
CAGCCGCCCGCCGTTCTGGCGGAGCAGTTGCAGCAAATCGACGGGGCCCATTCCGGCGGCGGAAAAGTGAACCCGTTTAAGCCTCCGGCTTCAGGAACCGTCGCCAGGAGCCCAGGGGGGTGATTTCCGTAGCGGCGTTTAGCGCAACCGATTCGCACAGGAATCCGGGTACCTCGGTACCGTCTTCCAGGCGCACACGTCCGATGCCCAGCGGGCTGGGGATCCCCGCGACGAAGGATCCGAAGCGGTCGGACGGCACCGCCCAGACCTCGACCTCGATGGCCGCACCGCCAATGCCGACACGGATCAGCCCCGGGCGCTCCGGCGGCCCGCCGGGCAGTGCATAGAAGCGGTACTCGGGCGCGGTGCGGGTGGCCTGCAGCAGGCGCGCGTTGCGTTCGGTCAACTGGTGATTCAGCGGCAGCCCGCTCATGTGGGCACCGCAGACCGCGACCGAAATGTAATGGCGCGCGTCCGGCTCCAGTGGGGACCTGTCCGGAACCAGGCTGCCGGTCGCGGCCAGCGGCAGCGAGCCCGGGACCGAGCTACCGGTCGCACCCAGCGGCGTGCCGGCGGCGCGTTGCAGGCGGTCGGCGATGGGCAGCAGCTCGCGGTCGCGGAAGGCCGGCGCGAAGAGCGTTACGCCGAAGGGCAGGCCATCGGCGCGAAAGCCCGCGGGGACCGCGACGGCGCACAGGTCGAGCAGGTTCATGAAGTTGGTGTAATAACCCAGGTCGCTGTTCACGCGTAGCGGTTCGGCTTGCACGGCGGCGATGGTTGGCAGGGTACCCGCGGTTGGGGTCAGCACCAAGTCGACCGTGTCCCAGATCGTCTCGGTACGGGCGCGCAGTGCCTGCAGCCGGTACTGCGCGTCGAAGGCGTCCACCGCCCGAGGCGCACTGCCCCCACCGATGATCTGCCGGGTGACCTCGACCAGGGCCTGCGGACACGCATCGAAGAACTCGCGGATCGCCGCGTAGCGTTCCGCGACCCAGGGCCCCTCGTAGAGAAGTCGGGCGGCCTCGCCAAACGGTGCCCAGTCGATCTCGACCGGCTCACCCCCGAGCGTCTGCAGCCGTTCCACCGCCGCGGCGAACAGCGCCACGTAGTGGCAATCGCCGAAGAACTGAAGTTGTGCCGCGGCGGGCACCCCGAAACGAAAGCCGCGGTCCGGAATCCCGGCCTGGCCCAGCGCCGGGACACGGTCGGCTCGCGCGTAGGCATCGTCGGGATCGTGGACCGCCGCGACCTCCAGCACCCGCAGCGCATCCGCCGCGTCCAGCGCGAAGATGGACACCGTGTCCAGCGTCCGACACGCGGGAACCACGCCCGCCGCGCTGAGCAGTCCGCGCGTGGGCTTTACACCGATCAGGTTGTTGAACGCCGCCGGCACCCTTCCGGAACCGGCGGTATCCGTTCCCAGCGAGAAAAGCACCTGCCCCAGCGCCACCGCGACCGCGGAACCGGCACTGGAACCGCCGGCGATGTAGTCCGGGTTGAAGGCGTTGCCGCAAGCGCCGTAGGGCGACCGGGTGCCCACCAGCCCGGTCGCGAATTGGTCCAGGTTGGTCTTGCCCAACGGCACCGCGCCGGCGTCGATCAGCCGCTGCACCACGAAGGCCGATCGGTCCGGCACGTACGCGTAATCCGGACACCCGGCGGTGGTCGGAACGCCCGCGAGATCGATGTTGTCCTTGATCGCAAAGGGCACGCCATACAGCGGCAATGCATCCGGGTCGAACCCGTCCAATCGGGCGAGATAAGGCTCGAGCGCCGCGTCGTCGAGCCCG
>PWGH01000062.1 GCA_003555285.1 Thioalkalivibrio sp.
CACCACCAACCTCGACTACGACCAGTGGTACGGTCTGTTCCACAACAAACCGCTGGTCGATGCCTTGCTCGATCGCCTCCGGCACCACTGCATCACCATCCGCCTGACCGGGCCCTCCTTGCGGACACCAGGCACCACGTAACGCGCCGGTCGGCAGGACCCCGTTTCCCTGTCGGCCGGGGCCATCATCCCGTGGGCACCGCCGCTGTGCCCACCGCCCGGGTGTGCCGGGCCATCAGCCCCGCCAAGCCGCGCTTCGCGCACAACCCCACCCCATTGACATAAAAACGGGTCAAGCCAACCCGGCCCTGCGGCCGTGCACACCCCCCAGCTACAACTCCCACCGCATCCACTGCGCATCGGGTGGGCTAGAAAATCTCAGCCCTGGATGGGTCAGTTCTGGTTAGCGGCGAAGCCATACGCCCCGGACTTCTTGTGGCACGGATATCGGAGACCCTCTCTGCGGCCGGGTACGAATTGGCCACCACGGCAACCTTAGTACCGGAGTACCGGGCGCTTCCCAGTTCCTGGAGGTTTATCCGCATCCGGCCCTGTTATCACTCCTGCAGCGTTCAAAACGGGTGCCGTACAAGGTGAGCAAGTCGCGCAAATACTGGCCGAGCGAAACGGTTCCGGGACGGATCCAGTACCTCCTGGACGAGCTGACCGCCATTCGGGACGCACTTGGGGATGTTTTCAATGGACTGATACTGGAGCTTCCGGCACCGGTCGCCGTACGGAGTCTCTCGGCGTTAAAGCGGTACGAGGACGTACTGGATTCGCTGGTATGTGCGTGGGTGGGCGTGGAATACCTTGCAGGTCGCACGGTGTCCCTGGGTAATGCAGACGCCACGATATGGTGCCCTCGGGACGTGGTGCGAACGACGGAGAGGGTACAGAATACTGGCTGAGTTGACAGTGAAAAGCGTTCCAAAAGGATCCGACGACGGCCGCTAACGACCTGAGCGGACACCCGGTCCGTAGAGACAAGAAGCCGTTACAGACCGGTTTTCCAGCCTCTCCATGTCTCCGTCTTCGGACTGGTCGGAGCTCTCTCCGGCATTGACCAATCTGAAAGCTAGCCCTCTGAATCCCTTGAAGGCTGGGCAAGCCCACGGTCGCATCAAGGCGAATACCCAAGGTGCTGACCGTGACTGACAGCGCTATCAACGAATTTCAATCAATGCCTCGCCACTTTCCAGGCCGGCCAAAATCCGAGGCAATAGAAGCTCCATTCGCTCCAGCAAGTCCGACCGGCGTGTGTTGCCCATTCGGAGCCACACTACCCGTGGTATCCCGGCGCTGGAAGCGATTCGCCAGATGGCGAAGTCTTCATCCTTGGTGACGATCACGACACCCTCTTTTGACGCCCAATCCCAAATCACTCGATCCGGGGAAGCTTCCATCCCGAGGTCGGCGACGTGGTCGGCTGGACAGCCCTGCGCACTCAGCCAACGCGCAAGTGCCGGGGGCAGTTGCGCGTCCACCAAAAAGCGCATCAGGCAACAGACAGCACAGGATGGTCACTCTGACGAGCTGCATACTCCAGAACGGCGACAACGTCTTCCGGTTCAAGATAGGGGTAATCCTGAAGCACCTCCTCGTGTGAGGCGCCGGCAGCCAGAAGATCCAGGACATCCTTGACCCGAATGCGCAGGCCCCGCACGCATGGGCGTCCTCCGCAGACGTCGGAGGTGATCGTTATCCGGTGCAATTCGCTCACGTGGTTGGTCTCCATGTCTGTGTTCGCCTGAGACTAGAAGATCACCGTGGCGCAAACAAGCGCTGCCACCCGCTGCAAAGACCGGTAGCATACCGCTTGTGGCCTACGCCTCACGATGGCCACTGACGGCTCAGGGTCGACTTCCACCCCCAAGAGCCATCGGCTGCGCGTTCCGGCCAAGATGACCGCCGATTCCGCTGAAGGTGACCGCCATTACGGGGCAACGTGACCGGTGATTCTGTTGGAACGTCACCGATTCCGGGGATTTGGCCGGAATTCGCGGTTACGTTGCCGGAATGGCGGTCATGCTCGTCACGTCGACCACACAAGATCGCGGAACGCCTCGCGGTCGACTTCGGCGTAAAGGTCGCGCTTGTTCGCCACCAGGATGTCGGCCAACGCGATCTGGTCCCGCCAAGTCGGGTGTTGCTCCCGGTTGCCGCGTGCGCTGCGCACGCCTCCCGACGAGAGTGATCATCGCAGGAATCCCGCCTTGTCCAGCCGCGCCATCCATGCGGGACGTCTGCCATGGGCTGCCAGTAGTTTTTCGAGATCGCGGCGAAACTCCGCGTCGCGCTCGGCGGTGTGCAGGGCCTCGGCGAGGTCCTGCAGGCGATCAAGGGCCTCGTCGTAGGCGACACCGGAGCGGCGCTGCAAGAGCATTTCGATCTCGTCCCAGACACGATCCGCCTGTTGGGCCACTCCCGATAGGTAGCGCGCGCGTTCCTTCTGGCGTCTGGCCTCTTCGGCGGCACGCGCTTCACGTTCGCGTTCGAGGCGCAGGCTGCGCGCCGGTTCCACGCCAGCCTCGATCTCGGAAAGCACGCGCCGATTCGGGCTGTTGACCATCGGGTACTGCGCGCGTTGCCAGGCGAGGAATTCGCCACGCAGTCGCCGTTCCGCCGCCAGTGGTTGGCCCAGCAGCATCAGCCGCAGCGCAGCACGTAGAGCATCGGCGGTCTGCGTGGTCAACCAGGCGTCGACGGCCGACTCTTCCGCTTGCGGCGACTGCGGCTCGGGACTGGCCGCGGCAGCTGCGGCAATCCGGTCGGGATCGAGCAG
>PWGH01000155.1 GCA_003555285.1 Thioalkalivibrio sp.
CCCACCCCGCGCAGCTCGAACCGTTTCCGCGGTCGCTGCCCATCCTGTTTGCCGCGATCGCCTTTGTCTTCGTGGGCGGCAGCCGGTTTCTGGTGCGTGCCTGGTACCGGGCCGTGGTGGTGCAGGGGGCCTCGGTCGAATCGGTGATCATCTTCGGCGCGGGCGATGCCGGGGCGCAACTCGCGTCCAGCTTGCGTACCGCCGGGCGCTTCCGGCCCATTGCCTTTGTCGATGAGGATCCCGGGCTTCGCGGCAGCGTGATCGACGGGGTCGCGATCCATGGCCCGGACGATATCCCCGAGATCCTCAGCCATTTCCCGGTGCGCCGTGTCCTGCTGGCCATTCCGTCGGCGAATCGGGAATCGCGCAAGCGCATCTTGGCCCTGCTGGAAAAGCACCCGCTGCATGTGCAGACGGTCCCGTCGCTGGACGACATTGTGCACAAGCGGGCAAGGCTCGAGCAGGTCCGGGATATCGATGTCGGCGATCTGCTGGGGCGGGATTCGGTCCCCCCCGTACCGGATCTGATCTCCAGCAGCATTTGTAACCGGACGGTCATGGTTTCCGGGGCCGGCGGATCGATCGGCTCTGAACTGTGCCGCAAGGTGCTGTTGCAGTCACCGAAGACCGTGTTGTTATGCGAGCAAAACGAATACGCGCTCTACGCGATCGAGCATGAACTGCGCGGGATCGCCGAGCGCCTTGGCCTGGCTACCGAGATCTTCCCGATCCTCGGGTCCGTGGCCAGTTCGCGTCGGGTCAAGGCGATCTTGCGGCACTATGAAGTCCAGACGGTGTATCACGCAGCGGCCTATAAACACGTTCCGATGGTCGAGCAGAATGTGCTGGAGGGTATTCACAACAACGTATTCGGTACGCGGATTCTCGCCGAAGCCGCGGCCGAGTGCGGCGTGGAGCGTTTTGTACTGATCAGCACGGACAAGGCCGTGCGTCCCACCAATGTGATGGGCGCGACCAAGCGCCTGGCGGAGTTGCTGTTACAGGATCTGGCGGCCCGAGGGGGCGGGACCATCTTCACCATGGTCCGCTTCGGCAATGTGCTGAATTCCTCGGGCTCCGTGGTGCCGCTGTTTCATCGGCAACTCCGGGAAGGTGGCCCGGTGACCGTCACCCACCCGGAGATCACCCGCTACTTCATGACGGTGTCCGAGGCTGCTGAGCTGGTGATCCAGGCCGGCGCCATGGCCGTCGGCGGCGAGGTGTTCGTCCTCGACATGGGCGAGCCGGTTCGCATCCTGGATCTCGCCAAGCGGATGATCCGGCTGCACGGGTTGCAACTCAGGGACGCCCGCCATCCACGCGGCGATGTAATAATCGAGTTCACCGGCCTTCGCCCCGGAGAGAAGCTCTTCGAAGAGCTCCTGATCGGCGACAACGCCACCGGAACCGCGCACCCGAAGATTCTGCGTGCCGACGAGCACGCGGTGTCCTCGGAGGAATTGGGGCCGTTGCTGCAACAGCTGCACGAAGCGGTTGTGGCCATGGACCCGAAAAAGGCCCATCAGGTCTTGCGGGCGGCGGTCCGGGAGTTCAACCCCAGCAGTGACGTCTGCGACTGGATGTCCCAGGCGCAGACCGGAGCGGTCATCCCGCTGCGTCGGCGCCAACAGCGTCATTCTTGAATATGCTGAGTGGTCGGGCAGCCGGACCCGAGCCATGCCGAGGCAACGATCAGGGGCAGGTAGCCGATCAGGATGCCGGAAGGACCGTTGAGCGCGCCGATCGCCACCAGTGCCGCCAGCGGTAGCAGCCAGAACAGGTTGATCGCACCCACGGCCAGCGACACCGGTATATGCGAACCCAGCCGTTGTGCGCTGTGTTGATAAGCATGGCTGCGGTGGGCTTGCCAGATCGGTTCCGCGCGCAGCAGCCGGCGCAGCAGCGTAACGGTGGCATCCACCACAAAGACCCCGAGCAGCAGAATCCAGGCCCAGAACAACTCCGGATGCAACCAGCCCGCATGCACCGAGAGCACGCCCAGCGAAAGCCCGATGAAACTGCTGCCGCTATCGCCCAGGAAGATCCGTGCCTTGGGAAAGTTCCAGATCAGGAAGCCACCCGCAGCCGCCGCCAGCAACAACGGCGCCACCCAGGCGTCGACACCGGGAAGTGCGAGCCCGACCAGCAGGGCCGCGCCCAGGCCTACGGTGACGGCCTCGATCCCGGCGATGCCGTCGATCCCGTCCATGAAGTTGTACAGGTTGAGCACCCAAACGAGGTACAGCACCGCCAGTGCATGGCCCCATCCGTTCAGATGAAGCTCCCAGTCAAAGACCAGCAGCGGCGGCAGGCCGCCGAGCCATATCAGCGCCCATGTGGCCGCTGCTACGTGGGCAAGAAGCCGCCAACCCGGGGCCACATCGTGGCGGTCGTCGCGCCAGCCGACCAGACCCACCAGCGCTCCCGCCCCGAGCCACGCGAGGAATTCCCGCAGATCGAGGATGCCACTCAGCCACAGGAGGGGCAGGGCGGCGAGGACCACCACGATGACGGCCAGACCGCCGCCCCGCGGTGTGGGCACCGCGTGGGAACTGCGTGCATTGGGTCGATCCAACAACGCGATTTTCAAGGCGTAGCGCCGGACCCGTCCGGTCAGGGCCCAGGCGGCCACGAAGGCGAAGGCAAATACCAGGATCCCGATCAAGACCATCTTCAGTCCTCGTCCAGGGAAGCGGTACGACGATGGTAACCGTGGTGTCGAAGTGTTCAGGTGCTGGTTCCGGTGCCCGTGCCCGTGCCCGTGCGCGTGCCGGTCCCTGGGGG
>PWGH01000235.1 GCA_003555285.1 Thioalkalivibrio sp.
ATGAATTTGCAATTCTTTTTGATGTTACCAACGGCAACCCCAATGGAGATCCGGATGCCGGGAACGCACCGCGCATCGATCCTGAAACCGGCCACGGTTTTGTTTCCGATGTCTGCCTGAAGCGCAAGATCAGAAACTATATCTGTATTGCCAGAGGCGCCGCAAACAACCAGCCTCAAGACGGTTATGATATATACGTCAAGGAAATGGGCGTATTGAGCCAGCAGCACCAGCGTGCCTACGATGCTAAAGGGCTGAAAACCGATGCCGGAAAAAAGGAAAAGGCACAGCAGGTGTATGAAGCCCGGCAATGGATGTGCCAGACATTTTTCGACGTCCGGATGTTTGGGGCGGTGATGACGCTTGATATTAACTGCGGGCAGGTCAGGGGGCCGGTCCAATTGGCGTTTGCCCGCTCGGTTGATCCTGTTACCAGCCTTGAGCAATCCATTACACGAAAGGCGGTTGCAACGGAAAGAGAAGCTGAAAGTCAAATCGAAAAACACGGCCAGGTCACCGGCACAATGGGTCGAAAGGAAATCATCCCATACGGACTCTATGTGGCTCATGGTTTTATCTCGCCCCATCTGGCTGCGGGAACCGGCTTTTCAGCAGAGGACCTTTCATTGCTATGGGAGTCGCTTGAAAGCATGTTCGAACACGATCGAAGTGCATCCCGTGGTGAAATGGCAACCCGGAAATTGATCGTCTTTGAACATGAAAGTCCCTTGGGAAATGCCCCTGCACATAAATTGTTCGATTTGATCCGGGTTAGCCGTAAAGACATGTCAAGGCCCCCCCGGGCATTCACGGATTATGACGTCACCGTTGACCATGACCGATTGCCTGAAAGGGTCAAGATGACCGAGATGGTATAATCTGCAAGCAACGCCTTTGATATGCGTGTCAAGGAGTATTTATGTATGCGGAGGAAGACCTGCTTCACATTTCCGCTTTGCAGCACCTGGTTTTTTGCGAGCGTCAATGTGCTCTGATCTATTTGGAAGAGATCTGGAATGAAAACCTGTTTACGGCAAAGGGGCAAATTCTCCACGAGAGGGTAAACCGGGGCGACGATGACGCACGGGGTGAAGTGCGCATCCGGTACAGTCTTGAATTGAGGTCTTTGAAAATGGGGCTTGTTGGAAAAGCGGATGCAGTGGAATTTCAAAAACTGAAGGCCGCCGGGAAAACCATATGGAAGCCGTTTCCGGTGGAATATAAAAGCGGAAAACCGAAGCCCGATGAGTGCGACAAGGTTCAACTTTGCGCCCAGGCAATGTGCCTCGAAGAGATGCTCGATACAGAAATTTCCGAGGGAGCAATTTTCTATGGAAAAATCAGAAGGCGCCTTGATGTTGGTTTCGATGAAGAATTGCGCACAATCACGATTAATGCGGTGTTACGCTTGCATGAATTGATAAAAACAGGCGTAACGCCGCCGTCGGTATACACGCCGAAATGCAAATCATGCTCTCTTGTCCGTCAATGTTTGCCAAGGACGTGTGCGGAAAAGCGCTCGGCTAAAAACTATGTAACCCGAATGGCTTGGGAAAAATGAAAAAACACCTGAACACGCTTTATGTGACAACCCAAGGGGCTTACCTGGCAAAAGAAGGTGAAACCGTTACCATAAAAAATGACGGTAAGATCAGTCTCAGGCTTCCAATTCATACTTTGGGGGGAATCGTTTGCTTCGGGCAGGTAAACTGCAGTCCTTACTTAATGCATTTCTGCGCCGAGAACAACGTCGGTGTAAGTTTTTTGACGGAAAATGGCCGATTTCTGGCAAAAGTCCAGGGGCCTGTGTCCGGCAGTGTTCTTCTTCGACGCCAGCATTTCAGAAGGGCGGATGAGCCGGACTTCGCAGCGGCGACCGCAAAAGCTATCGTGGCAGGGAAAATCGTCAATTCAAGGTCAGTGCTTCAACGCAGCCTTCGGGATCATCCGGAGAAAGTCGGACAGGAAAAAATCCGCCAGGCATCCACAAAATTAAAAGCCTTGTTGAATGAAATAAAACCGGAGCCAACGCTTGAGACCATAAGAGGCATTGAAGGCGATGCCGCCAGAAGCTATTTCAGCGTTTTTGACCACCTGATTACAGGACAGAAAGAATCTTTTGTCTTCAAGGGGCGCAATCGCAGACCGCCTCTGGATAAAATGAACTGCCTGCTATCTTTTCTCTATACACTACTTGTTCATGATATCCGATCCGCTCTGGAGGCTGTTGGGCTAGACCCCCAAGTGGGGTTTCTCCATAAAGACCGGCCCGGGCGACCGGGGCTTGCGCTGGATCTAATTGAAGAGTTTCGTCCTTTTATTGCGGATCGACTGGCCTTGACAATGGTCAATCTGAATCAGATCAAACCGGAAGGGTTCAGGGCCACTGATACCGGAGCAATTCATATGGACGATGAAACACGAAAAACCGTCCTTGTTACTTATCAGAAAAGAAAGCAGGATGAAGTAATGCATCCTTTTCTTGAAGAAAAAGTATCTATCGGATTGTTGTTTCATATTCAGGCGTTGTTGATGACACGGTATCTACGGGGGGATCTGGACGGGTATCCGCCATTTTTCTGGAAATAGGTTAAAAAATGTTTGTCTTGATCAGCTATGATGTCGCTACCGATGACAAGGCCGGCAGGCGAAGATTGAGAAGAGTCGCCAAGGCTTGTCAGGATTATGGACAGAGAGTCCAATATTCCGTTTTTGAGTGCATCGTGGATCCCGCCAAGTGGGAGATGCTCCGGCAAAATCTTATAAATGAAATCGATGAGGA
>PWGH01000172.1 GCA_003555285.1 Thioalkalivibrio sp.
CTCACTCGGGCGGGTCGAGGCGCATGTACTGGCGAGCATCGATCAGGTGATCCGCGTGCTGGCGCAGCTCGGCGGTGCGCCCGATCCGGGACTCGAACCCTTGGCGCCGGGCTTCGACGCCGGTAACGCGTTGTTGACGATCAACACCCGCAAGCTCTTTGGCCCGCCGCAACCGCGTCGCGCGGTCCGGATCATGGTCACCCTGCCGCCCGAGGCGGCGTCCGACGAGGGCCTGGTCCAGGCGATGCTCGAATCGGGCATGGATTGCGCCCGCATCAACTGCGCCCACGACGGCGCGGAATCGTGGCGCCGAATGATCGAGCACCTGCGTCGCGCGCAGGCCAGCGTCGGCCGGGAGTGCCGGGTGTTGATGGATCTTGCCGGTCACAAGATCCGCACCGGCGCGCTGGACGCGGCGCCGACGTGCACCGAAGTCCGCCCGCGCCGTGGTGAGTCGGACTCGGCGGCGATGCCGGCGCGGCTCCTCCTGCTGCCGTATGCCGGTGCCCCAGTGCCGCCCACCGACACCCCGGTGCAGGCCTGCCTGGTCCTGGAGGCGAAGGTCTCCGGCCGGATCCGGCGCGGGGATCGCCTGGAGTTCACCGATCTTCGGGGGCGCAAGCGCCATCTCGCGATCGAGAAGGCCCTGGAGGGCGGTGGCTGGCTGGCGCTGGCGTTCCGGAAGACCCGGTTCGGGCCCGATACCGCGATGCAGGTGGTGCGGATGCGCTTCGGGCGTTGGACCCCGATTCGCGAACCTGTGATTCGACTTACCGGGCATCGGCCGGCGCCGGTCAAGATCCGGCTGCAGCCCGGCGATCGCTTGCGCCTGACGGATCCGGAACTGCCTGGCCGGCCCGCGCGTCGCGATCCGGCGGGGCAGGTGCTGGAACCGGCGCGGATCGGGATTACCGCGGCGCCGATACTGCAGCGGGTAGGCCCGGGGCAACCGGTCTGGATCGACGATGGCAAGGCCGGCGCGGTGGTGGAGGCGGTGCACGCGGATGCCGTGCTGCTGCGCATCACGCAGACGCCGCCCGGGGGCCTTCGCCTGAAGGCCGACAAGGGAATCAATTTTCCGGGTGCGGCCCTCGAGCTGGGACCGCTCAGCGCCAAGCGCACCCTCGATGCCATCCTGTGCCGCATGCAGGATCACCAGCTCAAGAAGATGCCCCAACTCCGGGCTCTGCAACTGGCGCAGGACGGCATGGCGGCCGCGGTTCGGCCGATGCGGTCGAGCCTGGCTTCGGCCGTCCCGGATGCGGGCGAATCCCGTCCCGCGTCTGCCCACAGCGGGTCCAGCACGACGGAGGCGGTCCCGCTGGACCTTACCGGATGGGTCGAGTCATGACCATAGGGCCTGCCCGCTGCGAGTGCCGCTGCCCGGCCGAACGCGATCGATACCGGTAATCCACCGCTTGGAACGCTCCGGAAGTACGGGCGGAGTGACGCCTTGCGACCTTGTGCGGCCATGACTACCTGGGCGGTGACCGGGGCGCGTGAAGCTGAGCATGACCCACTCCATCTTCAAAATCCTGGGGCATGGGTGCCATGCATCGCAGCTACCGGGCCAGGATGCGTTGTCTTCGTCGCGAAGCCATCCTGTCTCCCTCCGTTTGGTTCAATCCCGTGTCCTTTAAGGCTGCCGGTTTCTGTGCTGGCGCGCCGAGTCGCTCGATAATTGCGCCAGTGCTTGCATTCTGAAAGAATGCAAGCACTGATATCGAAAGGAGACTTTGAAAGATGCCGTCGGTTACCGTCCGAAACGTGCCCGATGAAGTGCATCGCGCTATCCGCGTGCGGGCCGCTCAACACGGTCGCAGCATCGAGGCCGAGATGCGCGACATTCTGGAATCCGCCGTGAAGCCGCAAGGCCGCATCAAGCTGGGTTCGCTGCTGGCCGAGATCGGCCGTAAGGTCAGGCTGACCGATGAGGAGTTCGCCATGTTCGAGAGCGTGCGTGACAGAACCCCGGCCCGTGCTTCGAGCTTTGAATGATTCTGCTCGATACCAACGTGGTTTCGGAGCCGCTACGTCGCGCACCCGCGGCCCGCGTTATCGACTGGATCGACGTGCAACCCCTGGAAACGATCTACCTGTCCGCCATGACCGTTGCCGAACTGCGCGCCGGCGTGGCGCTGTTGCCGACCGGGAAGCGCCGGACTGCGCTACATGAGAGCCTTGAAAAGCGCGTTCTGCCCATGTTCGTCGGTCGCGTGCTGCCGTTCGACCTGGCCTGCACAAACGCCTATGCCGAACTGGTGGCAAGAATTCGCAAGGCTGGCGGCGGAATCGAAACTGCCGATGCCTGCATTGCGGCGGTCGCCGTAGCCAACGGGTTTGCCATTGCCACACGCGACTCAAGCCCCTTCCGGGCCGGAGGACTGACCGTTATCAATCCTTGGGAAGGTATCTAGACCCACCCCAATCGGTGCTGGTGTCCGGCTGCAACCCGATTTCATTCAGGCAGGCATGCGTGTGCGCCGGCGGCATCGGGTTTCACCTCTCCGACCGCATCCGCGCCCACCGCTGGGACGAGGTCGGCTTCATCATCATGATCGTCGTCGCCGTGGCACTCATCGACATGCTCTCGCACTTTCTGCGCAGCCGGCTGATCCGTGCCGGGACGGGTGCCCTGTCGGGCGCGGATTTCAACTTTGTGCCGGGCACGCCCGCGGCGGGTGATCTCGGCGCCGAGGGCCTGATCGTGATCGAGAGCTCGAAGAGCTCGATTCCCGGTGTTCCGTTGCTGGTGGTCGCGAACGA
>PWGH01000022.1 GCA_003555285.1 Thioalkalivibrio sp.
ACCGAGGAAAGCCGCTACATCACCCTGCTCGACGTTCAGCAACTGGTGCGCGCAGGCCACGAGGTCAAGGTGATCGATACCCAGAGCGGCGAGGACATCACGCGCGGGATCCTGATCCAGATCATCACCGAGCAGGAGGCCGGTGGCAATCCGATGTTCACCACCGAAACCCTGACACGCTTCATCCGGTTCTACGACGAGTCGCTGCAAGACGCCTTCTCCAGCTTTCTCGACCAGAGCCTCGAGCTCTACGCCGATCAGCAGAAACGGATGCAGGCGCAGTTGAAGCACCTGGTGCCCGGGGAGGCGGTCGAAGACTGGCAGGAACTGACGGAACGCAACATGGAACTCTGGCGGGAGATGCAGGACACCTTCTTTCGCTCAGCGGGCCTGCCCGGCACTCGGGCGGGCTCCCGGTCTCGGGACAAGGGCAAATAGCCTGAAGCCCGCAGGCCGGGCCAATGCCCAGGAAAGCCGACCAGGGACATGGGCCAGGAAAATAGACCCGGGAAATGGCTTGGGGGAATAGATCGGGACGGTACCGGCCGGCCTCAAGCCACCCACCGTCCCGGATTCGGAAAACCGTTTACAGAAAGGCCTTGACAAGACAGATGGGTTCGCCTAGTCTCCTATCCATGCTGCACTGCACCAATTCCAGGGCAGTGGCACCTTTCGGAGAATACACTCATGCAAAACCAAGTCTTCAACGTCTACAATGAAATGGTTCAGGACAACTTCGAGACCCTGCGTCGCCTGGGCGAGATCAACATGCGGACTGGAGAGCGGTTGGTCGAGCAGCAACTCGAACTGACCAACACCATGATCGAGTCCGGCGCCAAGAGCATGGAAATGTTCAGCAAGGCGCGCGGTTATCAGGAACTGCTGAACACCGCCAAGCTGGGTCAGGATGCCGGCGAGCAGTACATGAAAACCTATCGCAACACCGTGGAAGTGCTGGCCGAGGCCCGCGATTCGATGGCCGACGTCATCGAGAAGCAGATGGAATCTGCCCAGAAGAAGGCCAAGGAGGCCGGTGATTCGGCGGCCCAGATGATGGACGAACAGATGCAGAAGGCGCAGGCCGCCGGTGAGCAGATGAAGAAGGGCACCGAGGCAGCCAACGAGGAAGCCAGAAAAGGCGCGGAATCGGCGACCGAAAAGGCCGCCGGCAGGAAGTAGTTTTAGCTGGAAGTAAGTACAGGGGACGGTTTCGGCCGTCGCCTTAACCATCACGAACCAGCCGGGAACTGCCGCTGCAGGCCAATCTGCAGCGGCAGTTATCCCATGGCGGCAACGAAGGAGGATGCATGGCAGAACGTATAGCGTTGGTGACGGGCGGCATCGGAGGCATCGGGTCGGCCATCTGTAGCGAATTGGCCGGCAAGGGCTTCAAGGTCGTCGCTGGATACTACCCGGCCGAAAAGGATCTGGCCGAAGCCTGGCAGCAGAAACAGCGGGACGCGGGTCTGGAATTCGAGATCGCCTCGGGTGACGTGGCCTCCTATGAATCCAGCCAGGCGATGATCCAGGACATCGAGGCCCGGGTGGGCCCGATCGATGTCCTGATCAACTGCGCGGGCATCACCCGCGACAAGTCCTTCCGCAAGATGCAGCCGGACCAGTGGCGAGCGGTGATCAGCACCAACCTCGACAGCATCTTCAATGTCACCCATCAGGTGGTCGGTGGCATGGTCGAGCGCGGCTGGGGCCGCATCGTCAATATCTCCTCGGTGAACGGACAACGCGGCCAGTTTGGCCAGACCAACTACTCCGCGGCCAAGGCCGGCGCCCATGGCTTCACGATGGCCCTGGCCCAGGAGGTCGCCCGCAAGGGCGTGACCGTGAACACCGTCTCCCCCGGCTATATCGCCACCGAGATGACCGATAAGATGGCCGACGACGTCCGCGATCAGATCGTCGCCCAGGTGCCGATGGCCCGTCTCGGGACACCGGCCGAAGTGGCCTATCTGGTCGGGGTCTTTTGCGACGATCGCGCCGCCTACATCACCGGTGCGAACTACGAGTTGAACGGTGGCTTGTACATGAGCTTCTGACCTTTCCAATCCCGGGGCGGTGTTTCCATAGCCCAGGAGCACCGCTTTGGGACGGCTGGACATGCGTTAGCGGGCTAACACTGGTCCCGGACACAGGCTATGATCGTTAGCCTGATGCGCTGGCCCATTCATCTTCGTCCCCGCACCCCGTTGATACGCCGAATCGAGATCGGCGTCTTTTTGTTTTTGTTGGGCGTGATTGCGGTCTGGGCCTGGCATCATAAACCCTCGGCCCTGGACCAAGCCCTGTTCAAACAGGAACTGCGGGTCGCGCTGGTCAGCCAACCGCATGATCGGATTCCGGTCGATGCCGGTGAGGACGCCGATCCCTTCGAGTTGGTGCTCTTGCGCGGCTTGGCCGAGCAGATCGGCGCGCGCTTGAGCCTGCGCACGGTCGCCGGCCCGGATGAGGCCTACCGATTGTTGCGCGCCCGGCGGGTCGATATCGCAGCCGGTCTCCTGCTGGCGCCCCAGAACGAGCCCGCGATCGCCGTGGGACCGGAGATCCTGCCGGTCCGGCAGAACCTGGTGTCCTGGCAGCGAACGGCGCACGATCGCTCGCCCCCCGGCACTCACGCCGCCAGCGATCCTGAGCGCTCGGCGCCGCGCATCGGCATCACCTTCCCCCCCGCCGCCGTCGATGACGCACTGCGCCTGGCCGCCACGGGCGACTCGAACCGCCCTGTGGAATGGATCCCCCACACCGACACCCTGGCATTGGTCGCGGCCCTGCAGCAGGGCCAGATCGATTATGCGGTCTTGATCTCACTGGAATTGAGCCGGCTGCGCCGGGTCCATCCGGAACTGCGCTTGACCGCGGAGGCCGCGCAGGCCGACGCGGTCGTCTGGTTGTTCTCCTCCGGTTTCGATCAAAGCCTGATGCAGGCGGCGCAGCAGCACCTCGAGGAGCTGCGCGCCAGCCGAGCCTTCGAACGGCTCGTGGATCGGTCCTTCGGGCACCTGGAGATCCATGATCGGGTCGACGGCATCACCTTCGCCCGCACCCTCGCTGCCCGCCTCGGCGCGCTTCGACCCCTGTTCGAAGACGTGGCCGAAACCTACGGACTGGACTGGCGTTTTCTGGCGGCGGTCAGCTATCAGGAATCCCTCTGGGATCCCGAGGCGGTGTCGGTCACGGGCGTGCGTGGCTTGATGATGCTGACCCAGGTGACCGCAGCGTCCCTGGGGGTGACGGACCGCACCGATCCCTTCCAGAGCGTCGACGGCGGCGCCCGCTACGTGTTGCAGATGCAGGCCCGCCTGCCCGAGGACATCACCGAACCGGACCGGACCTGGATGGCCCTGGCCGCCTACAACGTCGGTCTCGGCCATCTGCT
Source organism: Thioalkalivibrio sp. (assembly GCA_003555285.1). Next base: position 3,392 of record PWGH01000022.1, read on the forward strand.
CGATGCCCGAAGGCTGACCGCGGCCGATGGCGCAGACCCCAATCTCTGGCTGGACGTAATGGCCCGACTGCCCCGGCTCGCCGAACGCGAATGGCACGAGCAGACGCGCCATGGGTATGCGCGGGGCTGGGAACCGGTCACCTACGTGCAGAACATCCGCAGCTACTACGACTGGCTGGTGCAGCTGTTTCCGCACCCGGAGGACCACAGCCGTCCCAGCCCACTGTATCTCGGCATCCCCCTCACCCTGTGACCGGGCCGACGCCCGGTCAACCGCGTCCCCGGCGCGCGCGGAAAAAAGTGCGCAGTTGTTCTGCGGCGCGCTCCCGCGCCACGCCGCCGGTCACCACGATGCGGTGGTTGTGCGAGGGATGGGCCACCAGGTCCAACGCACTGCCCGCCGCTCCGGTGCGCGGGTCGGCGGCCCCGTAGACCAGCCGGGACACCCGCGCGTGAATCATCGCACCCACGCACATCGGACACGGTTCCAGGGTCACATACAGAGTCGTTCCCGGCAGCCGGTAGTTGTCGAGGCGCTGAGCGGCCTCGCGCAACACGCGGATCTCCGCGTGCGCGGTCGGATCCCGCTCGCCGATCGGGGCATTGTGCGCCTGCGCGAGGCACCGCCCTTCATGCACCAGGACCGCACCCACCGGCACCTCGCCGGCACTAGCCCCACGGGCCGCGCATTCCAGGGCCACGGCCATCCAATGTTCATCGACCACCGGGTCGATGGGGGCCTCCGCGGCGATCGGCCGCCCAGGCCTGGACGGTGCCATCGGGATGCGGGTCAGGCCGGCACGGGGGCCTGCAAGGCGATCACGATCGCCCCGTGCAGATCCTCGGGGCGGGTCGTCGGCGAATAGCGCGCAATCACCCGGCCATCGCGTCCTACCAGGAACTTGGTGAAGTTCCATTTGATGGCCTGGGTGCCCAGCGCACCCCGCGCCGCCGCCTTCAGGTACTGGTACAGCGGGTGGGCCGTCTTGCCATTCACGTCCACTTTGGCAAACAGCGGGAAGTCCACCGCGAACCGACTCGTGCAAAATTGGGCGATGGCCTCGGGCCCGCCCGGCTCCTGGCCGCCGAACTGGTTGCAGGGAAAACCAAGAACCTGGAAACCCTGATCGGCATAGGTCTCCTGCAGCGCCTGCAGCCCGGCATATTGGGGCGTGAAGCCGCACTCGCTGGCGACATTGACCACCAGCAGCACCTGGCCGCGGTAATCGGAGAGCGGTTCGGACCGGCCGTCGAGCCGCTCGGCGGTGAAGTCATGCACCGTGGGCGTCGGGTCGGCCGGCGCGGTGGTCGAGGGCATCGAAGAGGGTATCGGAGGGGTTGGGGGCATCACTCATACTCCTGCAAACGGCGCTCGAGATCCTCGAGCAATTCGGCCAACGCGGACGACAGAGCCGCGACCAGGGCATCGGGCGAGCGCGAAGCCATCGGGGCATGACGCTCCAGTTCCAGCAGCCGCTGGCGCTGATCGCTCCTGGCCAGCACCCGCAAACCGATACGCGCCGTACCCGGTCCCTCCCCTTCCAGATCACCATGGAAGGCGGTCACCAGCACGTCGAGTTGCTGCACCGCGGGCTGCGCTCGGGCATGGGCGACCAGCGTCACCGGACCCTCGGCGCGGATCCAACGCTCCCGCAGCAACTGCTCGACCTGTTCCCGCGGACTCAGAAACCATTCGTTATAGAAATCCGACTCGTAACGATGCCCACCGAGGCGGTAGACCAGCCCCTTGCCGGCAAAGGCCGGAGCGACCCGGACCGACTCCAGCGTGACCGGAATCGGTGCCGCAACCGGGGCGCGCGCGTCGACAACCGACATCGCCGCTGGCGGGCCGGTGTCCGGCACCTCGAGCAAGAACCAGGCGCGGTCCACGGCCGGGCGCTCAGGCACCAGGGTGCAGCCGCTGGCCAGGCCGAAGAGCAGCACCAGAAACAGCCCGCGGGTCAGGCCGGTCTTCATCAGCGGTTCCTCTCGATGGTGCTGCGCGGGGGTGGCGATCCAAAGATCGCGCCGGCCGGATCGCGTCGGGCGTCCTCGCTCAACGAGCGCAGGCTGGTGGTCGCGGCCTGCAGGTCGTTCAGGGTCTCGGTCAGCGTCTGTTCGTTGATCTCGAGGCCGCGATCCATGCGCTCCAGGATCGCCTCGACCTGGGCGACCAGGCGGCCGATATCGGCCTGTTCCAGCGTCTGGCGCACGGCCTGCAACGTGGCCCGGGTCTCGCCGGCGAGCGCCTGGGTATCGGGCCCCTGCAACAACTGCTCGGCCGTCTGCATCACCTGCTGGCTCTGGACCACGGTCAGGCGCATCTGCTCCAGCAGTTCCTCGCCCTGCCGGCTCAAGGCATGGGTATCAAAGCCCGAGGCCGTGCGCTCCAGGGTCACCATCAGGGAGATCGCACTGTCGATGACCCCCTCGATATCCAGCAGATCGATCCGACGCAGCACCCGCTCCGCGTACTCGATAAATTGCGTCGCAATGCTCGGGGCCGACGGGATATAGACGTTTTCCGGTTCCCAGGCGATCGGCAACGCCGGATGCGCATCCGGGTCCAGGAAATCCAGCTCCAGGTAGTTGATCCCGGTGATGCCCTGGGCCGCCATGCGGATGCGCAGGCCACGCTCGATGAAGGGTTCCAACAGGGCCTCGCTGAACATGCTCTCCCGCACGTTGGAGGCGAAACGTTCCGGCCGCAGACGTCCCTCCACCATCACGTAGCGTTTGCGCTCCACCGGCGGGACGTCGGCCTGGTATTCCACCGAGGTGAAGGTCAGGTTGGTGACCTCACCGATGTTCACGCCGCGGAACTTGATCGGCGCCCCCACGTCCAGGCCCTGAATTGAGCCGTCGATATACGTCTCCATCGCGGTGCTCGGGCGCAGCAGGGTTCCGGTGCCCATCACCGTCAGCACGATGATCAACGTCACCACGGCCCCGATGATGAACAAACCCAAACGAAAATGATGCGCGGCATTCATGCCGATTGGTCCTCTATCACGCCCCGGCGCAGGAAACGGCGCACCCAGGGATGGTCGGCGGTGTCGCGCAGCTGCCGGGGATCCCCCTCGGCCACGATGGAGCGTGTTTCCTTGTCCAGCATAATGACCCGGTCGGCAATGGCAAAGATACTTTCCAATTCGTGGGTGACGATGACCAGGGTCATGCCGAGGCTCGCCGCCAGCCGCTGGATCAGCTGATCGAGTTCCGCCGAGGTGATCGGATCCAGCCCCGCCGAGGGTTCGTCCAGGAACAGCACCGCGGGATCCAGCGCCATCGCCCGGGCGATCGCCGCACGCTTTTGCATGCCGCCGCTGATCTCCGCGGGCATGAAGTCACTGAACGCGCCCAGACCCACCAATTGGAGCTTCGCCCGTGCGATCGCGTTCATCGCCGCCAGCGGCAGCATCGTGTGCACCTCGAGCGGCAAGCGGACGTTCTCGAGCAGCGTCATCGAGCCGAACAAGGCCCCCATCTGATAGCTCACTCCGACCCGCTTGAGCAGGGTCTCGCGCTCGGTTCCTTCGGCCCGGCTCATGTCGATATCCTCGATCAGGATCTGCCCGGCCATCGGCGGGTACAGGCCGATCATGTGCTTGAGCAGCGTGCTCTTGCCGCTGCCCGAGCCACCGAGGATCACGAAGATCTCACCGGATTGCACCGTGAAATTCAGGTCTTCCATGATCACCATGGAGCCAAAACCCATGGTCAGACCCTGCACCCGGATGATCGGCCCGGAACGGTTCGGCCTGGAACTGTTGGGCCCGATACCGTTCTGCACGGCCTCGGGGCGGCGGGTCCCGTCCGGGGAAGGCTTCTGCTCCGCTGCGTTCATGGGCCGTTCGACTCAGATGCCAAGTTGAAAGAAAAGAACCGCGAACAGGCCATCGGCGACGACGATCAGGATGATCGCGCTGACCACCGCACTGGTCGTGGCACGGCCCACGGCCTCGGCGCCGTTGCCGGTCTGCAGGCCGCGCAAACACCCGACGCTGGACACCAGCAGCCCGAAGACCGCGGCCTTGAACAAGCCCGTGCCCAGATCGCTGAGATCGACCGCCCCGCTGACCTGATTGAAGAAGGTGACCATCGGAATCCCGAAGCCGCGCATCACCAGCGCGGCACCGAACAGGCCGATCAGGTTCGCGTACAGGGTCAGCAGGGGTGCGACGAAGATCCCGGCCAGAATTTTCGGCACCACCAGAAAGCGCACCGGGTCGAGCCCCATGGTGGACAGTGCATTGATCTCCTCGTTCACCTTCATCGTCCCGATTTCGGCCGCGAAGGCCGCACCCGTGCGCCCGGCCAGCAGGATCGCCATCATCAGTGGGGCCAGTTCCCGCAACAGGGAGATCGACACCAGATCGGCGACGAAGATCTCGGCGCCGAACTGGCGCATCGCGATCGCCGACTGGAAGGCCAGGATCACGCCGAGCAGGAACGCGATCAGCGACACGATGGGCAGGGCCTGAAAGCCCGCGGCCTCGGCGACGCGGAAGGTGTCGCCCCAGCGCACCTGGCGCGGGTTCCACAGCGCCGATGCCACTGCCAGGCTGTACTCGCCGATGAAGGCCACCTGCACGTGGATCTCGTGCCCGACCGCGGCCACCCCCCGGCGCAGGCGCTGCGTCCAGGGCACCGCTTGCGGCGAACGGGCCGGCACCACCGACTCCGCCTCCCGGTAGGGCCTCAGGTGCCCCGCGATCCCCTCGGTCATTCCCTGCAGGCGCAGGGTCACGCCGCGCCCCTCGGCCAGCTGCATCAGCCGGTGCAACAACGCGGCGCCGGCACCGTCACAGTACTCGACCGCGCTCAGGTCGAGGTGCAGCACCCTGCCCCCAGCCGGTGGCTCCCCCGCATTCAGGGGTTCCGCCCCGGACGGTGCCTCCGCTTCGGCCACTTGGGCCGCCTGGATCAGTTGCTCCGCCCGGGCCAACACCGGCGCCCAGAGCGGACCGATGCCATGGGCGTCCATGCGCCCGATAAACAGCAGCCGCGGCGGCGGACCCGGGGCCGCCCGGTACTGCAGGGCCGCCGAGGCCGAAAGATTCGTTTTATCCATCACAGGCCTTTACGGGGTCTACAGGCGATCGTCAATCCGCTAAGTGTCAATCGGGCGGTCATCGATCGGGGTATCGGGTGACCGGGCGATGCCCATCCAATCATCGCGACCCCCGGCGGAAACGATCCCGGTGTGCCGGCCGGCAGGACGCGGCGGATGCGTCCCTGTAGGCTTGTCGGCACACCCAGGCTTTCCCTTCTTATCACGGGCGCACTGGCATTGGCGTGCCGGCGATCGCGCCACTGGCCACGAGTCCCAAGGCCATCTGAACAAGGATACCGCATGAGCCGTCCCGTGCAGCACATGGATCGAGACCACCTGGCCCGAGTCGAGGGGGCGCTGAATCGAGTGCTCCTGGGCAAACCGGAAGCGGTACGCCTGGCACTGGTGTGTCTGTTGGCGAACGGCCACCTGCTGATCGAGGACCTGCCGGGCGTGGGCAAGACGACCCTTGCCCACGCCCTGGCCCAGGTGCTCGGCCTGGACTACCGGCGCATTCAATTTACCAGCGACCTGCTGCCCGGGGACGTGGTCGGGGTGTCGGTGTTCGAACAGGCCGAGGCCCGGTTTGCCTTTCATCCCGGTCCGATCTTCGCGCAGGTGCTGTTGGCCGATGAGGTCAATCGCGCCCCACCCAAGACCCAGAGCGCTTTGCTCGAGGCGATGCAGGAACATCAGGTCAGCGTCGATGGCCAGACCCACGACCTGCCTGAACCCTTCTTCGTGATCGCAACCCAGAACCCGACCGAGCAGGTCGGAACCCACCCGCTGCCGGAATCGCAGCTGGATCGCTTCCTGATGTGCATCGCCCTCGGGTTTCCCGATGCCGCCGCTGAACGCGCCCTGCTCGAAGGTGGCGGCGCGGCTTCGGGCAGCGGCCCGATGCCGGCACTGATGCACCCCGAAGACCTGCTCGGGTGGCAGGCCGCGGTGCGCGCGGTCGCGGCCCGCCCCGCCCTGCTCGACTACATCCAGGCCCTGCTGCAGGCGAGCCGCGACCCGGCCTTCTTCCGCGCCGGTCTCTCCCCTCGGGCCGGGCTCGGCCTGCTGCAGGCGGCCCGCGCCTATGCGCTGATGGATGGACGCGGCTTCGTCACCCCGGACGACGTGCAGGCGGTGCTACCGGCGATTGCCATTCATCGGTTGGTCGCCCGGGAAGCCCAGCCGGGCGGCGCCACCATCGCACGGCTGCTCGCATGCGTACCGCTAAGCTAGGCGCCCCGCGCCGAGGCTTCCGCTGGGCACGGCTGCGCGAGGACGCGATCCGCTGGGTGACCCGCCGCCACCCTGCCGATGGCTTCGAGGCTACGGTGACCCGGGACCGCGTCTATATCCTGCCCACCCGCCAAGGCTACCTGCTGCTGGCGACGATCGTGGTCATGCTCGTGGGCTCGATCAACTATGCGAACAACATGGCCTTCCTGCTGACCTTCCTGATCGTCGGCATCGGGCACAATGCGATGTGGTACACCCACCGCAATCTGCTCGGACTGCAGGTCCGGGTCCTGCCGGTGGCGCCGGCCTTCGCGGGCGACGCCCAGGTGCTGCGCCTGCGTCTGGAGGAGACCGCCGGGCGCCCACGCGAGGCCCTTCGCCTGCAACAGGGACAGCGCGAGGGATCCCCGGTGCACGTCGAGGCCGGCGGAACCACCACCATCGAGGTGGCCCTCGAACCCCGTCCGCGCGGCCGGCATGGCCTCGCCCGGCAGCGCCTGTTCAGCGGCCACCCCCTGGGCTTGTTGGTGGCGTGGACCTGGCTCACCTTGGACACCGAGGTGCTGGTCTACCCACGCCCGATCGCAGCCGGTTCCCCGCTCCCGATGGCCCCGGCCTCGACGACCGACGGCACCGTCACCGCGCCGGCAGCCGTACCCGAGCCCGACCTGGACGGCATTCGGGCCTACCGTCCGGGTGATGCCCCCAATCGCATCGTCTGGAAGGCGGTGGCGCGCAGTGGCCGCCTGCTGGTCCGGGAAACGGGCGGGGGTGGTGGCCCCCCCGTGTGGCTGGACTGGGCACAGGTGATTGGGCCGGATCCCGAATTTCGCCTGTCGGTCCTCTGCCAGGCGGTACTGACGGCCGCGGCCGGCGAACGCCCCTTCGGCCTGCGGCTGCCGGGGGTGGAGCTGCCACCGGCCGCGGGACCCGAACACCGGGAGCGCTGCCTGCGGGCGCTCGCGCTGTTCGAGGCCCCGACCTCGTGATCCGGATCGGGATCACCCGCGCCTCGGCACCACCAGCGCCATTGCCGGGCTTGTGGCTGCTGCTCGCCGCGCTGCCCGTCGCCGCCCTGCCCCACGCCTGGGAACAGCCGCTGTGGGTGATCCTGCTGGTGCTTGGTGCCGTCGCAGGGCGGCTGTGGATTCATGCGCAGCACACCCGGCTACCGGCCGCATGGGTGATGATCCTGCTGGCCCTCGGTGCGGGTGCGTTGACCTTCAATCATTTCGGAACCTGGTTCGGGCAGGAGGCGGGAACCGCGCTGCTGTTGGTGATGGTCGCGTTGAAGCTGCTGGAGATCCGTTCCGAACGGGACATCGTCGTGAGCCTGCTGCTCGGTTATTTCGTCGTGGTCACGACCTATTTCTTCAACCAGTCGATCGGAATCGCTGCGTATTCGCTGGTCTCGACCTGGCTGCTCACGGCGACGCTGCTCCAGGTCCACGCGGGGCGCCGGCTGCCGCTGGCGCGCCTCGCGCGCGCTTCGGGGGTGATGCTCCTGCAGGCCCTGCCGATCATGTTGATCCTGTTCCTGCTGTTTCCGCGCCTGCCCGGCCCGCTGTGGGGCAGCCCGGAACGCGAACGCACCGCGCAGACCGGTCTCTCCGAGCGCCTGGAACCGGGGGACATCGCGCAGCTGCTGGAGAACGAGGCCACCGCGCTACGGGTGCGCTTCGAGGGTCCGGCCCCCGCGTCGAGCCGGCAATATTGGCGGGCGCTGGTGATGACCGACTTCGACGGCCGCGCCTGGCGGGTCGACCACGATCGCCCGTCCGGCGCCATCGACCGGGTCGGCGGCGGCACCGACGCACCGATCGATGTGACCTACACCGCGACCCTGGAACCCAACGGCGCCCGCTATCTACCGATGCTCGAGTTTGCCGCGGCCGCGCCGGCCGGGGCCGAACTGCTCGGGAACCACCAGGTGCTGCGTCGGCACCGGATCGAACAGCGCATCCAGTACACTGGCACCGCACAGTGGGTGATCCCGGAACCGCCGCCGCTTGGTCCCACGGAACGGGCACGAGCGCTGGCGCTGCCCGAAGGCACCGCGCCCCGGACACGCATCCAGGCCGGCCTCTGGCGCACACTGCACGGCGACGACGATCGCGCGATCGTCGATGCGGCGCTGACGCTGTTCGCAGCGGCTCCGTTTCGCTACACGCTGCGCGCGCCGCCGCTGCTGCGCGACCGCACCGACCACTTCCTGTTCGAGACCCAGGCCGGGTATTGCGAACATTATGCGTCCGCCTTTGCGGTGCTGATGCGGGCCGCCGGCATCCCGGCCCGGGTGATCACCGGCTACCAGGGTGGCCAGTGGATGGACACCGGGCGTTACCTGCGCCTGCGCCAGGCCGATGCCCACGCCTGGACCGAGGTCTGGCTGGACGAACAGGGTTGGATTCGGGTGGACCCGACTGCGGCCATCGCGCCGGAGCGGATCGAATGGGGCCTCAGCGGACTGTTCGACGCCGGCATGGAGGCCCCGGACTTCCTGCGCCGCTCGGGTCTCGCCTGGAGCGCCGCCTGGCGCCTGCGCCTCAGCGACTGGCACGACCTGATGACCTACCGCTGGGAGTACGGCGTGCTGGCCTTCGATCCGGAACGCCAGCGCGAACTGTTCGCCCGCTTCGGGCTCGATGCCACGGACTGGAAGAACGTGCTGCTCGCCCTGCTGGTTACCTTCGGCGGACTCGGACTGCTGGCCGCCGGCCTCGCCTGGCTGCTTCGGCCAAGGCGCCCGCAGGACCCCGCACAACGCGCGCTGGAGTGGCTGTC
>PWGH01000299.1 GCA_003555285.1 Thioalkalivibrio sp.
GGCTCGGGTCGGGCCAGGCGATCCTTGCCGTGGTGTTGTCCTGTGCAGTGATGACCTACGGCGGCGTGTCGCTGTTCGTGGTCGCCTTTGCGGTCTATCCGATCGCGGCGGCGCTGTTTCGCCAGGCGGACATCCCCAAGCGACTGATCCCGGCGACCATTGCCCTGGGCGCCTTCACCTTCACGATGACCGCTTTGCCGGGCACCCCGGCGATCCAGAACGCGATTCCAATGCCGTTTTTCGGGACCTCGCCCTTCGCGGCCCCGGGCCTGGGCGTGATCACCGCGCTGGTGATGTTCACCCTCGGCATGCTGTGGCTGCAATATCGCGCCCGCAAACTCGCTCCGGAGGGCTACGGCGATCATCCCGATACCGACTTCACGCCGGACAAGGACCTGCGCGAACGCTCCGCCGGCGAGGGCTTCGACCTGATGGAATTGCCGGTCTCGGAACGTCCGGTCGGGCCGCCGCCGCTCGCGCTCGCGGTGCTACCGCTGGTGCTGGTGATCGCGATCAACCTGGTGTTCACTTTCGTGGTGATCCCGCAGATGGACACCGATTATCTCGCCCAGCCGCTCTACGGCGAGACCAGCATTGATCAGGTCCGTGGCATCTGGTCGGTGATCGCTGCTTTGGTGCTCTCGGTCCTGGTGCTGATCGGGGTCAACTGGCAGCGGCTGCCGAAGTTGCGGGAGACGGTGGACAACGGCGCCAATGCCTCGTTGCTGCCGATTTTCAACACCGCGAGCCTGGTGGGCTTCGGTGCGGTGATCGCCTCGCTGGGCGCCTTCGTGCTGATCCGCGACACCGTGGTCGGGATCGGCGGCGACAATCCGTTGATCTCACTCGCGGTCGCGGTGAACATCCTGGCTGGCATGACCGGGTCGGCCTCGGGCGGCATGAGCATCGCGCTATCGACCCTCGGCGACACCTACCTCGAGATGGCGCGCGCGCAGGGCATCAGCCCCGACCTGCTGCACCGGGTCACCGCGGTGGCCACCGGCGGCCTGGACACCCTGCCGCACAACGGCGCGGTGATCACCCTGCTGATGATCTGTGGTCTGACCCACCGCCAAGCCTACTTCGATCTGGCGATGACCGGGATGCTGGTGCCCTTCCTTTCGCTGGTGGTGCTGATCACCCTCGGCACGCTGTTCGGCAGCTTCTGAACCCGATCCCAGGTCCCGCGATCCCAGGTCCGCCGATCTCGGTTTCGGCGATCTCGGTTTCGGCGATCCCGATTTCAACGCTCATGGTGGCCGGGTACGCGCAAAAGCCTCCAGCGCGTGTTGGCGGCTGGTCTTCAGGTCGACGATGGGGCGGGGATAAGCGTCTTCGCCGGACGCCCGGGCTTGGTGTATGGCGCGCGCGGGCACCCGGGCCAGCTCCGGCACGTGGCGGCGCACATAGTGGCCCTCGGGATCGAAGCGCTGGCCCTGGAGGATGGGGTTGAAGATACGAAAGTACGGGGCCGCGTCGGCGCCGCTGCCGGCGACCCACTGCCAGCCGAGGGTGTTGGCGGCGAGGTCGGCGTCGACCAGGGTGTCCCAGAACCAGCGGGCACCGTGCAGCCAGTGCAGGCGCAGGTTCTTGGTCAACAGCGAAGCGGTGATCATGCGCACCCGGTTGTGCATCCAGCCGGTGTGCCAGAGTTCGCGCATCCCGGCATCCACGATCGGGATCCCGGTCTGCCCGCGCTGCCAGGCCTGCAGATCCTGCGGCGCCTCGCGCCAGGCAAAGTGCGCAAAGCGCGGGTTCAGTGGCGCCTCGGTACTGTCCGGAAAATGATAGAGCAGGTGGTGGCCGAACTCGCGCCAGCCGAGTTCACGCAGGAAGACCTCTGCGCCGCCGGCCTCCAGGTTCAAGTCCGCCACGCGTAGCGCCTGGACGATCTGGCGCGGGGAGACCTCGCCGAAGTGCAGGTGCGCCGACAGCCGTGAGGTCCCGGTCGCGGCGGGCCGGTCGCGGGCGGTGGCATAGTTTTGCACGGGGCCGTCGACGAAGGCCTGCAGGCGCTCAAGGGCACCGGCCTCACCCGGCGTCCAGGTCGCGGCCAGCCCCTGGGTCCAGGGCCGCTGCGGGAGGAGCTCCAGTGCATCGAGTGCCTCGGACGCTGGCCAGCCATTTTGGCGATTCCGGCGCGCGGCCGTGGTCGTGTCGGCAGGGGGTGGTGGCGCCCGCAGGTGCTCGGGTTGCATCATCGGTGACGTGTCGACGCCGGCGCGGCGGCAGGCCTTCCAGAACGGAGAGAAGACCTTGTACGGCCCGCCGCTGCCGGTAGCGATGGTCCAGGGTTCCTGTAACAGGGCGGCGTTGAAGCTTTCGACCGTCAGACCGTCTTCCCGTAGCGCCGCCTTGATCGCCTGATCGCGGTGGATCATCGCAGGCTCGTAGAGGCGATTCCAGAATACCGTGTCGGCACCGGTCTCCCGGACCAGGGTCTGCAGGGTCTCAAGGCTGTCGCCGCGGCGCAGGATCAGTCGGCTGCCGCGGGCGGCCAAGGCCTCGGCCAGCCGGGCCAGGCTGTGGTGCAACCACCAGTTGGAGGCCGCCCCGGGGATCCAGGGGGCCTCCTCGTGGGGCGCATGGATGAACACCGGAATCACCGGCTCGCCGCGTGTGGCGGCGGCCTGCAGGGCCGGCTGATCCGCCAGGCGCAGGTCTCGTCGCAACCAGACCAGGGTGACGCCCATCAGCCTTCGGGATCGCCCGGCCATGGTGGATTCCGGTCCTGCGGCGCCGACTGGCCC
>PWGH01000065.1 GCA_003555285.1 Thioalkalivibrio sp.
CCGATTCGGCTACACTCGGGTCCGTTTTTGTCCGCACCGCACCAAATGGGTGCAACGACCCATTCGATCACGATTCGTCAGCGCGGCGTGCCGGCAGAAAAACCGCCGTCAGGCCTGGGAGAGAGCGCATGTCCATCCGATTATCCGTGCCCAAAGAACGCGCCAGCGGCGAACGCCGTGTCGCCATAGACCCCACGGTGGCCGCCAAATTCGGCCAGATGGGCGTGTCGGTGCAGATCGAGGCAAGCGCGGGATCGACGGCGCGGTTTCCGGACACGGCCTACGCCGACGCGAAGGTCCTCGAGACCGCCGACCTCTTCGCCCAATCCGATCTGATGGTCCGGGTGGCGCCGCCGACCGTCGCCGAGGTCGAGGCGCTGCCGGAAGGCTCGGCGCTGGTGAGTTTCTTTCATGCCCACCGCAGCCCGGAGCTGGTCGCCGCGCTGCAACAGCGCAAGATCCTGAGCTTTGCGATGGAGCTGATTCCGCGCATCTCGCGCGCGCAGAGCATGGATGCGCTGTCGTCGCAGGCCGCGGTGGCGGGCTACAAGGCGGCGCTGATGGGCGCGGACCTCTCGTGCCGCTTCTTTCCGATGCTGACCACCGCCGCCGGCACGATCCGGCCGTCGAAGGTGATCGTGATCGGCGCCGGCGTCGCCGGCCTGCAGGCGATTGCCACCGCACGCCGCCTCGGCGCGATGGTCGAGGCCTACGACGTGCGCTCGGCGACCAAGGAACAGGTCGAATCGCTGGGCGCGAAGTTCCTGGATCTGGGCGTGCACGCCGAGGGCGAGGGCGGCTACGCCCGCGAACTCACCGACGACGAGAAGCGCCAGCAACAGGAAGCACTCGCCGGCTACATCGCCAAGGCCGACGTGCTGATCACCACCGCGGCGATTCCCGGGCGCCCGTCGCCAAAACTGATTCCCGCCGCGATGGTCGACGGCATGAAGCCCGGCGCCGTGATCATCGATCTGGCCGCCGAGGGCGGCGGCAATTGCGCGCTGACCCAGCCCGGCGAGACCATCGAACACGGTTCGGTGATCATTCACGGACCGCTGAACGTGCCGTCTCAGGTCGCGCTGCACGCCTCGGAGATGTACGCGAAGAACCTGCTCAACTTCCTCAGCCCGATGATCACCGACGGCGAGTTCACGCCCGACTGGAACGATGAGGTCGTCGCGCAGAGCTGCCTGACCCGGGACGGCGAGATCGTCCATGCCCCCACCCGCGCAGCGATCCACGGAGACGCATCATGATCGAGGGTTTCGTCGCACTGTACATCTTCATGCTCGCGGCCTTCACCGGCTACGAGGTGATCTCCAAGGTGCCGGTGATCCTGCACACGCCGCTGATGTCCGGCTCGAACTTCATCCACGGCATCGTGCTGGTCGGCACGATGGTCGCGCTCGGCCATGCGACCACACCGCTGGAACAATTGGTCGGCTTCATCGCCGTCGTGCTCGCCGCCGGTAACGCGGTCGGCGGCTATGTGGTGACCGAACGCATGCTGGAGATGTTCAAGGCCAGCCGGAGAACGAAATAATGGGTGCGCTTCTGACCATCATCAACATCGCGTACCTGATCGCCGCGGTCCTGTTCATCCTCGGCCTGAAGCAGATGGCGTCGCCGACCACCGCGCGGCGCGGCATCGTCTGGGCCGGCATCGGCATGGTGCTCGCGACCGTCGTCACCTTCTTCCATCCGGAGATCCAGGGGGTCGTCAATTACCTCTTGATCATCCTCGGGATCGCGCTCGGCGGCGGTGTCGCCTGGTGGAGCGGCCAGAAGGTCGCGATGACCGACATGCCGCAGATGATCGCGCTGTACAACGGCATGGGCGGCGGCGCCGCGGCCGGCATCGGCGCGCTGTACCTGATCCAGGCCCAGCCGGGCGCCTCGGACCTGATTCTGGCGATCGCGGTCGTCGGCTCGCTGATCGGCGCCGTGGCCTTCTCGGGGTCGATGGTCGCCTTCGCGAAGCTCCAGGGGCTGATGAAGACCACCGTGCACTATCCGGGGCAGCAATGGCTGAACCTCGGTCTGTTCGCGGTCACCGTGTTGCTCGGCCTGAGCCTGGCGCTGAGCGGCGGCGATATTCACGGGGGCGTGCTGTTCCTGTTCTTCCTGCTCGCGCTCGTCTTCGGGGTGCTGATGACGCTGCCGATCGGCGGCGCGGACATGCCGGTGGTGATTTCGCTGTACAACGCCCTCACCGGCCTCGCGGTCGGCCTGAAGGGCCTGGTACTCGACAACCCCGCGCTGATGGTGGCCGGTATCGTCGTCGGTGCCGCGGGGACCCTGCTGACCCAGCTGATGGCGAAGGCGATGAACCGCAAGATCACCAACGTGCTGTTTCAGCAGTTCGGCGGCGGCGACGGGGCCGCAGCCGAAGACGTCAGCGGCAGCCTGAAGCCGATCGAAGCGGCGGATGCCGGCATCATGATGGCCTTTGCCGACAAGGTGATCATCGTGCCCGGCTACGGTATGGCGGTGGCCCAGGCGCAGCACAAGATCTGGGAGATGAGCCAACTGCTGATCGAGCGCGGTGTCGCGGTGAAGTTCGCGATCCACCCGGTGGCCGGACGCATGCCCGGGCACATGAACGTGCTGCTGGCCGAGGCCGGCGTGCCCTACGACCTGATCTACGACTTGGACGAGATCAACAACGAGTTCAAGACCGCCGATGTCGCGATCGTGATCGGCGCCAACGACGTGGTGAACCCGGTCGCGCGCAGCAATCCCGAAAGCCCGATCTACGGCATGCCGATCCTGAACGCCGATCAGGCCAAGAACGTGATCGTGATCAAGCGCGGCCAGGGTGCCGGTTTCTCGGGTATCGAGAACCACCTGTTCTACGCCGACAACACCCGCATGCTCTACGGCGACGGCCAGAAGGCCGCCTCCAGCCTGATCACCGCGATCAAGGAAAGCGGCTGACCGAGGCCGGCCTGCGCAGCTCCCCCACCGAGGCCCGGCATGTCCGGGCCTCGGTCCGTCTGGCGGGGATGCCGATGCACATCGGCCTGTCAAGGCTTTTGATGGTGCGCTGCAAACGGTTATGCACAAGAAGAAACCGAGAACGAAAATAGTATGGTTTAGGGGGTACTGCTTGTAACCAGGAATACGAGATATTCGCAGGCTATTGTTTTTTATAGAAAAAGAAAATTTGAACGTTTTTTATCCAATCCAACACAACCCTGATGGCATAAGGGGCACAGGGCGATACGCCGGTTCTATCCACAGAGTTATCCACAGGATCGGTGGATAACTTCACGAAGCCGGTGCCGCACCTTCCGGGATCCCGTAAACTGCCGCGATGCTTCCCGACGCCTTCGTCCGCGTAGCCGTGGACCGCCCCCTCGACCAACTCTTCGATTACGCCTGCCCGGCGGACGCTGTGCCCGCAGTCGGCCAACGGGTTCGGTTGATCTTCGGGCGCAGCGAACAGACCGGCGTGGTGATGGCGACCGAGCAGTCACCCACGATCGACCCGGCCCGCATCCGCAACCTGGAGGCAGTGCTCGATCCCGGCCCGATCCTGCCCGTGCCGCTGCTCGAACTGCTGCGCTTTGCGGCCCGCTACTATCACCACCCGATCGGGGAAGTGGTGCTCAATGCCCTGCCCCCGGCGCTGCGCAAGGGCCAGCCGCTGCCGCCCCCGCCGCAACCCGAATCCCGCTGGCGATGGGGTTCGTCGCAGCCGGGGTCCGCCCGCCTGGGACCCCGCCAGCAACGGGTGATCGAAGCGCTGCGCCACGCGCCCGCACCGCTGTCGCTGGAGGCGCTGAACGACCTGACCGGCCTCGCGCTGCGCCGTGGCGAACTGGAACGTCTGGCCGCCCGCGGCACCCTCGAAACCGTGGACGCGGAACCGGGGCCCGCGCCGGTCAGCGGCACGCTGGCGGTGCAACTGAGCGCAGAGCAGCAACAGGCCGTCGAATCGATCAGCGCCCAGTCTGGTCAGGCGGCGGTGTTCCTGCTGGACGGCGTGACCGGCAGCGGCAAGACCGAAGTCTATCTCGAGGCCGCCGCGCACACCCTGAACCTCGGGCGCCAGGTGTTGATCCTGATCCCGGAGATCGCGCTGACGCCGCAACTCGTTCAGCGCGTCAGTCGGCGCTTTCCCGGACAGGTCGCGGCGCTGCACTCGGGGCTCGCCGCGGGTGAACGCCTGCGCATCTGGGATTCGGCCCGGCGCGGCGAGCGCGGGCTGCTGCTCGGTACCCGCTCGGCGCTGTTCACGCCCCTGCCGCAGCTCGGCCTGATCATCGTCGACGAGGAGCACGACGCTGCCTACAAGCAGCAGAACGGGCTGCGCTACCACGCGCGGGACCTTGCGATCATGCGCGGGCACCTGGAGGCCATTCCGGTGGTCCTCGGCTCGGCGACTCCGACGCTGGAGAGCCTCGAGAAAAGCCGCAACGGACACTACCGGTACCTGCGCCTGAGCCACCGCCCCGACGGCTCCCAGCCACCGCCGGTGCGCTGTCTGGACACCCGGGTGCACCGCCCCGACGAGGGCCTCTGCACCCCGTTGCTCGATGCGATGCGCACCACCCTGGACCAAGGGCGCCAGTGCTTCATCCTGCTCAACCGCCGGGGCTTCGCCCGGGTGTTGGCCTGCGACGACTGTGGCTGGGTCGCCGACTGCCCACGCTGCGACGCCCACCTGACCGTGCACGCCGATGCCCGGCGGTCGATCTGCCACCTCTGCGGCTTCGGCGCGCGCCTGGCCGAAGCCTGTCCGCAATGCCACGCGCCGCTGCGCCACCAGGGTTTGGGCACCCAACGTCTGGAGCGGGCCTTGTCGCGGCACTTTCCCGGCACCCCGCTGGTTCGCCTCGATGGCGACAGCATCCGGCGCCGGGGCGAACTCGAGCAGTGCCTGGATCGCATCCGCGCGATGGACGCCGGGATCGTGGTCGGCACCCAGATTCTGGCCAAGGGGCATGACTTTCCCCGCGTCGGGCTGGTCGGGGTGATCGACGTCGATCAGGGGCTCTTCAGTGTCGACCTGCGCGCCGCCGAGCAGACGCTGCAACTGGTGCTGCAGGCCGCCGGTCGCGCCGGACGGGGCGGCGACCCCGGTGTGGTCTGGGTGCAGACCGGGCACCCGGAGCACCCGCTGATGCAATCGCTGCAGACCGGCGACTATCCGGCGATGGTGCAACCCCTGCTGGCCGAACGCCGCGCCAACGGCATGCCGCCCTTCGGCTTCCTGGCGCTGATCCGCATCGACGGGCCGACCCCGGAGTCCAGCACGCAGCACGCGGAGATCCTCGCCGCGCACCTGCGTCGGCAGACCGTCAATGTCCGCATCCTGGGCCCGGCCACGGCACCCCGCCACCGGGTGAACCAACGCTATCGCGAACAGATCCTGCTCGCCGCCGACAGCCGCCAGCCCCTGCACCAGGCCCTGACCGAGGCGCAGCACTACGGCCAGGAGCATCCCCCGTCACGAACCCTGCGCATCAGCATCGACGTCGACCCCCTCACCCTGTCCTGATCCCGCCCCACCCCTGGTAGGAGGCCAGCCTCTGGGCGATGCCCTTACCGAGCGTCGCATCGCCGAGGGGGCTCGCCTCCTACACGGGGCGGGGGGCAGCGCCATTTGAGGGCCTCTTCGGGTTAGAATATCGAGCTATTCCCGACAACCGGTTGTCATGGCCTTGAAAGAACTCCTCGAGCAGGCGCTGGCGGCGGCGCTAACCCAATTGGTGCAAGACGGCATCCTGCCGGCGGATCACGGCGTGGCGGTGCAACTGACCCGCACTCGCGAACGCGAGCACGGCGACTTCGCGAGCAATCTGGCGCTGCAGCTGGCCCGTCCCGCGCGCAGCCAGCCCCGGGCGATCGCCGAGCAACTGCAGGCGGCGCTGCCCCCGGTGCCGGGGCTTGCCGGGGTCGACATCGCCGGCCCCGGCTTTCTGAACTTCCGCCTCGAGGAGCACGCGCGCTTTGCGGTGTTGCCGGCGATCGCCGACGCCGGTGCGGACTACGGCCGTTCCGAGATCGGTCGCGGCCAGGCCGTGCAGGTGGAATTCGTATCGGCGAACCCGACCGGGCCGCTGCACGTCGGGCACGGGCGCGGCGCGGCGTACGGCGCCAGCGTCGCCGACCTGCTGGAGTGCTGCGGCTTCGACGTGACCCGCGAATACTACGTGAACGACGCCGGCCGGCAGATGAACATCCTCGCCGCCAGCGTCTGGCTGCGCTACCTGGACAAGCGCGGCGTGCAGCTGCCCTTCCCGGCGAACGGCTACCAGGGCGACTACGTGCGCGCGATCGCCGACGACCTCGCGGTGCTGCTCGGCGATGCCGGCGTGCACCCGGAGGCGGAGATCCTGCGGGACCTGCCGGCCGACGAAGCCGACGGCGGCGACAAGGAGGCCTACATCGACGCGCTGGTCGGGCGTGCTCGGGATCTGCTCGGCCCCGCGCTGTACGGGCAATTCTTCGATCACGGGCTGAACTCGATCCTGGACGACATCCGCGACGATCTGGCGGCCTTCGGCGTGCACTACCAGACCTGGTTCTCCGAACGCAGCCTGGCCGCCTCCGGCGCGATCGACGCCGTCGTCGAGCAGCTGCAGGCCGGCGGCGCACTGTACGAGAAGGACGGTGCATTGTGGTTCCGCTCGACCGACTACGGCGACGACAAGGACCGGGTCGTGCGCCGGGAAAACGGCGACTACACCTACTTCGCCTCCGATATCGCCTATCACCGCGAGAAGTTCGAACGCGGCTTCGACCGGATCATCAACGTCTGGGGTGCCGACCACCACGGCTATGTGGCACGGGTTCGTGCCGCGCTGCGCGCGCTGGGCCTGGACGACGGCCGCCTCGACGTGTTGCTGGTGCAGTTCGCGATCCTCTATCGCGGCGAGGAGCGGGTGCAGATGTCCACCCGCTCGGGCAGCTTCGTGACGCTGCGGGCGCTGCGCGAGGAGGTCGGTTCCGACGCCGCCCGCTTCTTCTACGTGCAGCGGCGCTGCGAACAGCACCTGGACTTCGACCTGGAACTGGCGAAAAGCCAGTCCAACGACAACCCGATGTACTACATCCAGTACGCGCACGCCCGGATCGCCAGCGTGCAGCGCGGCGCGCTGGAACGCGGCCTGGCCACCGCCGCCGCCGACGGCCCGGAGATCCCGCGCCTGACGCTCGACGTCGAGACCGATCTGCTCGCGCAGCTGGCCGGCTTTCCCGAACAGGTGGCGACGGCCGCGCAGGCGCACGAACCGCACCAGCTGGCGCAATACCTGCGCGATCTGGCGGCCGGCTTCCACGCCTACTACAACGCGGTGCCGTTCATGCAGGCCGAGGATCTGGACCTCGTCTCGGCGCGCCTGGCGCTGATCGGCGGCATCCGTCAGGTGCTCGCAAACGGCCTGCGGCTGCTGGGTGTCAGCGCGCCGGAGACGATGTAGGGCATGGCCCAGGCGCGCAAGGTCCGCCGCAAGCCGGCCGGCCCGCCTCGCCGGCCCCTGCCGGGGTGGGCCTGGCTGCTGACCGGCATGCTGGTCGGCCTGGCGGCCGCGGCGGTGTTCTATCTGCAGGGGGTCGACCGCATGGGCCAGGATCCCGGCTGGCTGACGCGCGGAGAGACCGAGGCCCCCGCAAGCGCCGGCAGTTCCAGCCCGAATGGCGACCGGGCAACCGGTGCACCGGCGACCCCGGCTTCCGAGCGCTCCCGCTTCCAGTTCTACGAACTGCTGCCGCGCGACGAGGTGCAGATCCCGCGGGCCGCGCCACACCGGACGCCACCCCCGGCCGCCCCGCCGGCGCCCGCAACCCCTCCGGCACCGCCCCCGCAGGCAGCACCCGCGGACCGGGTGATCCTGCAGACCGGCTCGTTCCGGCAGTACGCGCAGGCCGACGAAATGAAGGCGCGCCTGGCCCTGTTGGGGCTGGCGGCGAATGTGCGCGAGGCCCGGGTGAACGGCCAGACCTTCCATCGCGTCTATGTCGGCCCCCTCACCGGCGAAGCCGAGATCCGCCGCATTCTGGAGCGCTTGCGCAACGAGAACATCGAGGCGTTGCGCCTGCCCGCGCCCTGATGCCGGATCCCACCCCGCTGCCCGGCGCGCGCGAGCCCGAGCGGGATCGCGCCCTCGACCTCACCCAACTGCTGCGTGCCGATGAGGGCCCGGTAAGCGAACTGCTGCAGCGCGCCACCCGACGCCAGGCCCGCGGCCAACCGGCCGACCGCCTGCTCGACCAGGCGCGGGCCCGCTTCGACACGGCCCTGCAACGCGCCACGGCCTACCGCGCCAGCCTGCCGACCCCGCGTTACGCCGACGATCTGCCGATCCATGCCGAGCGCGAGCGGATTATCACCGCGATTCAGGCGCACCCGGTGCTGATCCTCTGCGGCGAAACCGGCTCCGGCAAGACCACTCAGCTGCCCAAGCTCTGCCTGGACGCGGGCCGCGGGCGCCGCGGCCTGATCGGCCACACCCAGCCCCGGCGCATCGCCGCACGCTCGGTCGCGGCGCGCATCGCCGAGGAACTGGGCACGACCCTGGGCACCGAACCCGGCAGCACAGTCGGCTACAAGGTCCGCTTCAACGACCAGACCGGCCCGGACACGCACGTGAAGCTGATGACCGACGGGCTGCTGCTCGCCGAGTTGCGCGGGGATCCGGACCTGCTCGCCTATGACACCCTGATCATCGACGAGGCCCACGAACGCAGCCTGAACATCGATTTCCTGCTGGGTTACCTGAAGCAACTGCTGCCGCGGCGCCCGGACCTGCGCCTGATCATCACCTCGGCGACGCTGGAACCCGAGCGCCTGGCGCAATTTTTCGGCGCTGCGCCGATCATCGAGGTGTCCGGGCGCGCGTGGCCGGTGGAAATCCGCTACCGGCCCCTGAGCGATTCGGATGCCGAGACCGATGCCAATTTGACCGGCGAGCCCAGGGTTGCCCCGGAACCGTCCGTTCCGGAGGCATCGACGGCCGATCCATCGGCCCCGAGCCCATCGGCCCCGAAGCAATGGGCCTCGAAACGGTCGACGCCGAAACCATCGCTTCCGGATCCGTCGACCCCGGAACGCGACCTGTTCGACGGCATTAGCGCTGCGGTGGCCGAGTGCCTGCGCGCGGGCGCCGGGGACATCCTGGTATTCCTGCCGGGCGAACGCGAGATCCGCGACGCCGCCACCCGCCTGCGCCGCGAGCAGCCGGCCCACACCGAGATCCTGCCGCTGTACGCGCGGCTGTCGGCGGCCGAACAGAACCGCGTGTTCCGCCCGCACGCCGGGCGCCGCATCGTGCTCGCGACCAACGTCGCCGAGACCGCACTCACCGTGCCCGGCATCCGCTTCGTGATCGACACCGGCCTGGCCCGCTTGGCCCGCTATTCCTGGCGCTCCCGAATCCAGCGCCTGAGCCTGGAACCGATCGCCCAGGCCTCCTGCAACCAGCGCGCCGGGCGCTGCGGCCGCCTGGGCCCCGGCCTCTGCATCCGGCTGTTCAGCGAACAGGACTTCGCGCAACGCCGCGAGCATGGCGAGCCCGAGATCCTGCGCTCGAACCTGGCCGCGGTGATCCTGCAGATGGCCGCACTCGGCCTCGGCGATCCGCGTCACTTCCCCTTCGTCGATCCGCCCGACCCGCGGCTGATCCGCGACGGCTACCACCTGCTCGAGGAATTGCACGCGGTCGACGACCGGCACCGGATCACCGAGGCCGGCCGGCAACTGGCCCGCTTCCCGGTGGATCCGCGCTTTGGTCAGATGATCCTCGCCGGCGGCCAACGCGGCGTGCTCACCGAGGCACTGACCATCGCCGCGTTCCTGTCGCTGCAGGACCCGCGCGAGCGCCCGGCCGAAAAGGCCCAGGCCGCCGACGAGGCCCAGCGCATTTTTCGGGTCGAAGGCTCGGACTTCCTCGGCATCCTGAAACTGTGGGCAGCCTGGCACCAGACCCGCGAGGAACTCGGCAGCAGCGCGCTGAAACGCTGGTGCCGCGAGCACTTCCTGTCGTTCCTGCGCATGCGCGAATGGCAGGAACTGCGCGCGCAGATGGCGACCCTGGCGCACGGCCTGGGCCTGCCCCGCGGCGGCGTGCCGCACGACACCCCTGAGGCCCATCAAGCCCTGCACAAGGCGCTGCTCAGCGGCCTGATCAGCCAGGTCGGCAAGAAGACCGAACGTGGCGACTACCTCGGCCCGCGCAACCGGCGCTTCCAGATCCACCCCGGCTCCGGCCAGGTCAAGCGCCGGCCGGCGTGGCTGATGAGCGCGGAGATCGCCGAAACCACCCGGGTTTATGCGCGCGAGGTCGCGGCGATCCAACCCGAGTGGATCCTGGAGGTCGCCCCGCATCTGCTGCAGCACCACGTCCACGAGCCGCATTTCCAGGCCCGCGACGGGCGCATCGGCGCGTGGGACCGGATCACGCTGTACGGGCTGGTGGTCGCGCCGCGGGCCGCGGTGAACTTCGCCCGCCACGACCCGCAGCAGGCCCGGCACCTGTTCATCCAGCACGGCCTGGTCGAGGGTCAGCTGCGCTCGCGCTCCCCGGGGCTCGCCGCCAACCGCGCGACCGTCGCCGAAATCGCCGAGATGGAGGCCCGCGGGCGCCGCCGCGACCTGCTCGCCGAAGAGGATCGGCTGCGCAGCTTCTACGACCAGCGCCTGCCGGCGGCCATCGTCGACGGACCCACCTTCGAGGCCTGGAGCCGCAAGGCCGAGAAGGCCGATCCCCAGATCCTGCAGATCGAACGCGCCGCGCTGCTCGCCGAACCCGAGGCCGCGCTGCCCGAAGGCGCCTACCCGGATACCCTGGAGGTGCAGGGCCTGCGTCTGCCGTTATCCTATCGTTTCGAACCCGGGCAGAAGGACGACGGTGTGACCGTAACGATTCCGCTTGCGGCCTTGAACGGCCTGCCCGACTGGCTGGGCGACTGGCTGGTGCCCGGCCTGCTCGAGGACCGGGTGATCGCGCTGCTGCGCAGCCTGCCCAAGGGCCTGCGCCGGCATTTCGTTCCGGCGCCGGAGTTTGCGCGCGCGGCACTCGAGCGCATCCCCACCCGCGAGGGCCCGTTGCCGCCCCGGCTCGCCGAGGCCCTGGAGGCCATCACCGGAACCCGGGTACCGCCCGACGCCTGGCGTCCGGAACGCCTGGAGCCGCACCTGATGCTGCGCTTTAGGGTACTCGACCCGGACGGCAGCACGGTCGCCTGCGAACGCGACCTGCCGACGCTGAAGGGCCGCCTGGGCGCCCATGCCAGCGCCCACTTCGAGCAGACCCGCCCGGACGACGCCACCCGTGAGGGGCTTACCGACTGGGATTTCGGACCCCTGCCGGACTTCGTGGTCTTCGATCATCAGGGGGCACAATTGCGCGCCTATCCGGCGCTCGAGGACGCGGGCAGCAGCGTGACCCTGCGCCTGGAGCCGGATCCGGATCGGGCGCGGCGTCTGCATCGGGCCGGGCTGCGGCGCCTGTTCCTGCTCGGTGTTCATCGCATCGTGCGCGACCTGCGCCGGCAATTGCCGGACATCGAGCGCAGCTGCCTGCATTACACGGCACTCGGCAGCTGCGAGGCCCTGCGCGATCAGATCCTCGCCGCCGCCGCCGAGCGCGTGTTCCTGCAGGACGAACCCGAACCGCGCGATGCCAAGGCCTTCCACGCCCGGCTCGAAGCCGGCCGCGCCGCGCTGACCCCGGTGACGATGGAACTGGCCCAGTTGAGCCATCGGATCCTCGGCGAATGGCACCCATTGCGTCGGCAGCTGGACGGTGACCTGCCGTTGTCGTGGATCGAGGCGGCCCGGGACATTCGCGATCAATTGGCCCATCTGGTGCCGGCGGACTTTTTGCTCGCGACCCCGATCGCCGTTTTGCCGCAGCTGCCGCGCTACCTGCAGGCGATCGGCCGGCGGCTGCAACGCCTGGAACAGACCCCGGACAAGGACCGGCGCCTGCGCGTGGACATCGAACCCCTGTGGGACGCGGCCAAGCGCCTGCGCACGGCGCATCCCGAGCATGCCGGTGTGGAACGCTTCCGCTATCGGATCGAGGAATTGCGCGTCTCGGTGTTCGCCCAGGAACTCGGCACCCGCGAAAAAGTGTCCATTCAACGCCTGGCCCGGGACCTGGACGACCTGCGCAGGACGCTGCCTCCGTGAGCGTACCGACTCCCTGCGCCCCAGGTGGGTCCCACGGCGCCTGGCCCAGCCCACAGGCGAGTGGGGCGCGCACGACGCTGCGCGTGCCGACGGGGTGCCATTCCAATTGCGCGGGCGGCGCGCGTTTACCCTTCGAGGAATTGCTGAAATGCATGTGATCGTGATCGGGGCCGGCGTGACGGGAACCACCACGGCCTGGTACCTGCGCGCGGCGGGGCTCGA
>PWGH01000006.1 GCA_003555285.1 Thioalkalivibrio sp.
GCGGTGCGCAGTTCCGTGTTGGCTTCGTCCTCGTCGAACACGGTATCGATTCGCAGCTTGTCGCCGACGTAGTTGGTGGGCATGTGACACTGCTCGCAGGTGTCGCGTGCGGGACGCAGATTCTTGAGAGGTGTCGGAATCGGGCGGGGATAGAGGTCCAGGGTGACGGCCACCATCTGCCAGGCGCCGTCCATCTTGGATCTTACGAACCAGTCGGCACCCGGACCGATGTGGCAGTCGACGCAATCGACCCGGGCATGGGGTGAGCGCTGGTACGCGGTGTACTCGGGCTGCATCACCGAATGGCAGGCCGTGCCGCAGAACTCGTTGGAATCCATCCCCTCGACACCCTTGTAGGTGGCGCCGGCCAGGATGGTGACGTTCAACATGGTCAACACCGTGAAGATCAGCACCAGCTTGCGCGTACGGTCCTGGTTCAGGTCGATGACCGGAAACAGCGGCGGCGCTTCGCCGGCAGCGGCGGCCTTCGCCGCACGGCGCCGTTGCCGAAGAATCCCGACCGGAATCAGGAGCAGACCGAGAACGAAAAACATCGGCAAAATCAGAAAGGTGAGGATTCCCAGGTACGGGCCGCCCTCGAAGCCCAGCGATTGCACGACGAACAGCGCGAGCATCAGCATGAGTGCGGAGAGCGCGATGGCCGTGCCCAGCATGCTGAGCGTATTCTGGATGAGTAATGCGAAAAACTGCCTGATCATGAATCTGCCCCTGCGGCTCTTGAAATACCGGTGGGCGCTGTTGGAAGATCATGCCTAGATCACCGATAGCGAGGAAGTATAGATGATTTTGCGCCTTGATTCCGGCCCGGATGAATACCGTATCAACGCGGTTTCCGCCCGAGGGTCCTTACCCCGTGCTGCAGTTGGCGCACATTGACCGGCCAGTGGAAACGCTCGAGGAGATCGATCGCATCCGGGGTAAAGGGCCGCGCATCCCGCCCAAAACGCTCGTGGAAGACCTCCAGTTCGCACGATAGGCACACAGGAAGCCACGGCCTGCGTGTGGCGCTGATCAGGAGCAAATGATGACCGATGAACTGAGCGACCTCGATCTTGTGAAGTGGTACTTCAATGTGTGCAGCACGGCGCTTGCGACACCCAACGCGAATCCTGTCGGTAACTTCGTCGAGTCACTGGTGGTGAGGGCGACGCCGAACCGGTTCATCGCCTTGGAGCTCGTCGATGACGACGGCCGTCCACTCGGGCATTACACCACGCGCTTCGTGGATGGCCAGTTCGGGCCGGTGGAGGAAGGGAAACACGACTCCCAAACCCGGTTCAGGCTGCGGCGGTCGTTTCTGCGGGCGGTGGTGGACAACAGCGACGACTATGTCGAACACCCCGAAAAACTCGACTGGTCGTGGATCCGGCCCGTCTGAAGCCGTTTGGAGCCGATCTTCCCGAGGGTAGGCTGGGCCAAGCGCAGCGGGCGCAGACGCTTGATGGCGCTGTGATTGGGGTCAGCCCGGCGTGACTGGCGGTGTGCAACGGGTAAGGACGCCGATTGAGGCGGCCATCCGCGTCGCGGATGGGCATTGTTCCCGGGTGGCTTGACCCGAGACCCTTGCTCTAATGTGTGGGGCATCAGTGGGCCGATCAGCCGGGGCGGCGTGCACAACCGCTTTCAGCCGGCCGCGGTGACCGCTCCTCCGGGCACGTGGAGGGACGAGGTTTCGGCGCGGGAGCAACCCCTATGGACCACGAGTGGATTCGTCTGACCCGCCGCCTGGTATTGACCCGGCGGGATCGTCTGTTGCCGACACGTTGGCTGCCACCGGCCGATCTCTACGCGACGCCGGACGGCTGGCTGCTGAAGGTCGAGATGGCCGGTGTGGCGCCTGAGTCCATCTCGGTGCGGCTGTCCGGCCGCTCGATCACGATTGAGGGTCAGCGCCGCGATACCCTGCTGGCCGCCGGGCACACCTGCTATTCCATGGAAATCGCCTACTGCACCTTCCAGCGTACGTTCGACCTTCCGATCGATCTCGACCGCGCCCATGTCAGCAGCGAGTACGATCTCGGGATGCTCCTGGTGACCATAACGCCGGAGACCAGACTGCCGTGAACAAAGACCCCCAGGCCGACATCTACACGCTTCCCGTCTTCCCGCTGCGCCGGAGCGTTCTGCTTCCGACGATCGCCGGACCGTTCGCGGCGGGCCGCAAGGGGTCGATTTCGGCGCTCGAGGCCGCCTCGAATTCCGGGGACAAGACGCTGATCACGGCGACCCAGAGGGACGCCAGCATCGAGAGTCCCGGGGTCGACGATCTGCACCCGTTCGCGACCCGCGGCGTGGTGCGGCGCCTGTTTCGTTCCGAGGAAACGCTCGAGGTGATCATCGAGGGGTTGGAGCGGGTCCGGATCGAGAGTGTCGGGCAAGAGGGCGACCGCCTGATGGCCCGCGCGATCCCTGCTCCGGTGTTTTTGGAGCCCGGTGCGGAGAGCGAGGCGCTGAAGCGGGAGATCGTCAGCCTCGTGGGCGAGTTCCAGGCCCTGATACCGCAATTGGGACAGCTGAATGTCGAGAATCTGATCGAACGGACCCGGGATCCGATGCACCTGGTGTACGTACTCGGTGCGCTGCTCGAACTTGACTACGAAAAGGCCCAGCACCTGCTGGATGCCTCGGAGCAGAACCAGGCCATGAAGCTGCTGCTGGGGTACATGCGCAAAGAGTACGAGGTCCTGAAGCTACGA
>PWGH01000154.1 GCA_003555285.1 Thioalkalivibrio sp.
TCCTTGCCGGCAGTCTGCGTGCCGAGCAGGTGCGCCGCGTCGTGTTCCGGGACGACATCCCGGTGCACGAGGAAGAACTGATTCGCGGCGAGCTGGGCCGCATTCGCGACGTGCGCATTGGCCCTGACGGCATCGTCCACGTGGCCACCGACAACGGCGGGAATCAGGACGGCGTCTGGCGACTGGAACCGGCGCGCTGAGCGCGATTACCTCCGGACGCAGACCCGGTAACCTGACGATGACGTCGTTCGACGGGCCACTTCACCGCGCTGCTGGCCGAAGCCGGACTGCTCGATAGCGAGTCCGCCACCACGTACTGGGCCTATTGTGATCCGCTCGCCGAACGCTTTCCACGAATCCGCGTGCAGCGGCAACGCTCGCTGATCGCGGCGGGCGAAGGGCAGCGTCTCGTCATATGGCCGGCGGGGATTCCTCGTGGCTCGATCTCGGCCTTTTCCTGATCGCTCGCCTCGCCGGGGTGGATGCAGCGATGCGGCTGGCGCGGATCTACCTGATCGACTGGCATCACGCCGGTCAACAACCGTTCGCTCGCCTGTCGGCAAGCCGCCAGACCGACGACGCGGTGATCGCGAAGTGCCAGGTCTGGGCCGCGACGCATTACCACGAGCCCGCGTCGGTCGCGACGATTGGCCACGTGACGAAAGAACGGTAGAGGCAAAAGGGCCCAGTTCCACTGGCGGCGGTTGCCGGCTGTTCTCGCTCTTTATCCGATGTAGTTGGCGCTGATGGCAGTGACCAGCGCGCGGCATCCGCGTGTATCCGCGACTCCGAGTGGTTACCCCCGAAGCCTCGAGGGGAGGGTGTGTAGCGGGTGGTCGTCCAGGATGCAAATGCGTCGCGGTGCAACTTGAGGTGGATCCTTAACGTGAAAGAACGCGGGCCCGCTTCCCGGGCGACCGGCAGGGCGGAAGAGCGCAGCGTCATCCGCGGTGAGGCGTTCGCGCCTCTCCGGGACCTGCGGCAATCCTGGCGCCGGATGGCGGATGACGGCCTGCGGCCTCTTCCGCCCTACCGTTCTTGCATGGTCGGGGGTGGCCCGCCACGGCCGTGACAGTTAGGAGCGTGTGCGGTGGACGGTTGGCGTGTTGTCGCCCTTCTGGTGCTGGCGGCCCTTGCGGGCGGGGTAATCTGGAAGAACCTGCCCGCCCGGACGGCGTCTGTCGAAGGCCCGAACCCGATTGCTGAACTCATCTCGGCGGAGGTCGGCGGGATTACGCGCGGTGGCTCGACGGCGCGAACCGCGGCAGCGGGCCCACGTGGCCGGAGTACCTGGCGCGTGATCTGATCGAGGAGGTGCCCCGGATGCCCGTGCCGATGCTACTGATCTCGGGGGCGCGGGACATGAATACGCCCGTGGAGCTCGCGTACGAGTGGTTCGAGGCCGTCGAGGCGGGGGAGGGCAAGCGGATGGTGGTTTTCGAGGACTCGGGCCACGCGCCATTTCTGACCGAGACCAACAGGTTCATCAAAACGCTGCGTGGTTTCGCCAAGGAGTACGAGGGCACCGGCCGGGAATGACGCCGCGCGGAATGCCGTAGGGATCTTGCCTCGGCTTCATTCCCGGGAACACGTCAACCAGCCGCACTGAATCAGGAAACGATCATCGATCCGGATTGCCAGCAGCTCGTCCGGGATCGGCGGCCTACCCTCCGGCGCCGGATGTTGCGCGGGATTGCGCCTATCAGGTGTCCCGGCGTCCGCAGAAGAGCGGCACCGACCGGTCCGCTAATACCAAGTGGGCGCCGGTCTGCTCTTAAAGGCCGGGCCATAACCGCGCCGGGTGTCCGGTTCAGGTCTGGAGCGTTGCGCGGCCAACGCGATCAACCGCTCGATTCCGAATTTGTCGTCCTACAAGGTGCGGTGGCTTGCGGTACCCAATTGAAGCTTGAAGGTGAGATGCGGTGGTGTACCGACATGGCCACGGGGTGGCGGGACGCGGCCGTTGCCAATCTCATGGTATGAGGAATCGAAAAGTATTAAGATGACGCTTCGTCCGCGAAGCGCCGGCGCATGACTGCGGTTCAGTGAAGGGCGCCATGCCGCTCGGGGCTTTCCCTGTGAATCGACTGTTGAGAGAAGGAGAAA
This sequence comes from Thioalkalivibrio sp., assembly GCA_003555285.1. The sequence continues at coordinate 2,107 of PWGH01000154.1, forward strand.
TCATGGGCTGTGGGGCTTGCCGTTGGAAGGCCGGGACCCGGATCGGTCAACTCTTGTTGGGGATCGGGCTCGTGCTGGTTCTCACCGCTGGACTGGCGGCCAGCCCTGTGGCCGAGCCCGTTCCAGAGGTCCGGATCGGAGACGGGCGTGGCGACTGGGGGCATCCGAACCCCTTTCTGCACTATCCGCGCGGGCCCGGCTACATCCGGATGAGCTGGGTCTTTGACACGCTGATCTGGAAAGACGAACACGGATTTGGTCCCGCTCTGGCCCGCTCGTGGACCTACGACCCGGAGATGCTGGCCTTCGTTTTCGAACTCGAGCCGGAAGCCCGGTGGCACGACGGCAAGCCACTGACCGCGGACGACGTCGCATTTACAATCGAGTTGTTCCAGGAACACCCGTACGACTGGATCGACATCGACGATGTCAGCCATGCCGAGGTGCTGGGTTCGCACAAGGTTGTCATTCACCTGCGCCAGCCCTATGCGCCTTTCCTCGCGGACATTGCGGGCACGATGCCGATCATGCCCGCGCACATCTGGCGCGGGATCGAGGATCCGAACCGCTTTACGGATCCGGAGGCCTTCATCGGCAGTGGCCCGTATCGACTCGTCGACTTTAATCCGGTGCAGGGCAGCTATCTCTACGAGGCTTTCGCCGACTACTTCCTCGGCGAGCCGAGGGCGAAGCGTTTGATCTACCTGCGTGTCGGGCAGCCGATGGCGGCGCTGCGCAACGGTGAAGTGGATCTGGCCACGGTTCGCCCGGAGATGGTCGAGCCGCTGCAGCGCCAGGGCTTCGAGATCATCCAGGACGAGCGCGGATGGAACAAGAAGCTGATGATCAACCACCGCAAGGCGCCGTTCGACGATCGCCGGTTCCGCCTGGCGCTAGCGCATGCGATCGACCGGCAGGAGATCATCGACAAGGCCCAGCGTGGTCAGGGGCGTCCGGCATCGCTGGGATTGCTGTCTCCCGACCATGAACTGTACAGCCCCGACACCCCGGATCACGCGTACGATCCCGAGCATGCGCTGGAACTGTTGCAGGAGCTTGGTTATGCGCGTGGCAACGACGGCTTTCTGCAGAAAGACGGGAAACCACTGAGGATCGAATTGCTGGTGTCTAACATCACAGCGGGCGGGCAGACGGCCGCGGACCGGGACGGCGAGGTGATCAAGGCCCAACTGGAGCGCATCGGCATCCGCACGGACCTGGTGAACCTGGAACAAGGCAGCACGGATACGCGCGTCCGCGAATGGGATTTCGATCTCGCGGTGTCGGGCCACGGCGGCATTGCCGGCGATGCGCGGATTCTCAACGAGATGATCACGTCGGCCCATGGTGCGGGATCGGTGAACAGTGCCCGATTCGATACCCACGAGGAGTTGAACGCATTGCTGGAACAGCAGCTTCGTGCGATGGACCCGGAAGAACGGCGTGCGATCGTCGCGCGGATTCAGCATCTGCACGCCGAGGAGCTTCCGGCCATTCCGCTTTACTACCCGGACTCTTTCGCTGGGTTCGATCCCGCCAAAGGGGTGCGCTGGTTCTTTACGCCGGGTGGGATTGGGAAGGGTATCCCGATCCCCCAGAACAAGGTTTCGCTGTTTCCGTGATCTCGTCGCTTCTCGTGGACGGATCATGAAAGCTTTCCCCAGCGACGCTTGAGGGCATGCTGACCTGGCGCGGCCATTTGCTCGCCTACCTTGTGGCGGCGCTGGCGATGGTCTACCTGAGTTACTTGCTACCCGGCTGGCTGCCCGGCGACTTTGTGACCGCGATGTATGCGGACTCGCACGTCGCGCTCGGAGACGACCAGGAAGCCGCGTTGCGCGAGCGGCTGGAGGCTGGTGCCGGATTTGGTGCCTACCTGCTTGCCCTCGGCACGCTGGACTGGGGGACCTCCTACGCCCTGCGCGCTCCGGTGTCCGAGTTGATTCTCGAAGCACTGCCTTGGACGCTGTTGCTGATGGGCACAGCTCACGTGCTGGCCACCGTGCTCGGGTTCATCGCGGGCGTCGAGGCCGCCTGGCGCCGGGGCGGCCGTGTGGAACGCGCCGGGGTGAGCGGCATGACGGTCTTGCAGGGTGTGCCAGAGATCGGCACGGGCGTGCTGCTGCTGATGGTGTTTGCCTACCATCTGGGTTGGCTGCCGGCGGGCGGGGGAGCAACCCTGTACGTCGAATACGGATTCGCGGAGCAGGTGCTGGATGTGCTGCGCCATCTCGCGCTGCCGCTCGCGACGCTGCTGCTCGCGTGGTTCCCGGGCAACTTCCTGCTCGCGCGTGCCAGCATGGTGCTGGTGCTGGGTCAGTCGTTTCTCGACACCGCCAGAGCGAAGGGGTTGCCGCCGGCCCGGGTGCGCTACGCCCACGCGGCGCGCAACGTGCTGCTGCCGATGGCCACGCGCTTCGGCTTGCGTTTCGCGTTCATGGTGACCGGCGCACTGGTCGTCGAAACCATTTTCTCCTACCCGGGGCTCGGCACGCTGCTTTTCAACGCGATCGGGGCGCGGGACCTGCCGCTGATCCAGGGCATCGTGCTGTTCTCGGCGCTGGCAGTGCTCGGGGTGAATCTCCTGCTGGAGGGCGTATACGGACGTCTGGATCCGCGGGTGAGGTTGCATGGACGCGCGCTTTGATCCCCATGCGGGGCTTTGGCGTCGGCTGCTGGCCGACCCCTGGTTCGTGATCGGTGCCAGCCTCGCCGCGGTATTGGCGCTGCTGATACTGCTATCCCCCTGGCTCAGCCTTCACGATCCGCACGACATGAGTCATGTGCCCTTTGCGCCGCCGTCGGGCAGCCACTGGCTGGGCGTGAACGACGGTGGCATGGATATGTTTGCCGAGCTGCTGGCCGGGCTGCGCAATACGCTGGCCTTCGGCTTGATCACCGGAACCGCGGGTCTGGCACTCGGAATTCTCGTCGGCCTGACCAGTGCCTGGTTCCGCGGCTGGGCGGATCAAATCCTGATGCGCCTGGCCGATCTGCTGCTGGCGATTCCGGCGGTGATGATTCTGATCCTGCTCGCGGCGTTCTACCGGCCGTCGCCGTGGGTGCTTGCGCTGGTTCTCGCGCTGCTGGCCTGGCCGACCAGTGCGCGGCTGATCCGGTCACAGGCACTCGGTCTGAGGAACCAGCCGCACATTGCCGCAGCACGGCAGATGGGTGGCTCTAACGCGTACGTGATCGGTCGGCACATGATGCCGGAGCTGTTCCCGCTGTATCTGATTGCGTTCGCGGCGAAAGTCCGGATGGCCGTGTTCATGGAGGCCTCGTTGAGCTTTCTCGGCCTGTTTGACCCAACGCGCAAGTCTTTGGGGCGCACGATCAGCGACGCTTTGCCGTTCTATTACCTGGATATCTGGTGGTACTGGATGTTGCCGCCGATCCTTCTGCTGACGTTGTTGATCATGGCCTTCACCTTTCTTGCAGTCAGTCTGGAACGCTTTTTTGACCCGAGGTTGAGGGCGGCATGGGCCGGCTGAGCGTGCGCGAGCTGTCGGTGACCTACCGTGCCGAGGACCACCGGCTGACGGCGCTCGACCGCGTCGACCTGGATCTGCATCCTGGCCGCGTCGTGGCGCTGGTCGGCGAATCGGGTTCCGGCAAGAGCACACTCGGCAAGGCCCTGCTGGGATTGCTGCCGGACTCGGCAGCGGTCTCGGGGCGTATTCTGCTGGACGAAGGGGACCTGTCGGGCCTCGACGAGCGGCGCTGGAATGCGCTGCGCTGGCAGAAAATTTCCATGCTGTTCCAGGATGCGGCGGGCAGCCTGAACCCGGTGCACCGGGTGCGGGATCAGGTCGCGGAACCGGTGCGCATGCACCGCGGGTTATCCTCCGCGGACGCCGGAATCCGGGCCGACGCCGCATTAGCCGCGGTCGGTCTGGATCCGTCGCTGGGAACGCGCTTTCCGCACGAGTTAAGCGGCGGGGAGCTGCAGCGCGCGCTGCTCGCGATGGCGATGATTCTCGGTCCCGAGTTCGTGGTGCTGGACGAGCCCACCGCAGCACTGGACTCCGGGACCAAGGGACGCATCGGCCGCTGGATCCGGCAGGCCGCGGACGCCGGTACCGGCATACTGCTGATCACCCACGACCTGGAACTCGCGGTTGCGCTGGCCGACGAGGTTCACGTGCTCTACCTCGGGCAGGTCCTCGAGACCCTGCCTGGTCCCGAGTTGCTGACCAGCCCAGGGCATCCGTACAGCCTCGCATTGAGCCGTTCGGTCGCGGGGCTTGATACGCATCGGGACCTCGGCGGTGTGCGCGGCGATGCGCTGTACCGTGTGTTGCACCGCCACCCAGGCGGAAACGGCGAGGCCGCGGAACACGCACACCTCGTCGGTTCGGCGCTGAGCCATGCCGAATGCCACCTGCCGGCGCGCGGCTGCCTGTTCGCCCCGCGTTGCACCCAGGGGGTGGCGGAGTGTTCCGTCGAGGAGCCGGAGCTTGAGGAGAGCCATGGGCGCCGGATTCGGTGTCTCCGCGGCGGAATCGTGACCGAATTGCGGCTGCAGGGGGTCGCGAAACGCTACGGCGAGATCCACGCGCTGCACCCCAGCGACCTGGAACTGCGCGCCGGAGAAACCGTCTGCCTGGTCGGCGAGTCCGGCTCGGGCAAGACCACGCTTGCCCTGATGGCGGCGGGCATGCTCGGTCCCGATCAGGGCGAACGGATCTTTCGGGGGCGCGCGATGGAATCCTGGTTGCGGCAGGACCGACAGTTTTTCGCGCGGCACGTCGGCGTGGTGCAGCAGCACCCGGCCCGCGCGGTCAGTCATCGCTTCACTGTGTTTGAGATCGTTGCCGAGCCCCTGCGCATTCAGGAACCGCGTTTGGGGCGCGAGGTACTGCACGAGCGCGTGATCGGCGCCTTGCACGACGTGAACCTTGCCCGCGAGCCCGAGTTCCTGCAGCGCTACCCGCACGAACTCAATCTCGGCGCACTGCAGCGCGTCTGCATTGCCCGTGCACTGATCACCGGTCCTTCGCTGCTGATCGCCGATGAGCCCACTAGTGCGCTCGACCCGGGTGTGCAGGCCAAGGTACTGAAACGGCTCCTGGAGTTGCAGATCGAAAAGGGGCTGACCCTGCTGATGGTCACCCACGACCTCGGGCTGGCACGCAAGGTGGCCGACCGGATCGGGGTGATGCAGGCCGGTTTCATCGTCGAGATCGGCCCCGCAGTGCGGGTACTTAACCATCCCGAGCACCCCTATACCCGGTCGCTTCTGCGCAGTCCGTTTCGATCTGAGTCGGCTCGACCCGCCCGCGCCGCAATGGAAGGTGGCCATTCCTGGACCGAACCCCCCAGCGAGGAACCATGCTCTTCCACCAACTGACCCGGGCCGCACGACAGGCGGCCCACTTCCACGGGCTAAGGCTTTGCGAGTTTACGCTTGGCGCGCTGTTGACCCACGTGCGCGTTACCGACGGTACGCGCACGGCTTCCGGTGTCTGCCTCACACCGACCCGCGAAGGACAGCCTACGCCGATCCGGACGGACAGCCTGGGCGCGATCTGGGAGGAGGGCGGCAGGTTTGATGTCTACCGCCGGGCACTGGCACTGGCTGCCGCCAATGCGGTGGGACAGTGGCAGCGGGCCTCGACCCCACCAACCGAAACGGCCGGAATGCGCGACCTGCTGCTGCGACATCTGCTCGAAGGCAGCGCTCCGGACACCGTGATCGTCTTCATTGGCCATTTGCGGCCGGTCGTCGCCGCGCTGCGTGCGGCCGGAAGGCGTCCGCTCGTCTTCTGCCGGTCCGAAAACGACCGGGAGCAGGGTGTGTACAACGACATCTTTGAATACGAGGGGCTGGCCGGAGCCGAGATCGTGGTCATGACCGGAGCGGCGCTGATCGGATCGACGGCCGATGCCGTGATTCGCGCCAGTAGCGGCGCCCGACGCCGCTACGCGGTGGGGTTCTCCGCCGGGGCGAACCCCGACTGGTTCCGGGGCTCCGGCATCACCCATGTCGCCAGTCCGCTGCTGGCCGATCTTCCAAGGGCGGTCGCAGCCGGCAACGATCTTGAGGCCCTTTTCAGCTCCCCGGCCTATTGCGAAGAGGTCTCGCGAGGCTGAACTGCTGGCGATCTGGCCGCTTCACGCAGGAGCCGGTGCCATGTGGAGGCGGTCGCTTCTGACGGCTTGGCAAGCTGGGTTCTTTGCCGAACCATGCGGCCGAGGGATGAGGGCCTCCGCCCATGAAAACCCCCTTGCGGAAGACCTGCGTGGTTCAGGCAGACTTCCATGACGGGCACGCCGCGGTCAGTAGTTCAACAGCGATTCCAGTATAGCGGCCTGCTCCACCCACCTCTGACTCTTCGCCTTCGACGGCGTCGCTCGGAGCCGTTTTTCTGGAGAAAGCGGTTGCGGCTGGAATGTAACGAGCCGCGTATCCGTTCTAGTGGGAATGTCCGTGGTGGCTATGCTCCTGTTCGGAGTGTGGGTGTCGCACCGGCGCCCGAATCTGAAGATCCTGGAATCCCCCAACATACAGGGTGATGGGCACGGGCTGCCCCTGCTGCAGAGGTTCGAGCAGATCGATCAACATGACGTGCAAGCCACCGGGTTTCAGTTCCACCTTGCCGTGCGCCGGTATGACAATGGCCTCGACCTCGCGCATGCGCATCATGCCGGCCGTGTCCTCCACGTGGTCATGGAGTTCAGTCACGCGGGCGACCGGCGATTCCGCGGCAACGATCTGCAGATCGGCGTCGGTCAGATTGCGCAGCGTCATGTAAGCCGCCGTATTGGGCTGTGTAGGCGGCAGTAACCGTACCCAGGGCTCGGATACCAGCTCCACACCGGGCGGGCAGTCGCATTCGGCGACAGCGGAACCGTGATGACCGGGCATGTGGTGCGCAAGCAGAACGGGGCTCGTCAACACGCAACAGGCGAACGCGAGGGCGCTGAGAATGGCCTTGCGAAAAGAATCGAAACGTTGTGGGTCGTCCATCCCGGATCTCCAGGGTTAGCGGGCTACCGAATCATCTCCAATTCGCGACGTGGCGTCTCTCCAGGTCAGCGTCTTCATGTTCGGGTCGAACAGAATACTGAGCACCAAGTCGGCGTTGGACAGTTGGACAGCCTTGCTCGTGGGACTGAAGCCCCGCGAGGGTGACGAAGTCGCCGTCGGCCAGCCCGAGCCAAACGTTCACCCAGCGCTCGAGCTCGGCTGCCTGCACCGGCCACCCGCTTGCGCAAATTCAGTTCCGTCATTAGCCACCCAGTGCTACCCATAGCACTGCGCCTACCGCGTCACCGACAAACAGCCACCCATCGCGTGTCACGGCGATGGCCGTCACCTCGGCCGCACCCGCGTTTTTGAGCACCTTGTCGACGCCGGCGTCGTCGATGAGCATACCGGCCAGGACCGTGCCATCCTGGTAACCGGCGAACACGCCATCAACGCCGATCACGCCGGCCACCGCCGTGCAAAGCTGCTGCCCGCCATATCCACAGGTTACCGGCGCCCGGCCCATCGGGCCTTCGCGCCCGTCGAAGGGCCAGCAGACCGCCGTTTCCGCCCCCGAGGTGGCAAGAAAGGGCGCCGAGCCGATCCATGCGAAAGATTTCACTTTGGCCGGATAGCCTGACATCCGCATATCGGCGTTGTCCCGCAGACGCCAACCGTGCACGGCGTTCTCCTGCATGGAGGAGACCAGGAACTGGCCGTCGGGGCTGAACGTGACGGCGCCGTGCGAGCCCTTCCAGTTGAGCCTGGTCGGCTTCCAGCGGAGCTTGTGCCACTTCCAGACGGTTACGCCCCCATAGTGCCCTACCGCGAGGCGGCGACCTTTCACGTCGAAGCCGAGGCCGCCGACCGTGCTCGGGTGTTCCAACTGCGTGGCCGCCGCCGCGCCCACGCGCCAGACATGGGCGTTGCGACCCGAGGAACAGGCGCGCCAGCCTGGACCGGCGGCGACGCAGTCGACCCAGCGCGTACCGAAGCTCGCAAGCTCCTCAATGGCGCCGTCCGGTGACAGGCGCAGGAACCGCCCGTCATCACCGCCCGTGAGTACGGAGCCAGTGTCGCGATCGGCTGCAAGACAAAGCACCGCACCCCGATGCGCTGCAATGGCGAGGGGCGGAGCCTCCCGACGGAAGAAACGCACGGTGCCATCGCCGAAGCCGGTTGCGACCGCGTCGCCAACGGCCACGGCGCCCGTGACTGGAGCGCCGGTCTCCAGTTTCAGCCCGCGCCGCTCCACCGGGGTTTCGGACACCCCGTCCGCCGCCCCCGCGATCAAGCCGCCCGACACCCAGCAAAGCCCTCTTCGAGCCCCATGCTCTCGAGGTTGCGGCCAATGAATACCAGCCGCGAGACGCGCCGCGCGTCGTCGGGCCACGGCCCCATCGGCGCACCGTCCATCAGCATGTGCACGCCCTGAAACACATAGCGTTCGGTTTCGCCCTCGAAGTCCAGTATGCCCTTCGAGCGCAGGATGTCCGGGCCTCGCTCTTGCAACAGTTGCCCAAACCACGACTGAAACCGGTCGAGATCGAGCGGCACATCCGAGGTGAACGAAAGGCTGGTCACATCGTCGTCGTGCTCATGGTCATGGTCGGAGGTCAGGAAATCGGGCTCGACCGCCAGAACCCGTTCGAGGCTGAAGGCATTCAAGCCGAGTAACGTATCCAGCGGAACGGCGCATTGCTCGGTGGGGACAATCTTGGCATAGGGGTTGATACGGCGGATGCGTGCCTCGACGCCACCCAGCGCATCCGGGTTGACCAAATCGATCTTGTTGAGCAGCACGATGTCGGCGAAGGCGATCTGCTCTTCGGCTTCGTGGTGCTGGCCGAGCTGATCGGCCAGGTGGACAGCATCGGCGACGGTTACGATCGCGTCCAGTCGTGTCCGCTCGGCAACATCCGCATCGACGAAGAATGTCTGAGCCACGGGTGCGGGATCGGCCAGGCCGGTGGTCTCAACGATGATGGCGTCGAACTTGTCCGCCCGCTTCATCAACCCACCAAGGATACGGATCAGGTCTCCACGGACGGTGCAACAGATGCAGCCGTTGTTCATCTCGAACACTTCCTCGTCAGCGTCCACAATGAGATCGTTGTCAATACCCTCCTCGCCAAACTCGTTGACGATCACGGCGTAGCGCCTGCCGTGGTGTTCGCTAAGAATCCGGTTCAGCAGCGTCGTCTTGCCGGACCCGAGAAAGCCCGTCAGTACGGTCACGGGGATTTGTGTGGTCTGTGTCATAAGGCCCCTCCCGTGCGGCGGAGACGGCCGCGCCGCATCGGCTGTGGATGTCGAAGAAGTCCTGTCGGTCAGCTCTGACCGAGCGAACACCGTTTCTGATGCCGACGCCTGCAGTGAGACGCCCTCGGGTGGTGGTGATAACCACGGGATCGGTCAGAACGACGCGCTCGATGCGATTGCCAATCGGGGACGATAAGCCATCGAGGTTCGTTATGCGATGTTATACTATTTCTTATCGGGGAAAGTTCCTTGTGCTCCGTGGGCTGCTGTGGCGGGGGTCTCTGGGGCAATGAAGGAAACGGCTGTGCGCGCAGGCTCCTGCTGGCTCGTCGATCCCCACCAGGATCCCCGCCTTGTCGTCGCCTCCTGCAGCATGACTTGAAAGGAGCAACTATCACCCGCAGTTATCGGGAGTCGCGAAGCGCAAAATCGACTCACACCTTGTAACACTTGCCGCCGACCCAGCTTACCGCAATCCTTCGCGGCTTGGTGGGACCTCGGTGGATCGCATGCCCGGGGTGTGCATGGCAAGCGCCCAGGCGAGCAGCGCGAGCATGAGGTGCACGAGCACCAGCACCGGCGCGAACGGCTGATCCAACGCAAGGCTTGCGCCCCAGGCGAGCAGAAACCCTGCAAGGGCAAGGCCCAGCGACCAGCCCAGCAGACCCCTGGCGTCACGCGCGAGGAAACTGGCGCCCCAAGCGGGCAACAACAGTGTCGCCAGCGCCGCCGGAACGCCAAGCGCCATGCTGCCCAGGACGATCGCGCCGAGCAGCCAGGCGGCCCCGAGTGCTTGGCGCCAGCGTGCCGGACCGGAATGGGCGGGAACATCGGGAAACAACTGGTGGTGTAGCCACAGCCTCATCAGGATCGGCCAAAGCATCAGGCTGGCCAGCGCGGCCACGGCGATCGCGCGGAATTCGATCGCTCCGACGAAGTACAACTGGCCTTCGGCCCACGACGCGGCAGCGAGGCTGGCCTGGGCGAAGTTGGCGGCGAGCA
>PWGH01000245.1 GCA_003555285.1 Thioalkalivibrio sp.
CATTGCCGCCGCCGTGATCTCCGGGGAAGCTGCAGGACAGGCGGCCGCGGCCTTCCTGCACGGCGATCCGACGGCCTTTGCCGACTACGACGAGGCGATGCAGGACCAGTTCGGCCCGGCGCTCGACCGCGCGGTGGCCCGTCGGCAGGCCCTCACTCCCCTATGGCTGACCCCCGCGGCCGCTGAGGATGCCACCCAGCGCCGCGGCTGGGTGGCCTTCGATGATTACTTCGCAGCGATGGCATCATGATCCCTGCCGCCTTCGAACCTGCCCCCCTTCGCAATCCCTGGAGGTCCCTGACATGAATGCCCGTGTCGAACCGATGGCTACACCCGTGAACGTCTACCCCCCGGTGGAGAAGGACACTGCACCCGAACGCCGCTCCCCGGAATACGTCCAGATGTCCACCGCAGCGGCGATCCCCCTGCGTCTGTTGGCGGGAACCATGCATCGGACCGCCTGCACGAATTGCCTGAACCTGCTGGTGACCTACCCCGAGGGTTGCCGGGCCAACTGCAGCTACTGCGGCCTGGCACGGCACCGGGAAGAGGACAGCGCCTATGCCGATCGCAACTTCATCCGGGTGGACTGGCCGACAGCGCGTTTCGCAGACGTGATCGAGCGGGTCCAGAACGGGCGCGACCACGCAGCCTTCGAGCGCATGTGCATCTCGATGATCACCCATCCGCAATCCGGTGAAGACACCGTGACCCTGCTCGATCAATGGGTCGCGGCATTGCCGCACATCCCGGTCTCGATCCTCTCCAACCCGACCACGATGACTTATGCGGATCTCGAGGACCTGAAACGGCGCGGCGCCGATATCTTCACCGTGGCCCTGGACGCCGTGACCCCGGAAATCTTCGAGCAGACGCGCGGCAAGACCGTGCAGAGCCCGCATCGCTGGGACACCTACTGGCGCGCGATCGAGTGGGCCGCGGAGATCTTCGGGCCGGAGAAGTTCGGCGCGCACCTGATCTGCGGCATGGGCGAGACCGAGCAGGAAATGCTCGAAGTCTGCCAGCGGATCCGGGATCTGGGCGGCCACAACCACCTGTTCGCCTTCTTTCCGGAACAGGGTTCGCGGATGCAGGATCGTCCGCCGGTGCCCCGAGATCACTGGCGCCGGGTGCAGCTCGGCCGCTACCTGATCGACTATGCCGGTGTGCGCACCACAGCCATGCGCTTCGATGCGGAAGGGCGGGTTGTCGACTTCGGGATGGAGCCGACCGAGCTCGACGCCCTGATCGACTCGGGCACGCCGTTTCGGACCTCGGGTTGCCCCGGGCGCGAGGACGAAGCGATCTCCGCCTGCAACCGCCCCTATGGCGACTCGAGCCCCGGAGACATCTACAGCTTTCCCTTTGCGCTGAACGGCCGCGACGTCGCCGTCGTGCGCCGCCAGATGGCCGGCGAAGACGTGACCAGCTTCGCCGCCGAAACCGACGACTGAGCCCTGCGGCGCGGGTGCCCGGCGTCGGTCCGACGCCGCGGGGTGGGCCCTGGTTTGGAGACGCTCGAGTCTTCCCAGAGCGCTCGTAGATGGCTATCCATGGCCATCTACGGTCCGGACCGGGCACACCCCGCACGGCTCTGATGCGCTTTGCAAAACCAAGCAAGGTCGAGTTCAAGGACGGCGAGCCCACCAGCGGCGGCCCCCCTGGCAAGGGCACTCTTCAGCGGCGGCCCTGTTGCATCTGGAATTGGAGCGCCTCCAGGCGTTCGAGCACCTCGTCGATATCCGGATCGACCTCGCGCATCGCGGTCATCACGTTATCCTCAAAGGTTTCCTGCGCCTCGGTGATCTCGGGATCCTGCGCCACCATCTGCTGCGCCTGCTGCAGCTGCTGTTGGGCCTCCTGCACCTCGACCGATTGCATGATCGCCTGGCGCTCGGCGTCGGTGGTCGCCGGGTCCTGAAGCATCGCCTGAGCCGCCAGCAGCGTTTCCATGATGTCCTGCGGATCGTAACCGGCCTCTTCCATTCTGCCGATGATCATGGACTCGAGGGCCTCGGCCTCTTCCTGAAGGGCAGGCTCTTCCTCGAAGGCCTGATTCTGCACCTGCAGCACCCGTTCCTGGAGCTCCAGGTATTCCATCTCCAAGGCGCCGATCTGCGGCTGCATCGGCGCACCGGGTTCCATCTGCGGACCGGGTGGCTGCTGGGGCTCTGGCTGACCCATCTGAGCCAGAACCCCGGTTGCGAACACGAGGCCCGCAGCGACCACGAGCGATAGGACGAGACTCTTGACGCAGTGTCGTTGCTGCATGTCAAACCCCTCCATCTATGGCCATACGGCCCGATGCCGAGCGGCCTCTTGCGGCAGCTTAACAGCGATCCCCGAAGGCCTGTCAAACGCGTACCTCGGGCCCGAACCGGGGACCCGGGTGGCAGTACACCGGCATTGGCGAGGGCCATGCGGTTTGGCCCAGGGGATCCACTATACTGGGCCGCGGCGACGCCCGGTGACTTCGCCGCAGCGTGACTTCGCCCCAGCCGTGAACTGCCACCCCGCTGCGTTGTCCCTTTTTCGCGCGCCCCACCGCCCGCCCTGTCGAGACCTCCATGGCCGCAACCCAGATTATCCGAAAGATCGTGCCCCTTCTGATCCTGATAGCGGCCGTGATGGGATTCATGGTCCTGCGCGCCACCGGCCCTTCGGCGCCGCCACCGGAAACCAGCGAACGCATCTGGCAGGTCCGGGGCATGCTGGTGGAACCGGCAACCCACCGCCCCTCGCTCGAACTCTTCGGACGCACCGCTTCGCCTCAGAACGCCACGCTGCGTGCCGCCATCGAAGGCGAGATCGAAGCCGTGGCGGTGCGTGACGGGCAGGTGGTCGAGACCGGGACCCTGCTGGTTCGCATCGATCCCGCGGAGACACGGCTGAACCTGGCCCAGCGCGAGGCCGAGTTGCGCGAGGCCGAGTCCCTGATCGAAAGCGAACGCTTGCGCGCGCAGACCGATCGCCGCAGCCTGGCGCGCGAGCGCGAACTCCTGCAGATTGCCCAGCGTGGCCTGGACCGTGCACGGGACCTGCGCGGCCGCGAGCTGGGTTCGGAGGCCGCGGTGGACGACGCCCAGCGCAGCCTCGAACAGGCCCGGGTGGCGCTGGATGCACGGGAGCAGGCGGTCAATGATGCCCCCGGCCGGCTGCTGCAGGCGCAGGCACGGACCGACCGCCTGCAGGCTGCGCTGGAACGCGCGCAGCTCGACCTGCAACGCAGCGAGATCCGGGCCCCGATGCCCGCGCGCGTGGTCGCCGTGCAGGTCAGCCCGGGCGAGCGGGTTCGGGTCGGCGATCCCCTGCTGCGCCTCTACGCGCTCGACGACCTCGAGATTCGCGCCAGCCTGCCGGAGATGCTGTTGCCGCGCATCCCCCCGCTGCTACGCAACGGCACGTCGCTGCGCGCCCGGGCCGTCGTGGGCGGGCAGATCGTGCACGCTGAACTGGTGCGCCTGTCGGGTGAGGCCGTCAGCGGCGAAGCCGGGTTGAGTGCGTACTTTCGAGTGGTCGACGGGGGCACCGATCTTCCGCTGAACCGTTTCGTTCAGCTGCGCCTGAGCCTACCCGAGGAATCCGCCAGCGTCGCCGTGCCCTTCGAGGCCCTGTATGGCCAGGACCGCATCTACCGGGTCGTCGATGGCCGCATGCAGGGGTTGCGCATCGAGCGCCTGGGCGAAATCGTCGACGGCCAGGGCCATACCCGTGCCCTGATCCGGCATGCAGACCTCGCGCCCGACGATGTGCTGGTGGTGACCCGTCTGCCCAATGCCGTGGACGGTCTGCGCGTGGGGGTCGAGATGGACGCGACCGACACGCCGAACACCGACGTGCAGCGTTGAACGAACGCATGACCACTTCGACAAACGACCCCGGCCGTTCTCCAGCACCCGACCACGGGCCGATGCGGCGACCGGCCAACGGCGGCGGCGGCCTGATCGGCCTGTTCCTGAACCACCGCCTCGCGGCCAACCTGCTGGTCGCGCTGATGGTGCTGGGCGGCGCCTTCGCCCTGCTCAAGCTCAACACCCAGTTCTTCCCGAGCTTCGAACTCGACATCGTCTCAGTGCGTGTGGTCTGGACCGGGGCGAGTGCGGAAGACGTCGAACGCGGGATCACCGACCCGCTCGAACAGGACCTGCGTACGGTCGACGGGATTCGCAACCTGACCTCAACCTCGGCGCTCGGTGTGGCGGCGATCACGCTGGAGTTCGAGGCCGGCACGGACATGACGCTCGCACTCGAGCAGGTGAAGGACCGGGTCGACCAGCAACGCAACCTGCCGGAGGCGGCCGAAACGCCGATCGTGACCCGGGTCGTGCGCTACGAACCGGTGGCGCGCCTGCTGGTGAGCGGCCTGGACGACCTGACCGAATTGCGCAGCCTCGGGCGCCAGTTCGAACGCGAACTGCTCGATCGCGGCATTGCCCGGGTCGAGTTCACCGGCTTGCCCGAGGACGAGATGGCGATCCAGGTGCCCGCACTGCACCTGTACAACACCGAACTCACCCTCTCCGACATCGCCCAGCGCGTCAATGAACTGAGCCGGGACATCCCCGCCGGCAGCGCCGGACGGGCCGATACCGCACGCCAGATTCGCAGTCTCGATCAGCGCCGCGAGATCAGCGCCTTCGAGTCCTTGCCGCTGCGTGCCGATCCCGAACTCGGCCTGCTGCGCCTGGGCGAGATCGCGGACATCGAGCGCCGCCCGCGCGACGACCAGGTCAGCGTGAGTGTCGGCGGTGCCCCGGCGCTGGAAATGCAGCTGATGCGCAGCGAAAGCGGCGACTCCCTGGTCGCGGCGCGAATCCTCGAGGACTGGTTGGCCGCCGTGCGCCCCACCCTGCCGGCGGGCGTGCAACTCGAGATGATCGACGCCTTCTGGGAGCTGCTGCTAGAGCGCATCATGCTGCTCCTGAAGAACGGCCTGGGCGGCCTGTTGCTGGTACTGGGCATCCTGTTCCTGTTCCTGAACCGCCACGTGGCCTTGCGCGTCGCGCTCGGCATCCCGATCGCCTTCACCGCCGCGCTGATCGTGCTCTGGCTGGTCGGCGGATCGATCAACATGATCTCGCTGTTCGGCTTCATCATGTCGCTCGGGATCATCGTCGACAACGCGATCGTCGTCTCGGAACACGCCTACACGCTGCACCAGAAGGGCCAGAGCCCGACCGAGGCTGCGGGTAACGGGGCCCGCCGGATGCTGGCACCGGTGATTTCGGCGTCGCTGACCACCGTCGCCGCGTTCCTGCCGCTGATGCTCATCGGCGGCATCATCGGCAATATCCTGTTCGACATTCCGCTGGTCGTGATCTGCGTGATCATCGCAACGCTGCTGATCGCTTTCCTGATCCTGCCGGCGCACCTGCGGGGCGTGCTCGAACGCCTGGAGCCGCCGCCCGAAAAGAGCCTGCGGGCCCGCTTCGACGCCGGTTTCGAGCGCGTGCGCAATGGCGCTTTCCGCCGCCTGGTGTCGACCTCGGTCGATCACGCGGGCATCACCCTGGCGCTCGCGGTCGGGACGCTGATCCTGGTGATCGGCCTCGCGGCGAGCGGTCGCATCGGCTTCACCTTCTTCCCGGCGCCGGAGGGCACGGTGGTCAATGCCGGCGTCAACTTCGTCGCCGGCACGCCGCCGGAACGCGTCGTCGATTTCCTGCATGCGGCGGAACAGGCGCTGTATGCGGCCGAGGCCGCATTGGGCGAGGAACTGGTGAGTGCGGCGGTGGTGCGCCGGGGCCTCGGCATCGATGCCGGCGACGGCAGTCCGCCACGCGGCGAGCAGTTCGGCAACATCCAGGTGGAACTGGTCTCGCCGGAAGTTCGCCGCTCGACCAATCGTGACCTCATCCGCGCCTGGGAAGAGCGGATTGAGCTGACCCCGGGCATCGAGAATTTCAACATCAGCGAGCGCCAGGGCGGCCCCCCGGGACGCGACCTGGACGTGCGCCTGACCGGCGACGACCCGGATCGGCTGAAGGCCGCCGCGCTCGACCTGGCGGAGACCCTGGCCGATTTCGCGGGCACCTACGCGATCAACGACGACACGCCCTTCGGCCGTGAACAGCTGATCTATTCGGTGCGTCCGGAGGGCCTCGCGCTCGGCCTGACCACCGAGAGCGTCGGAGCCCAGTTGCGCGATGCCTTTGATGGGCGCCTGGCGCAGATCTTCCAGGACGGCCTGGAAGAGGTCGAGGTGCGGGTGCGCCTGCCCGATCAGGAGCGCCACCACACCGAGACCCTCGAACGGCTGTCGATCCGCCTGCCCTCGGGGGCGCTCGCCCCGCTGGACACGGTGGTCGCGATCGAGTCGCGCCAAGGCTTCGAGACGCTGCGCCACGCCGATACCCGGCTCGCGATCCATGTCTCGGCCGAGGTCGACCGCGGCGTGAACAACGCGGCGCGGATTCGCGCGGCGCTGGAGGACGGTCCGCTGGACGCGCTGGCGCAGCGCCACGGCGTCAGCTACTCGTTCGAGGGCCGCGCCGCCGATCAGGCCGAAACCTTTGCCGACATGCGCATGGGCCTGGTGCTGGCGCTCGGGCTGATGTACCTGACGCTCGCCTGGGTCTTCGCCTCCTGGGGCTGGCCGCTGATCGTGATGGCGATCATTCCCTTCGGCATCCTCGGGGCCTTCCTCGGGCACTGGATCCTGGGCGTCGAGCTGACGATCCTGTCGATGTTCGGCCTCTTCGGCCTCACCGGGATCGTGGTCAACAACTCGATCATCCTGGTCAGCTTCTATCAGGGCCTGCGCGATGAGGGCCTGCGGCTGCGTGAGGCGATCATCGAGGCCTCGTGCCAACGCCTGCGCGCGGTGATCCTGACCTCGGCCACCACGATCGCGGGCCTCACGCCGCTGCTGTTCGAGCGCTCGCTGCAGGCCCAGTTCCTGATTCCGATGGCGATCTCGATCGTCTTCGGGCTGGGCGTGGCCACTTTCCTGGTGTTGCTGGTGATTCCGGCGCTGCTGCGCCTCTACGAACAGCGCTTCGACCGCGGCGCCCTGCTCGGCGCCACCGGCCGGTAAGGTGGGTCAAGCGCACCCACCATGCAACCTCGATGCGCGGTACACCCCCTGGTGGGCCCGCTGCGCTTGGCTCAGCCTACACAGATCACCAAGCGCCGAGAGCACGGCCCTTGGGGTCAAACCCAACGCTGAGAAGCCGTGTGGGGTACGCCCGGTCCGGACCGTAGATGGCCATGGATGGCCATCTACGAGCGCTCAGGGATGACTTGAGCGTGTCCGGACCGGGCGTACCCCGCACGGCTTGGGCACGGCCCGGGCGGTTCGAAGGCGCCGTACAAAGGGCCATGGTAGGCCCACTGCGCTTGGCTCACCCCACACCCCAACCCAACGACCGGGTCGCGTTTGTCGATTCGGTTTGCTAGACTGATGCTGCATTGCACCAAGCCTTAACGTGCCATGATCGCTGAACGTCCCGGAATTTCAGGTCCTGAATTTCAAGGAGGCTCCGGATGAATGCTACGCTCCCCCTTGCCGGCAAGACCGGTATCGTCACCGGGCTCGCCAATGCCGACAGCATCGCCCACGGCTGCGCACGCGCATTGCACCAGGCGGGCGCCGAGGTGTTGCTGAGCTACGGACACCCGAAGGCCGAGGCCGGGGTGCGGCCGCTGGCAGAGGCCCTGGGCGATCCCGCACCGATACTCTGCGACGTGCGCGAGGACGCGCAGCTCGAAGCGCTGTTCTCGGCCGCGCGCATGCGCTGGGATCGGATCGATTTCCTGATCCATTCCATCGCCTTCGCGCCGCGGGACGATCTGCACGGACGCGTCGTGGACAGCAGCCGAGAGGGCTTTCTGAGCGCGATGGACATCTCGTGTCACTCCTTTATGCGCATGGCCCACCATGCCGAGCCCCTGATGACCCGGGGCGGCTGCCTGCTGACCCTGAGTTACTACGGGGCCGATAAGGTCATCGATCACTACGGCATCATGGGACCGGTGAAGGCGGCGCTGGAGGCCTCGGTACGCTACATGGCGACCGAACTCGGCCCGGCCGGGATCCGCGTCCATGCGCTGTCCCCCGGCCCGATCCCGACCCGCGCGGCCTCCGGCATCCGGGACTTCGATGCGTTGTTACGCACGGCCGAGGCGCGCACGCCGACCGGCGAAATGGTCAGCATCGACGACGTCGGCGCGGTCGCGGCCTTCCTGATCGGCGATGGCGCGCGCGCGATGACCGGCACCACCACCTACGTCGACGGCGGACTGCACATACGAGGCTAAACCATGGCAAGCTCCGACGAGTTCATCGAGAACCGGACCTTCGACGAGATCCGGGTGGGCGAGAGCGCCAGCATGGAGCGCCGCCTGACCATGGACGACATCAAACTCTTCGCGGTAATGTCGGGCGACGTCAATCCCGCGCATGTGGACGAGGATTACGCCAAGAGCAGCCGCTTTCAGGAGATCATCGCCCACGGCATGTGGGGCGGCGCGCTGCTCTCCACCCTGCTCGGCACCCAACTGCCCGGGCCTGGGACGATCTATCTGGGGCAGACCCTGCGCTTCAAGGCCCCGGTGATGCTCGGCGATCTGCTTCGGGTCTCGGTGCAGGCAATGGAAAAGAACGAGACGAAGCATCGGATCAAGTTTCATTGCCTGTGCCAGAATCAGGAAGGCAAGACCGTGATCGAGGGCGAGGCCGATGTCATCGCACCGGTCCAAAAGATCCGCCGGCAGCGGGCGGTACTACCGCATGTGCGCCTGGCCGAACGCGCGCACCTGCACGAACTCCTGACGGCCGCAGCCCGCCCGGAACCCCTGCCCACCGCGGTGGTTCATCCGGTGGATCCCCAGTCGCTGAACGGCGCTCTGCAGGCCGCGCGGGCGGGGCTGATCGACCCGATCCTCGTCGGCCCGAAGGCCCGGATTCAGGAGGCCGCCGAGAAGGCCGAGGTCGACATCTCGGGCTTCCGGCTGGTTTCCACCCCGCATAGCCACGCCGCAGCGGAGCGGGCGGTGGAACTCGCCCGCAACGGCGAGGTGGGCGCCCTGATGAAGGGCAGCCTGCACACCGACGAACTTCTGCGCGCGGTTTTGACGCGTTCGGCCGGGCTGCGCACCGAAGCGCGTCTGAGTCATGTGATGGCCTTCGACGTACCGACCTACCCCCGACCCCTGTTCATCACCGACGCCGCGATCAACATCGAGCCGGGCCTGGATGAAAAGGTCGACATCGTTCGTAATGCAATCGAACTGGCCCATGCGATCGGCATCCGGCAGCCGAAGGTCGCCCTGCTGTCTGCGGTCGAAACGGTCAACCCGCGCATGAAGTCGACGCTGGATGCGGCCGCCTTGTGCAAGATGGCCCAGCGCGGGCAGATCAAGGGCGGCTTGCTCGATGGCCCACTGGCCTTCGACAACGCCATCTCCGAGGCCGCCGCGCGTGCCAAGGGTATCGAGTCCGAGGTCGCCGGGCAGGCCGACATCCTGGTCGCACCGGATATCGAGGCGGCCAACATGATGGTCAAACAGCTGACCCACCTGGCCGATGCCACCGGCGCCGGCGTGGTCGTTGGTGCCCGGGTGCCGGTAATGCTGACCAGCCGCGCCGATGACGCCCTGACCCGTATGGCCTCCTGTGCCCTCGCCCTGATGCTGGCCGACCACCAGGCCCTCGCGGTATGAGCGCATCGGGAGATCTGCTGGTGCTGAACAGCGGCTCATCGAGCCTCAAGTTCGCCGTCTATGCGCTTGAGGAGGCACTGCAGCATCCGGACTTGAAACCCCGATTTCGCGGCCGCCTGACCGGCCTGGATGAGGCCCCCTGGTTTCATGTTCAAGGGGAGGACGGTCACGTCCTGGAGGATCGGTCGCCGGTTCCTGCCGCTGAACACAACGCGGGCAACGACGATGACGGCGACGATAGCGGATCTACAGAAGGCACAGGGCCAGCGAACGCCGCGGCGGGCTTCAGCCAGGCCGAGGCCCTGAGCGTTCTGATGGACTGGCTGGACGACCACGCCGGGGATCGCCCGCTGCGGGCCGCCGGCCATCGCGTGGTGCACGGCGGTCGACACCTGCGCGAGGCGGTTGCGGTGAACGCCGACACCCTGGCCCAGATGGAGGCCCTGATCCCGCTCGCCCCACTGCACCAGCCACACAATCTCGCCCCGATGCGGACCCTGGCCGAGACGCGGCCCGACCTGTTCCAGGTCGCCTGCTTCGATACCGCCTTCCACCACACGCAGCCGGAGGTCGAACGTCGCCTGGCCTTGCCCCGCGCCCTGTTCGACGAAGGCATGATGCGCTACGGCTTCCATGGACTGTCCTACGAATATATTCAGGGCGCGCTGGCGCGCGAGCTCGGGCGTAGCGAAACGGGCCGGGTGATCGTGGCGCATCTGGGTAGCGGGGCCAGCCTTGCCGCCCTGCGCGACGGCCGCAGCGTCGCGACCACCATGGGCTTCACCGCGCTCGATGGGCTGCCGATGAGCACGCGCACCGGTTCGCTGGACCCGGGTGCGGTGCTGTACCTGCTACAAGCCAAGGGAATGAGCGCCGCACAGGTCAGCACGATGCTCTACGAAGAATCCGGCCTGCTCGGGCTCTCCGGGATCAGCGGCGATATCCAAGCGCTGCTGGACAGCGCCGATCCGGCGGCCGACGAGGCGGTCGCGGTCTTCGTGTACCGGACGATCCGCGAGATCGGTGCCCTGGTCGCGGTGCTGGGGGGCCTCGATCACCTGGTCTTCACCGCCGGCATCGGAGAGCACGCGCATTCGGTACGCGCCCGCGTCTGCGCGGGCTTCGACTGGCTGGGGCTCGCACTGGACCCCGAGGCCAATGCCAAACATGCCACGCTCGCCAGTCGCCCCGAGAGTACGGCCTCGGTATGGATCCTGCCCACCAATGAGGAATGGATGATCGCACGCCATACCCTGGCGGTGCTCGAGACGGCCACCCACGGGTGACATCGGAGCACGGGGAGGTCGGCCACCTCGCCGCCCTCATCGAACGGATCCGTCCCTATGCGGGTCCGCTGCTGTTGTTGGCGATCGTGGTCGCGGGCCTGCTGGTGGCGCTTTTGGCAGACCCCGAACTCGCGGTGCTGCTGGAGTGGGGCCAAGCGTTTGCCGACCGGCCCTGGGCCCTGCTGGGCGTGGTGATCGGGATGGCCGTGCTGTTCACCTTCGCGCTGCCCGGCAGCACCGGCCTCTGGCTGATTGCCCCGTTTCACCCGCCGCTGTTGGCCGTCGCCTTGCTGCTGGCGGGGAGCCTTCCGGGCGCATTGGGTGCCTATGTGCTGTCCCAACGATTGGGCGGGCGCTGGACGCCGGGCAGCCGGGCCGACCGCATGGTGCAACTCTTGAGCCGCCGCGGCGACTGGCTGACGCAGTGCGCGCTGCGGACCCTGCCCGGCTTTCCGCATTCCTTCGTCAATTACGCCGCCGGCGTGCTGAGCCTGCCCATCGGGTCTTTCCTGCTGGCCGCGGCCGTCGGGCTCACGATCAAATGGGGGGTGTACGCCTTCGCCATCCGCGGCGCCGTCGAGGCCCTGGAGGCCGGCGAGGCGCTGCGACTGCAAACCGTGCTACCGCTGTTCCTCCTCGCCATTTTGCTGCTTCTCGGCGCCCTCGCCCGGCGCTGGCTCGAACCCGACACCAAGACGGATCGCCCCCCGTAGCCCGCGGGGGGTGCGGTGGGCAACGCCGGACCCCCAGGAACGAGCCATCAGGGCAGACCCAAGCTCCAAGGCGGCGGGGCATCGCACGTCACCTTGCCTACGGAGTGTCAGGGTGCGACGGGTGCGGTCGGCGCGGGTGGGGCGGTGGCTCCCGGCACATAGCTCGCGGCCTTGGTGCCGAGTTCCCGGAACTTGTCACTGGCGCCGTCGAGGCGGACCACCCACTCCTCGCGCGGCTGTTGGCCTTCGGTGACCTTGAAGAAGGCCTGGATCAGCGCCGCCATTGCGAAGGGATCGATGATCGCTGCCTTCAGCGAAATGGCGAACACGAAGGCGATCACCACCGTCCAGAAGCCCGCGCCCTCGGGGAAGAAGCTGACCAGCGCCAGGAACGGCGCCAGGGTCACCAGGAAGATCAGCAGGGTGAGTACCCAGACCACGATCGCCAGAAACAGCGCGTTCTTCAACATCGTCGTGTAGTTCTGGGCATACAGCACCAAGGCGTCGCGGCTGCTGCTCCACGGATTGGTCGACTGGGTGCGGATGTTGTGCGCCAGGATCACCTCATCGACATAGGTCAGCGACAGGTTCAGCACCGTGGTCACGAACTTCATCAG
>PWGH01000244.1 GCA_003555285.1 Thioalkalivibrio sp.
CCGACGTCTTCGGCTACCTCGACCCCGATCACCAGGTCCGCCTGCTCGACGCCACGCCGCGCAGCGAGGCCCGCTTCCTGCTGTCGGAGATGGACACCGACGATCTGACGGCCCTGCTGCAATCGCTGGATGAACAGAAACTGCGGGCCTATCTGCGCCTGCTGCCGTTCCGGGCGATCCGCCGCGCGCTGAAACAGCTGAATTATCCGGAAAACTCGGTCGGCCGGATCATGTCCTCGGAACCCGTGGCGGTGGAACCCGATTGGAGCCTGAAGCAGGCGCTGACGTTCATCCGCCGCAACGCCGACGAGCACTCGAACAACGTGATCTTCGTCGTCGATGCGGAACGTCGGCTGCTGGCGGCCATCCCGATCCGGCACTTTCTGCGCGGCGGGCCGAACGACCCGGTCGCGCGGCTGTTCGAGGACAACACGCCGATTTCGATCTCGGTGCTGGAGGATCCGATCGAAGCGGCCCGGCGCATCCAGCATTACGACCTCGAGACCCTGCCGGTGGTCGACGAGGACGGCGTGCTGCTCGGCGTGGTCACCGTCGATGATGTCGTGGACCTGCTGGAGGCGGAGTCCACCGAGGACTTCCACAAGATGGGCTCGATCGGCATCCTGAACCTGAGCCTGCAGGACGCGAGCCCGTGGCTGCTGTTTCGCAAGCGCGTCGGCTGGCTGCTGGTGCTGGTCGCCTTCAACACGCTTGGCGGCTATGTGATCTCCCGCTACGAACACGCGATCGAGACGGTGGTGATCCTGGTGATGTTCCTGCCGCTGATCATCGCCTCGGGCGGCAACGCGGGGGCGCAAAGCTCCACGCTGATGGTGCGCGCCATCGCCACCGGCGAGGTCGCCGCGCGCGACTGGTTGAAGCTTTGGGGCAAGGAGGTCGGGGTCTCGGTGGCGTTGGGACTGACGATGGGTCTCGCCGTGTCGCTGATCGGGCTGTGGCGGGGTGGCCTGGAGATGGCCTTGCTGGTCGCTCTCGCGATGACGATGATCGTGACAGCGGCGAGCGTGGTCGGGATGCTGCTGCCGATTGTCCTGACCCGATTCAAGCTCGATCCGGCGACGGCCAGTGTGCCGCTGGTCACCTCGCTGGCGGACATTTTCGGCATCCTGATCTACTTCGCCCTGGCCGTCGCCATCTTCGACCTCACGCTCGCCGCAACCTGATACGCCAACGCCATGACCGAGATCCTCGAGGACACCCCGACGCTGGCCGCAACGCTGGCCGATCAGCTGCGCAGCGCACTGGACCGCGGTGATACCGAACATCTGCCCGAATTGATCGACGCCCACGCGGCCCCGGACGTCGCAATGGCGCTGGGTGCCCTGCCGCGCCCGCAATGGCACCTGCTGTTCGATCGTCTCGATCACGAACGCGCCGCCGACATCTACGCGCACCTGCCCACCGAACACCAGACGCTGCTGCTGGAAGGCCTGGATGAGCAACGCGCGACCCGGCTGATCGGGGAATTGTCGTACGACGACGCGGCCGCGGTGCTCGAGGAACTCGAGGACGCGCACGCCGAGGCGATCCTCGAGTCACTGCCGGACACCGACAAGGAGGCGCTCGAGTTCCTGCTCGCCTATCCGGAGGAGAGCGCCGGGCGCATCATGACGCCCGAGTTCGCGACCGTGCGCCCGGAGTGGACCGTCGCCGAGGCGCTCGACCATCTACGCGAACATAGCGAGATCGCCGAGACCGTCAACACCATCTTTGCCGTATCGGCCGAGGGCCAGCTGATCGGCTGGGTGCGGCTGAAGGAACTGCTGCTCAGCCGGCCGCGTGCGCCGGTGCAATCGACGCTGCGCAGCGACATCATCAGCATCGAGGCCCACGAGGACCAGGAAGAGGCGGCCCGGCGCATCAGTCACTACGATCTGGACGTGCTGCCGGTGGTCGATGCCGGCGGCGTGCTGCTGGGCATCATTACCATCGACGACGTGCTCGACATCATCCGCGACGAGACCACCGAGGACTTCCACCGCATGGCCGCGGTGAGCGATCTGCCGCTGTCGCTGCGCGACGCCACCATGCGCCTACTCTACCGCAAGCGCGTCGGCTGGCTGGTGATTCTGGTGGTGGTGAACCTGTTTTCCGGGGCGGCGATCGCCTTCTTCGAGGCCTCGATCGAAGCGGTGGTGGCGCTGGTCTTTTTCCTGCCGATGGTGATCGCCTCCGGCGGCAATGCCGGCGCGCAGGCCTCGACGCTGATGGTGCGCGCGCTCGCCACCGGCGATATCCAGATCCGCGACTGGTTCCAGCTCGGCCTGAAGGAGATCCTGGTCGCGACCGCACTGGGCCTATCGCTGGCCGCCGCGATCTGGCTGTCGGGAAACTGGCTCGGCAACCTCGAGGTCGCCAACGCGATCGCGATCGCGATGTTCCTGGTCGTCGTTTTCGGTTCGCTCTTCGGCATGACCTTGCCGTTCGTGTTGACCCGCCTGGGTGCCGACCCGGCCACCGCCAGCGCCCCGCTGATCACCTCGGTCGTCGACGTGATCGGCATCATGATCTACTTCGGCGTCGCCACCGCCATCCTCCAACTCAGCTAGGGGGTGGTGGATCCCAGCGGAGGGCGCAGCCCTGTCGGGGGGACGCCGTGAATACCTCCCTGTAGGCTTGACGACAGCATCCCTGCTGTCGACCCCCCCCGACAGGGCTGCGCCCTCC
>PWGH01000118.1 GCA_003555285.1 Thioalkalivibrio sp.
CCAGGGTGGCGCGCGAGTCGTTGCGGCTGTCGTCGAGGACGAGATCGTTGGGTTCGATCCAGCGGGCCTCGAGGTGGGCATCGACGGTGAGACCTTCCACCGCCTTTTCGGCCGCCAGTGCTTGTTCGCTATGATCTCGTTGCGCTCGCGCGCGTTGCAGCGCGGGGTGCCGGGCATCGATCGCGGCCAGGGCCTGCTCCACGCGTAGCGGTTGCGGCAGCGGCTCCGATTCGGTCTGCGCGCCGGCAGGCAGTGTGGTCGTGAGCAGCAGTCCAACCAGAATGTGTGCTGTACCCCCCCGAATACGCATGCGATGGATTACCGTACCTCGCGCTTGTAGCGGGTGAAGTTCATCTCTTCATAGTGCCCCTCGGCCACGAACTGGCCCAGTTGCAGGAATTCCCGGACATCGCGCGTTGCACCGGTGAAGCGGGTGATGGGTTCGCCGTCCAAGGTGAAGAACTGGAAGACGGGCGTCGCGCGCACGCGAAAATCGCGCGTTGCGAAATCGGCCTCACGCCGTGGCTCGCCCTGAAAATCGATGATCTCGACATCGCCCTCGACATCGACACTGAAGATGGCGAAGTGCTCCCGATAGTAGTCTTGAACCTCGGGCTGGTTCAGGACTTGCTGCTTCATGCGATGGCAGAACGGGCAGTCGTCCATCTGGAAGAACAGCAGGATCGCCTTTTTGCCGTCCGCCCGCGCCTCGCCCAGTTCCTCCTGGAAGTCCCCGAAGGTGGGCTGGAAGAAGTGCTCGTCGGGATTGCGCGGGTCCGCCGCGGCGAACAGCGCGAAGGGAACGAGCACCAGGGCCAGTATGCCGAGGCGTGAAAGAATACTGGAAATCGTTTGCGACATGAGGGGGCTCCCGTCGGGTCCTGCCTGGATCGACTCGTTGTCGCTCTAAGAGACGAGACAGTTGATCGAAAAATTCCCGCTGTAGAAGGTGCCGCCCGCCGCCGGCCGTTACCGGAATGGGTGGTCGTCGACACTCGACAGGGGAGGAACAAGGGTGTTGGAATGATAGCCTAAATTCAGGGGGTTCTTGATGCGCCATCCGCTGCTGCCGTTGTTCGTCTTTCTCGGTGTCGTCCTGCTGGAGATCTTCGGCTTCGCCTGGGTCGGTGGCGCCGTGGGTGCGCTCGCCACCGTGGGCCTGGTTGTGGTCTCCGCAGCGGTCGGCCTGTGGATCTTTCGCTGGCAGGGGGTGGCCCACTGGCGCCGTATGCAGACCATGCTCGCCCGTGGCGAGGTGCCCGCACGGGAATTGCTCGAGGGCTGGCTGTTGATGCTGGCGGCGATCCTGCTGCTGATTCCCGGATTTTTTTCCGACGGCTTTGGTCTGGCGCTGATGGTGCCACCGCTGCGCGCGGCGGCGGCGAACGGGTTATTGCGGCGGCGTTCGGTCTGGGTGGCGGCGGCGCGCCGTTCGGCGGCCGCGCGAGGCGGGACGATCGAGGGCGAATACCGCAAGCGCACCGACGCGCGCGAGAATGGCGGGGACGCGCGCGAGAATGGCCAGGCGGATCCGGATCGCCTTCCGGAGGACCGCGATCGCTAACGGACGCCGAGTGTCAGCCTTTTTGCACGGGTCGCGATCGCGTCTCCCCTTGACACCGGCGGCTTTGCTCCTATTATTGGCACTCGATCGGGTTGGCTGCTAACGGCCCCCGTGCCGAACAGGCCCCATTCGAACCACCACACTTAACTAAGGAGCTCGCCCCATGAATCTGCGACCTTTGCATGATCGTGTCATCGTCAAGCGTATGGAAGAAGAACGGACCTCCCCGGGCGGCATCGTGATCCCGGACTCGGTCGCCGAGAAGCCCATCCGTGGCGAAGTGCTCGCCGTGGGCAACGGCAAGATCCTGGACAACGGTGAGGTGCGTGCGCTGGACGTGAAGCCGGGTGACAGCGTGCTCTTTGGCAAGTATTCCGGAACCGAAGTCAAGGTCAGTGGCGAGGATCTTCTGGTGATGCGCGAAGACGACATCATGGCGGTCATCGAGGGCTGATGCCCTTCGCCATTCGCTCACCCATTCAATCGCTTCAGGAGACAGTTCACTATGAGTGCAAAAGACGTTCGTTTCGGAAATGACGCCCGTACCCGCATGGTTCGTGGTATCAATGTGCTGGCCAACGCAGTCAAGGTCACCCTGGGTCCCAAGGGCCGTAACGTGGTGCTGGACAAGGCCTTCGGCGCCCCGACCGTGACCAAGGACGGCGTGTCCGTCGCCAAGGAAATCGAGCTGGAAGACAAGTTCGAGAACATGGGCGCCCAGCTGGTCAAGGAAGTCGCCTCCCAGACCTCCGACGCCGCCGGTGACGGCACCACGACCGCGACCATCCTGGCCCAGTCGATCGTGCACGAAGGCATGAAGGCGGTCACCGCGGGCATGAACCCGATGGACCTCAAGCGCGGCATCGATCGTGCGGTAATCGCGGCGGTCGAGCAGCTGCAGCTTCTGTCGAAGCCCTGCACTGACAATCGCGCGATCGCCCAGGTCGGTTCCATCTCCGCGAACTCGGACGAGTCGATCGGCCAGATCATTGCCGAGGCGATGGAGAAGGTCGGCAAGGAAGGCGTGATTACGGTCGAGGAAGGCACTTCGCTCGCCAACGAACTCGATGTCGTCGAAG
>PWGH01000312.1 GCA_003555285.1 Thioalkalivibrio sp.
CCATCGAAGCGGATGCCCTGGCGCTCGATCGGGCTGCGGATCCGGAAGAGCGGGTGCGTCTACCGAAGGTGATGGAATACGTGCAGGCGGCGGGGCTGCTGCAGGTCGTGGTCGATGGCGAGTATGCGTTCGTGCGCGATCCCGATCTCGGGGCGTTGTCCGCGAACCCGGCGTTTCTGCCGGATGCCATGGCCGGTGGTGTGGGCGTGTTCCCTATTCCCGAAGGAGTCGAATCGGTGGTGCTCGAGGTGCACTTTCCGGAGTTTCGCGGACCGGGTATCGACGACCCCATTCCCGAGTCCATGATGTTCACGCTCCGAGGGGCGTACGTGGCATCCGATGCCGCAACGCCCGCGGGTTTGATCGAGGACGTTCCGACGCCGTTCACCCTGCATGGGCTGGAGCGGACCGATGCGTTCGGCGATCACGCCGCCGGTGCGAACGAACGGTTGCTTGTCCTCGACGCCTCGATGCGCAACGAGAGCCCGGTCGGCGGAATGATGGGCATCTCGAGTCGGGTCGACCTGATCACCGACGACGGAGAGCCCGCCGAGTTCGTGGGCATTTTCAATGCCGGACCGATTCCTCTGGCCGAGCCGTTCTGGCTGCCGACCGGCGGCGATGCGCGTCGGTTTCAGCTGGTCTATCGCGCGTCGGAGGACTTCGTCCCGACGGCACTCGATTACCGCGGCGTATCGGTCAATACCGAGCTGCCGCTTTCGTCCGCAGCGTTGGAGTGAACCCAGCCGAGCGCCGCGGATCCGTAGACGTCTGGTTTTGTGTTGGTCCTGGTGCCGGCCAGTGCGTCAAATCCCAGGGCGAACGCCCATGCCAGGGTGGCGCCGAGCCTCATGTTGAGAAAATCATGCGAATGACCCGATATCTATGGATTCCGATGCTGGGCCTGGCGCTGGCCGGCTGCAACAATAATGACGCCCAACCCGGCGATAGCGCGCCGGAAGCGCGCGCGGCAATTACCCAGGAAGCGGCTGCTGACGCATTCAAAGAACCCGCCGCCAATGGCTTCATACAACTGGGCGACCAGCGATTTCCCCTGGAGACCGCCGCGCTGAGGTGTACGCCACAGGCAACACACGACGGCATCAGCGAAATCAGATTTCAGACCCTCGGCAAGGGCGGGGAAGGTAGGGATGCCTATAGCGTCAGTGCACGAGAGCAGGTCCACCGAAACGGCACCGTTACCCACCACGTATCCGTTGCCGGGCAGGCGTTGGGAATCAGCATGGGACATGAAGTGGACACCGCCAGGGAAAATGGGCGTAACTGGCCCCTGTACAAGATCGAGGCCGGCCGGATCACCGTGCGCGCCACGTTGCGGAACTCCGAGATTGCCGCAGAGTGGGACGTCCCGGCCGAGTTCACGGAAGACTGCACGCGGTAATCCGTTGCCACTTTTGAACAGCCTGAAGTCACGGGAGCCTGACCCCTGAGTTCAGCCTTCGGATATAGAACTTCTGGAGAAATTAGCTAGCATTTCGGTGGCGAATTAGCTATATATATTATTCCTAAGATCTTATTACGGTAGATCTAATGAATTATTTTCGCCGCTGGGCCTTCCTGTCACTGGTCGCCGGGAGTCTGGGGCTGGCCCTGCTGGTCTTCGGACCTGCGGCGATCGGCCAGCCGGGGGCGGCGGCACCCGCCCAGCCCTTTGGGGCCTCGCAGCCCATTCCCCAGCGCTACATCGTGGTTTTTCAGGGCGACGTGGCGGATCCGGGCGCCGAGGCGCGGAATCTGATGCGGGGGCGGGGCGGCGAAATCCATTACACCTATCGCCATGCCATCAAGGGCTTCGCGGCGACGATTCCGGATGCGGCCTATCAGGAGGTTCGCATGAATCCCCGGGTGACCTACCTGGAACAGGATCACAACGTTTCGCTCAGCGCCACACAAAGCAACGCCACCTGGGGTTTGGATCGCATTGATCAGCGCGAGCTTCCGCTCGATGGGTTGTATGAATACGGCACCACGGCACCCGACGTCTTTGCCTTCATCATCGATACCGGCATTCGGGCCGACCACGTCGACTTTTCCGGTCGTGTACAGGCCGGTGCCACGGCCATCGAAGACGGCCGGGGCACGGCCGACTGCAATGGCCACGGTACGCACGTCGCCGGTACGGTGGGCGGCACGACCTGGGGTGCGGCGAAGGCCGTGCAACTGGTTCCGGTGCGGGTGCTGGATTGCAACGGTGCGGGCACCATGAGCGGCGTGATCGCCGGCGTGGACTGGGTGGCGGGGCAGACCGCGCAGCGCCCCGCCGTTGCAAACCTGTCACTGGGCGGCGGTGCCGCGCAGTCGCTGGACGATGCGGTGGAGAATGCGATCAAGAAGGGGGTCACGATGGTAGTGGCCGCCGGGAACGCCAATGCCGATGCCTGCAACTACTCGCCGGCGCGGGCCCCCAATGCGATTACCGTGGCCGCCAGCACGAGTTCCGACAGCCGTTCCAGCTTTTCCAATTACGGTTCTTGTGTAGACCTCTTTGCGCCGGGGGCCAGTATTCGTTCCGCCTATCACACCAGTAACACGGCGACGGCCTTGATGAGCGGAACCTCGATGGCTGCGCCGCATGTAGCCGGTGTCGCCGCCCTCGTGCTGCAGGCG
>PWGH01000185.1 GCA_003555285.1 Thioalkalivibrio sp.
AACACCCCGTGTTCCTCGCGAAAGCCGACGATATTGCCGGCGAGGGTCGCATTCAGCCCGGCGATGCGCGCGAGCAACGGCGCCGAGGCGGTGTTCACATCGACCCCCACGCCGTTCACGCAGTCCTCGACCACCGCATCCAGGCTGCGGGCGAGCTGCACCTGGCTCACGTCGTGCTGGTACTGGCCGACACCGATCGATTCGGGTTCGATCTTCACCAGTTCCGCCAACGGGTCCTGCAGGCGCCGGGCGATCGACACCGCGCCGCGGTAGGACACGTCGAGGTCCGGAAACTCGCGCGACGCGAGCTCCGACGCCGAATACACCGACGCCCCGGCCTCGTTCACGATGATCTTGTGCACCGTGCGTTGGTTGAGCTGCTGCACCACCTCGCCGGCGAGCTTGTCGGTCTCCCGGCTCGCGGTGCCGTTGCCGATCGCGATCAGCTCGACGTCGTGCTGCCGGCACAGCGCGACCAGCGTCGCCCGCGTCTCGTCCCAGCGCTTGCGCGGGGCGTGCGGGAAGACGGTGTCGTGGGCCAGCAGCTTGCCGGTGGGATCGACCACCACGACCTTCACGCCGGTGCGCAGCCCCGGATCCAGGCCCATCGTCGCACGCATGCCCGCGGGCGGCGCCATCAGCAGCGCCTTCAGGTTGCGGGCGAAGACGGTGATCGCCGCCGCCTCCGCCGCCTCGCGCACCCGGCCCAGCAGTTCGGTCTCCAGGTGCACGGCGAGCTTGACCCGCCAGGCCCAGCGCACCGTGTCCCGGAGCCAGTCGTCGGCGGCGCGGCGCTGGTGCTGCCAACCCAGGCTGTGCGCGACCATCGCGGTGCAGGGGTGCGGGTCGGCCGCCTCGAGCTCGTCGGGCAGGGTCATGGCGACGCGCAGCACGCCCTCCTTGCGGCCGCGAAACAGCGCCAGCGCGCGGTGCGAGGGGATGTCGGCGAGGCGCTCGGATCGGTCGAAGTAGTCGCGAAACTTGCTGTCGGGATCACTCTTGCCCTCGACGACCTGGGTGCGGACCCGGGCGTGTTGCCAGAGCCAGGTGCGCAGCCGGGTGAGCAGGTCCGCGTTCTCGGAACAACGCTCCATCAGAATCTGCCGGGCGCCGTCGAGGGCGTCCTTCGCCGACTCGATCTTGTGTTGGGTATTGCGATAAACGTCGGCCGCGGTCTCCGGATCCAGGGTCGGATCGGCCAGCAGCGCGTCGGCGAGCGGCTCCAGGCCGGCCTCGCGGGCGATCTGGGCCTTGGTGCGACGCTTGGGCTTGTAGGGCAGGTAGAGGTCTTCCAGGCGCGTCTTGTTGTCGGCGGCCTGGATCTCGGCCTCGAGCGCTGGGGTCAGCAGGTCCTGCTCGGCGATGCTCCTCAGGATCGCGCTGCGACGCTCCTCGAGCTCGCGCAGGTAGATCAGACGCTCCTCGAGCGTGCGCAACTGGATGTCGTCCAGCCCGCCGGTGACCTCCTTGCGGTACCGGGCGATGAAGGGCACGGTGGCGCCCTCGTCGAGCAAGGCCACGGTGGCCCGAACCTGCTCCACACGGCAGTGGATCTCGTCGGCGATCAGGGCCTCGATGCGGCGGTTCGGCGGGTTCGACATGGTGAAATGTACCTCGGCAATGGACAATTCGCCCCGCATCATAGGCAATCCGGCCCGCCCTTGTAGGGGGCGAGCATTCTCGGCGACCCGTTCCCACCAAAAACCTTGTCCAGGGGTTTGACGTCCTACACGCGCAGGGTCAAGGCAGCCCGCGCGACCCGCCGCTCATTCCGCGCGCAAACGATCGATGACGGCCCGGACCGCGTCGGTGTCCCATTCGATTGCGGTATTGACCGAATAGCGAATCCGGCCCTCGCGATCGAGCAGAAAGGAACTCGGGAACGCGAAGACGCCCCATTCGCCGGAGGCCGCACCGTCCTCGTCCATCAGCACGGGGAAATCCACCGCGACCTCCTGCATGAACTCGAGGATGTGCTGGGGTTCCTCGCGAAAGTTGATCGAGACGATCGCGAATTCGCGCGCGTCGAAGGCGTCGGTCAGGCGATTCATCGACGGGATCTCGTGCACGCAGGGCGGGCACCAGGTCGCCCAGAAATTCACCAGGGTGATGCGCCCGTCGTTTTCCTCGCTGCGATGACGCACACCACGGGCATCGATCAGATCGTATTCCGGCGCCAAGCGGGCGTCGCGTTCGATCAGCCCGTACGGGGTCACCGTCGGCGTTTCGGCGGTTTCGTCGAGCGGCCGGACCGTGCCGGACCGCGGTGTCTGCGCCAGCAGGTGGACGGCCTCGAGCAGCTGCTGCGGGGTGTCGAGGATCGCTTGGCGAACCGGATCCGGCATGTCGCCCGCCGAGGCATCGAGCGCCAGGTTGTCGGGCTGATCGGAATACAGCAGGTAGTAATCGCGCACCTGACCGATCATCCAGGCATAGGCGGGGCTGCCGGCGGCGTAGAGCGTGTCGAGCAAGGGGCCGAGCCGCTCGCGGTTGCTGCCCAGTGCGGGCTGGAAGATCGCCAGCGGCATGTTGGTCGCGGCGACGATGCCCAGGTACTCGGGTGCCTCGCCCGCAATCGGGGTGCCGCGAAAGAGGTTCGGAAAAAACAGGATGCCG
>PWGH01000007.1 GCA_003555285.1 Thioalkalivibrio sp.
AGCGTCATCGAACGGCCGGCGGCCGGCGCGATGTGGTGATGGACCACGGGGACGAGAAACAGCAGTCCGTATCCGATGAAGCCGACTAACCGGGCCAGCCAGGCATTCCAGTAGGCCGCCTCCTCGCCGGTCAACGGCACCAGACGCAGCCCCGCGTAGCGATTGGCGAACAGCAGCCGCAATACGGCCTTGATGACCTCGATCAGCAGGAAGGCGTTCAGGAACAGCGCATGCTGGGTGGCCATTGTCGCGGTGCCCGACAACACGAACAGCGCCAGGCCGTAGCCGACCAGCCACGCCAGCAGCACCACCAGCAGATCGATCGCCGCGGCCAGAATCACCGCGGGCACGGTGCGAAACAGTGCGATGGTGCGGGTGGAGCCGAGTGCCCAGCGATCCAGCGCCCCATACAGACTTCGGACGCTGCGGCGCAGCAGCCAGAAGATGCCGACGGTGACGGCCATCAGTAGGATCAGATCGAGTGCGACGCGCGCAAAGGCAGCCCAATCCATCTCCTGCAGACCGGCGGCCACCTCACCCAACAAGGCCCCCTGGCGGCGGAGTTCGGCCACCGTACCCTCGGCGGCCTGTTGCGTGAACTGAGCCACCTGACGCGGCAGGGTGACCGTCTCGGGATCGGCTGCCGGCGGTGTTTCGACGGTCCCCTCGTTGGCCCCGCCGTTGGCCGGTTCGCCAGTGCGTTCCCGGAGCGCCTTGAGCAGGCCGGCACGAATCTCGGGGTCTTCCAGGGCCTGGATCAGGGCCTGGAGTGTCTCGTTGTCGGGGCGCGGATCCTGCGCCATCGTCCCGATGGGCAGCATCAGCAGGATCAACAGAAGGCCGGCCAGCCCAGGACGCAGCCACCGGCTGCCCGTAGGGGGGAACAGGACTCTTGACAAAGGGCTCTCCTTGGCGGCTTGTTGGGCCTACGGTACCGATCTGAGGGGGGCGCAGTCCACCGCCGAGACCACGCGCCGTCGGACAGTGCGCGGCTTTTTTCCCTGAACTAACGCCGAGCGCAGGGGCCGAAAGCCTGAGGAGTCGATAACCCCATGGTGAAGGTTCGCTGGACCCAGCCGCTCGAATCAACCGGGGGGCGACTCCGGGCGATGCGCTGCAGGGGTCGGCGCTCTGGCCAGTTCGGAACGCTGCTGCCAGGCGCTGGATGAAACCTTCGGCACGGCCCCCAAGGGGCCATTGAGCCCCGGCACGGGCCCCCGGCAACTGGAGTGTGTTTCATGCAGGAACCCGATGCGATCCAGGCCTCCAGCGTGGATCCCGAGGAGGTCGCACGGTATCAGCGGCTGGCCGAAACCTGGTGGGACGAGCAGGGCCCGTTTTGGCCCTTGCATGTGTTGAACCGGGTGCGAACGCGCTGGATCGTACAGCAGTTGGCCCGAGAGCTAGGCCTCAATTCTGAGGAACCGCAGGCGCTGCAGGGTCTGCGGTTCCTCGATGTGGGCTGCGGCGGTGGTATCCTGTCGGAGAGCCTCGCCCGTCACGG
This sequence comes from Thioalkalivibrio sp., assembly GCA_003555285.1. The sequence goes on from PWGH01000007.1 coordinate 1,505, forward strand.
GGCCTCCCTGCTGGGTATCGACGTGACACCGCGTAATATTCACGTGGCCCGGCAGCACGCCAAGGGCAGCGGGCTGGCGCTAAACTACCGCTACGCGGCCCTGGACGCCCTGGCCGACTCGGATTTTGACGTGGTTCTGAACATGGAGGTGATCGAACATGTGACCGATGCACAGGCTTTTCTCGGCCAGTGCATCGCGAAGGTTCGGCCCGGCGGATTCCTGGTGTTGGCGACCTTGAACCGGACCGTTGCCAGCTATGTTGCTGGCATTCTTGGTGCGGAGTACGTTTGGCGGCTGTTGCCGCGCGGGACCCATCAGTGGCGCCGTTTCGTGCGTCCGAAGGAGTTGACGCGTCCCCTGGAGGCAGTGGGCTACCAGATCGTGGCACGATCCGGTGTTGCGGTGAATCCGTGGCACCGGCGCATGCGCCTGACGCGCTATGAAGGGATCAACTACATGCTGATGGTACGTGCCCCGGCCGTCGCATGACTTCGCCCCTCTTCCGAGAATCAGGAGAAGAAACATGAATCACCTTCCGTACGAGTTCACGACACCGGCCGGGGATGCCATTTCCTTCGAGTTTCGCCTGCACCCGGAAACCGGTTCCACCACGCACGTCCAACAGATCCTCGATCGGGTCTTGGAGACGGTCAATCATGAAATTGCTCAGCTCGGCGACACCTTGAACGGAGATGTGCTCCAGGCGCTGGCCATGGCCATGGCGGTGCGCACGGAGATGATCCCCGCGGATCCCGAGATGAGCCGGCACCTGGCCCGCGAGGTCCTCGAAGAGGCCCTGCGTTCCCTGCATACGGCGCGCCACGATGCCTCGAGTGCCGGCCACGCCTGAACGTAATACCGGCCCGGGGCCCCGGGTCTGCACGGCGTCCGGGCGCTGCGCGGGGGCGGGCCGTGTGGGGCTGGCCTTCAGGACGTCTCGGAGCGAGTGCCCTGCTGCGCCAGCAGGGCGGCCCCATGGGCGGCCGCTTCGTGTTCGGCCGGGTAGACCGGCACCCTGCAAATCCGGGCACGCAGTGCCCGCCATTGCGGATTGGCGGCGCCGCCACCGACACTGACGATGGCGGTGACCGGCGGCGCACCAA
>PWGH01000077.1 GCA_003555285.1 Thioalkalivibrio sp.
AGATCCTGAATATTATAGAAGCCCTATTGATGGATCATTCTATGCCTTTCGTTCTGATACAATGTATGCACATAGGTTCGGCGCTCCTGACCTTATAATATACAATAGAACTATGTTCGAGGACGAAGGCCTGCCAAATCCTTATGAACTCTGGAAGGCTGGCGAATGGACATGGGATGCATTTAGAGATATAGCTATTAGTGCTACCCAGGATACTACTGGAGATCGGGAAATAGATGTCTGGGGTTTAGGTCCAGGCCGTGGACTAGTGGATCTTCTAAGATACTTTGCTTTTTCAAATGATGGTGCTGGTATCAGGGAAATTGATGGCCGGACTACATTTGCTCTGGATGACCCTGAGGTTATGGAAGCCTTAGAGTTTTTGCAGGAGTTATATACAGAAGAAGTAATACATGAAACTGATATTCAGGGCACAATAGGTAGGGATGAGTTTTTTGAGGGTGATATTGCAATGTATCATTATCGTCCCTGGGAAATAATATCGTGGCATGAAGGGGATATGGAAGATGATTACAGCTTTGCTCCCATGCCTAGAGGTCCCCGGGCGGATGAGCATGTATCTACAATTACCCATAAGCTTGTTAATGCTATACCCGTTACTGCAGAAGATCCCGGTGGGCTTATAGCTCTGTCAAATGCTCTATTTAGAGAAACTGAAGAGTATAGAGAGGCACCTACTTGGGAAGAAGAACTCATGGATGAAGAAACAATAATGGCCTTAAGAGATGAGGAGAGTATGGAAGTTAAGGAATGGGTATATGAAAATCAAAGACGTTCGGTGGGATTTGATCCACTCCGGATTCCCGAAATTGATGATGTATTAGAAGAAATTTTACTGGAAGGTGCTAGCCCTGCTGCTGCAGTAGATGCTATAAAACCTTCAACTCAAGAGTATCTGGATGATGTGTTTAACTGATAAAAAAATATTGCTTTTGGTTAAAAGCTTGGAGCAAAAAAAACTCCGAAATTTTGCTCAGCGGGGAGTTCCCTGATATATTTCGGGACAGCCCGCTGAGCTATTTTGTTCTCCATGGTATGAGAAAGGCCCGGTATTTTTTAAATGGTTTGATGAGGGATAACTGTTATTAAAATCATGTTTGTTTAACACCTTTATAGGATGTGATACTATGCTGCATATCATTTTATATATTATAATTGAATTATTTTTGATTATGGTAATAAGTGGGTTATTGTTGAGTGTCTTTCCACTGCGCAGTGCTTCAGCTCAAAATAGAGATCTTGGAAAAGGATTTGTCGACCATGGGATTTTTGCCCCTGTGGCCCAGAATCGCGGAATGGTCTGTACATATGATAGCCAAAAGGCGGCTGATCTGGAGAAGGTTTTTAGAGAGCAGAGCAAAATAGCTAAGGCAAAAGCAGAAAAAATATATGATTCTGCAAAAGAATATAACCATCCTTTTATAGAGCATAAGTTCCGGAAGTGTATGCAGGGTGAGTGGGTAGAAGCAGGATATAGTTCTCAGGTTGAAGCAATAAATGATATGGCTTTGATGTTGGCACTATATAACCTTGATAAGAGGACGGTAGGAGGGGTTGAAGAACTAGTTTCAGAGCTTAAAAACACTTGCTTATTTCAAGAGTCAGTCAATGATGGTAGAAATTTAGTGTTGGCCTGGCTTTTTGATCATCGTGGAGCTTTTGCACTGCTGGAAATTGATGCTGCAACAGGTAATGCTGAAGAATATTTAACTCCCTTTAGTAATAATGATGCCCCTTATGCATCAATATTGTCCACACAAAATCGTTACTACACTCATTTTGGCAGTCATTTTGTGGAGTTTGATCCTTTAAGAAAAGAGTTTAGTTTTGTGCAGGAAACTTTACCCCGCGCTTCTATGAGTATGACTGAAGATGATCAGGGTATAATCTGGTCAGCCACCTATCCCCACAGTGGTGTTGTAAGCTATGATCACGAGACTGGAGAATTCCATGACTATGGTTCTCTCTACAAAGAAAACTGGGCCCAATATCCCCGCTCAATTGCAGCTGATGATCAGGGTTGGATATATATTGGAATCGGATACTCTGAAGCACAGCTATTTATTTTAAATCGCTCAACAGGTGAAGCAGTTTCTGTAATATCAGATGAGCAGCTTATACAGGGTGAAGCTAAAGTAAAAAGAGCCCTGGATGGAAAAGTATATGCTGTTGTTCCGGCAGGAGAAGATGAAGAGCAGTGGTATGTATTTTATGAAGGTCAGGTCCAGAAGTTAGATACTTCCCCTGAGTTTGAGCAAAAAAAGTATATTGCCGGTACTCAGGCCCTGCGTTACTGTAAACTGCCAAATGGTGAGCAGGTAAAAGAACTTAATTTAATTGAACGCTTTATGCTTATAGAGAATTTGCAAACTGATATAATTCGAAGGGTTGAGTTTGAATACGATGCTGAAGGGGCGCTCCCTATGGGGTTGGCAAAAGCTTCTGATGGAACTATTTCGGGAGGCAGCAGTATTCCTTTTCGTTTTTTCAGCTATAATCCACAGAAAGATCAGTGGATCAGGCGTTCAATTTTTGGTCAATGGAATGCAATAACCGGTACTGAAGATTA
>PWGH01000327.1 GCA_003555285.1 Thioalkalivibrio sp.
CGCTGTACCGCGGCGGTGTTGATGCCGACCTTGTCGGCGCCGGCGTTCAGCAGCCGCCGGATATCGGCGACCTCGCGGATGCCGCCGCCGACCGTCAGCGGGATGAAGACCTGGTTCGCGACCGCCTCGACCACGTGCAGGATCGTGTCGCGCTCGTCGCTGCTCGCGGTGATGTCGAGAAAGGTGATCTCGTCCGCACCCTGGGCGTCGTAGCGGCGCGCGACCTCGATTGGATCGCCGGCGTCGCGGATGCCGACGAAGTTCACGCCCTTGACCACACGGCCGGCGTCCACATCGAGGCAGGGGATGATGCGTCGTGCAAGCATGGGCGTCAGGTGTCTCCGGTGGCCGCGGCGATCGCGTCCTGCAGGCTGAAGGTGTCTTCGTACAGCGCGCGGCCGACGATCACCGCGCTGATGCCCTCGTCCTCCTGCGCGCGCAGCCGCCGGATGTCTTCCAGCGAGTTCACGCCGCCCGACGCGATCACCGGGATGCGCACCTGGCTCGCGAGCTTCGCGGTCGCCTCGACGTTCACGCCCTGCATCATGCCGTCGCGGCTGATGTCGGTGTAGACCAGAGCCATCACGCCATCGTTCTCGAAGTGCTGCGCCAAGTCGGTGAGATCGTGGTGCGAAAGCTTGGACCAGCCGTCGACCGCGAGCTTGCCGTCGCGCGCATCCAATCCGACGATGATGCGCCCGGGAAACTCCAGGCACAGGTCATTGACGAAGTGCGGCGCGCTGACGGCCTTGGTGCCGATGATCACGAATTCAACCCCGGCATCGAGGTAGGTCTGCACCGTATCGGCGTCGCGGATGCCGCCGCCGACCTGGATCTGCAGCTCGGGGTAGGCCTCGGCGATGCGGTGGATCACCGGGGCGTTCTTCGGTACCCCGGCGAAGGCCCCGTCCAGGTCGACGATGTGCAGGCGCGTGGCGCCCGCTTCGACCCAGCGCCCGGCCATCGCGACCGGATCGTCCCCGAACACCGTCGAGTCCTCCATGCGCCCCTGACGCAGACGCACGCATTGGCCTTCCTTGAGATCAATTGCGGGTATCACCAGCATTGTCGACTCCCGTGACGAGTACAGTGCGAAATCGCCCGCGGCGTGCCGCGGCACGCGCGTCGGGTCCATAGAAGGCGTGACGTGGCGCTCATGCCCAGACGCCGTCCCAGTGGAGGAAGTTGTGCAGCAGGCGCAAACCGTCGGCGGCGCTCTTTTCGGGATGGCACTGCATCGCGAAGATCGAACCGCGCGCGAGCACCGAGGCGAAGGCGCTGCCGTAGTCGGTCTCGCCGACGGTGGTGTCGGCCGTCGTCGGCAGCACGCGGTAGCTGTGCACGAAATAGAACCAGGCCTCCTGCGGCAGGCCGTGCCAGAGCGGATGGTCCTGCAGCTGGCGCACCCGGTTCCACCCCATGTGGGGAATCTTCAGCCGGTGGCCCGCCGCGTCGAGCATGCGCTCGGGAAAGCGCTCGACCCGGCCGGGGATCAGGCCCAGCAGGTCGACGCCGCCGTTCTCGGCGCTCCAGTCCAGCAGGATCTGCTGGCCCAGGCACATGCCGAGGAAGGGCCGGGTGGCGGCAAGTTCGGGCAGCAGGGTATCGAGGCCGAGCCGGCGCAGGGCCTGCATCGCATCGGCCGCCGCGCCCTGGCCGGGAAAGACCAGGCGGTCGGCCTCGCGGATGACGGCGAGGTCGTGGGTCAGCAGGACCTGGGTGCCCGGCGGCGCCTCGTGCCGGAGCGCACGCTCCACCGAGTGCAGGTTGCCCATGCCGTAGTCGATTACGGCGACGCTTTGCATTGTGACAACGCCCTCTTGCAGGTTCGCCTTACAGGGCGCCCTTGGTGGATGGCGTGACGTCGGTCATGCGCGGGTCGGGTTCGGCCGCCATGCGCAGGGCCCGACCGAAGGCCTTGAAGATGGTTTCGGCGACATGATGGGCATTATGGCCGCGAATGCTGTCGATGTGCAGGGTCATGCGGGCATGATTCACCAGTCCCTGAAAGAATTCCTGGAACAGGTCGACGTCGAACTGGCCGATGTGCGAGCGGCGAAAGTCCGCGTGCATCTGCAGGCCCGGGCGTCCGGAGAAGTCGATGACCACCCGGGACAGCGCCTCGTCCAGCGGCACATAGGCATGGCCGTAACGGCGGATGCCGGTCTTGGTGCCGAGCGCCTGGTCCAGCGCCTGGCCGAGGGTGATGCCGATGTCCTCGACCGTGTGATGGGCGTCGATCTGCAGGTCGCCCTCGGCCTGAACCCGCAGATCGACCACGCCGTGGCGAGCGACCTGGTCCAGCATGTGATCCAGAAAGGGCAATCCGGTGGCAAATTCACCACGGCCCTCGCCGTCGAGGTTCAGTTCGACGCGAATCCGGGTTTCCAGAGTATTCCGTTCGACAACGGCTGTACGCGATTTCATGGCCAAGGATGCTATACCAAAACCCCAGTTTAGCAAGCCGGGACAAACACCACAGCCTCCGGGGTGAGGTGGATCCCAGTGGAGGGCGCAGCCCTGTTCGCGGGACGCCGTAAATACATCCCTGTAGGCTTGACGACAGCATCCCTGCTGTCGACACCC
>PWGH01000323.1 GCA_003555285.1 Thioalkalivibrio sp.
AGGAGGTGTAGCGCGGTCCGGCCTTGTCGTAGCGGCGGATCAGTTCGGCATCGAAGATGGGATTGGCTTGCATCAGGGTGTTCGACTCCGGTTGGGGTGGGCGCCCCCTCAGGCACCGGCTTGTCAGTGCGGATGCACCGGTCGTGGCACACCGACACGGGCTTGCCGGCTTGGGCGGACCGGTACGGGCTCAGGCGCTGGGCTCCAGTAGGACCTCGCTGGAATCGGTTTCCTCCAGCCGGCCGCGCAGGCGCCAGGTGCCATCGGCGGGCTCGAGGTTCAAGCGCCAGTGCGCGGGCTGGAGGGGGCCGATATCCCCATAATACTGTCCCCGGCCGGCGTCGTAGGCCAAGCGCACCTGATGGTCGTGGGGCCGGGTCGGATGCTCGAAAGCCAGTTTCAGGTCCTGGCGTGGAATCGCGACGGTGCTGTCCAGGCGCAGCCAGATCCGATCGCCCTCGATTTGCGCCAGCGCGGCCAGGCCGAGACTGGACGCGAATTGCGCCCGCTCGAGGCTCTGGTTCATGCCGCGCCCTTCCTTGTAATAGTCCCCGACCACCAGACCATCGGGGTCATGGGTGGCGGCGGTTACCAGCAACACCCCCAGCATGATGCCCACGAAAGGGGGGGTGATCACGAACCAGGGCCAGAACTGCCGGTACCAGGGGCTGCTGTCTTCACGGGGGTAACGCATGCGGTGTTGATCCTCGGTGGCTGGATTTAGCGCATCGGGCCGATGAACCGGCTCGGCCGCTGGTTCTGCAGTTCCGGACGGTCCACGACCCGGGCATGAAAGAAGAGTTCGCTGCTGACGCCGGTCAGATCCGCGGGGTCCATGCTGACCCGGGCGGGGAGTTCGATCACCCGGCCTGGGGGCACGGCGACGTATTCCCCTTGTTCCCAGGCGAGCCGGGCGGTGTCAAGACCAGAGACGCTGATCTCGAAGTGGCGGATCTCTTCGCTGCGGTTGGTCAGCTTCAGAGTGTAGACGTTCTCGATCTGTCCGTTCGGCAGTTCCCGGTAGAGTACATTGCGGTCCCGGAGCACATCGATGCCCACGGTGCTGCGGGCGGAGACGCCGTAGACGAAGCCGGCGGTAAGCACCAGCAACAGCATCGCGTACAGCAGCACGCGCGGGCGCACCACCTTGGCCGCCTTGCCGGCCATCGCGTTCTCGGTGGTGTAGCGGATCAACCCCTTCGGGTAGTCCATCTTCTCCATCACCTCGTCGCAGACATCGATGCAGGCCGAACAACCGATGCACTGGTACTGCAGGCCGTCGCGGATGTCGATGCCGGTGGGGCAGACCTGCACGCAGAGCTTGCATTCGATGCAATCCCCGAGGCCCTGGGTCTTGTAATCGGTACCCCGCTTGCGTGCGCCGCGCGGGTCCCCGCGTTCGGTGTCATAGGAAATGATCAGCGTGTCGTTGTCGAACATCGCACTCTGGAAGCGGGCGTAGGGGCAGATGTAGATGCAGACCTGTTCCCGCATGAAGCCGGCATTGCCCCAGGTGGCGAGGCTGTAGAACAGCACCCAGAAGGTTTCCCAGGCGCCGGTGTTCAAGGTGAAAAAGCGCGGGATCAGTTCGGCGATCGGGCTGAAATAGCCGACGAAGGTCAGGCCGGTAAACAGCGCGAACAGCGCCCAGGCCGTGTGCTTGCCGCCCTTGCGCAGCGCCTTCTCGGTGCTCCAGCCGGCCTGGTCGAGCTTCATCTGCTTGCCGCGGTTGCCCTCGAACCAGCGCTCCATGCGCATGAAGGCGTCGGTCCATACGGTTTGCGGGCAGGCATAGCCGCACCACAGGCGCCCGGCCAGCGCGGTGAAAAAGAACAGGGTCAGCGCCGCGATGACCAGCAGCACCGCGAGAAGAAAGAAATCCTGGGGCCAGAAGGTCAGGCCGAAGACGTGGAACTTGCGCTCGGGCAGGTCGAACAAAATCGCCTGGCGGTCGCCCCATTGCACCCAGGGCAGGCCGTAGAAAATGCCGAGCAGCACCACCAGCGCGGTGGTGCGCAGGCGCGAAAACAGGCCATGGACCTGACGCGGATAGATTTTCTGGTGTTTGGCGTAAATGTCCGTGTCCAGCCCTTCGGCGGGCGCCCCTTGTTTTTTATGCTTCGCGTCGGAGTCGGCCATGGGTGCCTCTCGATGGGTGGAATTAAAACGCCAGAGGGGACATAAAAAAGCGGGCCACCCAGTGTAGCCCGCTTTGAACGGCAGCCTGCCCAGACCTCACAAAGCCTGGGGGTGGTTCTCAGTCGGCATTCAGACTGTAGATGTAGGCTGCCAGCACATGCGCCCGATCTTCCCCAAGCAGAGCCCCGAAGCCGGGCATCACGCCGGCGCGGCCTTCGCGGATCGTGGTCTGGATGGCTCCGACGGAACCGCCGTACAGCCAGGTGTTGGTCGTCAGGCTGGGTGCACCCAGGATCGCCATGCCCTCGCCGCCGGCGCCGTGGCACCCGGCACACATCATGTTGTACTGGGCCTGCCCCTGTTCGGCCAATGCGGCATCGGCATCGTCGCGTCCGGCCAGTTGCAGCACATAGTGGGCGACCTGTTCCACGCCGTCATCACCGAGCGCCGCACCCATCGCCGGCATCGCAGCAACGCGCCCGTCGACGATGCTCTGGCGGATTTCGGCCGGCGTTCCACCCCATTGCCAGTTCCCGTCGGTCAGGTTGGGGAAGCCCGGCGCCCCGCCGGCATCCGAGCCATGGCAGGTCGAGCAGTAATTGCTGAACAAGGCCCGGCCGGTGGTGGTCATCGCCGAACTGTCTGCCGCCAGGATCTGGACGTCCTGGGCGGCCATGCTGGCGAAGATCGGCTGGTAGCGCTCTTCGGCGCGCAGCATTTCCCTCTGGTACTGGCTGTTCTCGTCGTTCAGCAGGTTGCCCGAGGTCCATCCGAGTACGCCGGGATATTTTCCCAGTCCCGGATAGAGCACCAGGTACAGCAGCGCAAACACGATGGTCAGGTAGAACATGTACAGCCACCAGCGCGGCAATGGGTTGTTGAATTCGGTCAACCCGTCCCAGCTGTGTCCGGTTTCGGCGCCTTGGGCCACTTCGCCGGGCCGTTTCTTGCTGGTCCAGCGGATCAGCCAGTAGATCCCGGCGATATTGGCGAGGGTAAGCACCACGACCCACCAATGCCAGAAGGTGCTCATCTCTTGTTCAATCATTGTCATCTCCTTTCCGCGGCCGCTTCGCGCCGGGGTGGTCGGTGTCTTCAGGCTGTTCTTCGTGGTCGGCAAAGGGAAGATTGGCGGCCTCGTCGAAGCGCTTCTTCTGTTTGCTGCTGAAGGCCCACCAGACGATCCCGCCGAACAAGATGATCAGCAGGACAGTCAACAGGCCATGGATCAGTCCGAAGTCCATGCCTTATCTCCAGTGGGCGAGCGTGGTACCCAGACCTTGCAGGTAGGCGATCAGCGCATCCATCTCGGTCTTGCCCTCGACGGCGGCGGCCGCTCCGGCGATCTGCTCGTCGGGGTACGGCGTTCCCAATCGTTGCAGCGCCCGCATCTTGCGTGGGGTCACGTCCGATTTGATCATCGCGCGCTCCAGGAAGGCGTAGGCCGGCATGTTCGATTCCGGCACCACGGCGCGCGGGTCGATCAGGTGCAGGCGATGCCAGTCGTCGCTGTAGCGGCCGCCGACCCGGGCGAGGTCCGGACCGGTCCGCTTGGAGCCCCATTGGAAGGGGTGGTCCCATACCGATTCGCCGGCCACCGAGTAGTGCCCGTAACGCTCGGTCTCGGCCCGGAAGGGTCGGATCATCTGCGAATGGCAGGCGTAGCAGCCTTCCCGGACATAGATGTCGCGCCCCTCGATCTCGAGTGCGGAGCGGGGCTCCATGCCTTCGATCGGCTGCGTGGTGCTGTTCAGGTAGAACAGCGGCACGATCTGCACCAGGCCCGCCACGCTGATCACCAGAACGATCAGCACCACCATCAGGCCAATGTTTTTCTCGACGATTTCATGACTCATTGTCTTGTCTCCCCCGGCTTAGTGTGCGGTTTGCGGCACGATGTGCGTGACGGGCTTGACGCCGGCGACGGTCTTGTAGACGTTCCAGGCCATCAGGAACATGCCCGACAGGAACACCACGCCACCCGCAAAGCGCAGGAAGTAGTAGGGATACATCTGCACCAGGGTCTCCACGAAGTTGTAGGTCAGGGTGCCGTCGGGATTCACCGCGCGCCACATCAGGCCCTGCATCACGCCGGCGATCCACATCGAGACGATGTACATCACGGTACCGATGGTCGCGAGCCAGAAATGCCATTCGATGGCTCGGATCGAATACATTTCCTTTTTGCCGAACAAGCTCGGAACCAGCGCGTAGAGCGAGCCGATGGAGATCATCGCCACCCAGCCGAGCGCGCCGCCGTGGACATGACCGATGGTCCAGTCGGTGTAGTGGGACAGCGCGTTCACGGTCTTGATCGCCATCATCGGGCCTTCGAAAGTCGCCAGGCCGTAGAAGGACAGCGCGACGATCAAAAAGCGCAGGATCGGGTCGGTGCGCAGTTTATGCCAGGCGCCGGACAGCGTCATGATGCCGTTGATCATGCCGCCCCAGGAGGGGGCCAGCAGCATCAGCGAGAAGACCACGCCGAGCGACTGCACCCAGTCGGGCAGCGCGGTGTAGTGCAGGTGATGCGGGCCCGCCCACATGTACAGCGAGATCAGAGCCCAGAAATGCACCACCGACAGGCGGTAGGAGTAGATCGGACGTCCCGCCTGCTTGGGCACGAAGTAGTACATCATCCCCAGGAACGCGGCGGTGAGGAAGAAGCCGACCGCGTTATGGCCGTACCACCACTGGATCATTGCATCCATGGTGCCGGGATAGACCGAGTAGGAGTGCGTGAGGGTGACCGGCATCGACATGTTGTTGACGATGTGCAGCACCGCGATCACCAGGATGAAGGCACCGAAGAACCAGTTCGCCACGTAAATGTGCGGTGTCTTGCGCTTCAGGATGGTTCCGAAGAACACGATGGCATAGGCGACCCAGACCACGGCGATCAGGATGGCGATCGGCCATTCCAGTTCGGCGTACTCCTTGCCCATGGTCATGCCCAGCGGCAGGGTGATCGCAGCCAGCACGATGACCGTATTCCAGCCCCAGAAGGTAAAGGCGGCCAGGGTGTCGCTGAACAGGCGCGCCTGACAGGTGCGCTGCACGATGTAGTACGAGGTGGCGAAGAGTGCCGATCCGCCGAAGGCAAAGATCACCGCATTGGTGTGCAACGGGCGCAGCCGCCCGAAGGTGAACCAGGGCAGGTTCGTGTTGAGTTGGGGCCAGACCATCTGGGCGGCGATGATCACGCCGACCAGCATGCCGACGATGCCCCAGACGATGGTCATCACGGTAAACTGACGAACAATCTTGTAATTGTATGTTTCTTGAGCTTTTTCTGACGTTACTGCGTGTGCATGTTCTGCAGTGGATTCCATGAATCTCCCCCGTCGGTGAAAGGATCGGCACAGCCTCGATCACCGGGCACAACACCCGGCAGTCATGGAGTGTAGGCCAAGAATTCGCAAATGGGTTGACGTGAATCAATACTTTTTTATTTTCGCCGAAGAAATACCGGAACCATGTGCAAAAAGTGCGGTCCCCTTCATGCTTTGCGGGCGATGCAGGGCCGCGTGAGCCCGCGGCGAGGGGGCGTCCCCGCGGCGAATGCCGCCGAGTTCACGCTCCCGGACCCAAGTCCCCCCGGAACCAGGCCCGCTTCGCCTCCCTGGGCAACTGCAGTATGCTCGGCTCGCGCACGGCAGCCGCAGTTTCCCGAGCGCGGGCACCCGAACCCGCGCCGGGTCTGCCGTCCCGATCCCCAGGAGGTAGTGATGAAATTCGAGACCCAGGCCATTCATGCCGGCTTCCAGCCCGACCCCACCACCCGAGCGGTGGCGGTGCCGATTTACCAGACCACGTCCTTCGCCTTCGACGACACCCAGCACGGGGCCGATCTGTTCGACCTGAAGGTGCCGGGGAACATCTACACCCGGATCATGAACCCGACCACCGATGTGCTCGAGCAGCGGGTGGCGGCGTTGGAGGGCGGCGTCGGGGGGCTGGCCTTCGCATCCGGCATGGCCGCGATCACCGCCGGACTGATGACGCTCGCCGAGGCCGGTCACAATATCGTGACCACCAGCACCCTCTACGGCGGCACCTACAACCTGTTCGCCCACACCTTGCCGCGCTACGGCATCGACGTGCGCTTTGCGCCGCCGGGCGATCTCGACACGATGCGCAGCCTGATCGATGCCGGAACCCGGGCGGTCTTCTGCGAATCCATCGGCAATCCGGCCGGCAATGTGGCGGATCTCGCGGCAATGGCCGAGCTCGCCCATGCCCACGGTGTGCCGCTGATCGTGGACAACACGGTCCCCTCTCCGTATCTGTGCCGGCCCTTCGAACACGGTGCCGATATCGTGGTGCATTCGCTGACCAAGTACATGGGCGGCCACGGCACCAGCATCGGCGGCGTGCTGGTCGATTCGGGCGCCTTTCCCTGGGGCGAGCACGCGGAGCGTTTCACCGGGCTCACGCGGCCCGATCCCTCCTATCACGGCGTGACCTACACCGAGGCCTTCGGTGCCGCAGCCTATATCGGGCGTGCCCGCGTGGTCCCGCTGCGCAATATGGGGGCCGCGATCTCGCCGTTCAACAGCTTTCAGATCCTGCAGGGTATCGAGACGCTCGCCCTGCGGATGGACCGCCATTGCGAGAATGCGCTGGCGGTCGCCGAATTCCTGGAGGCCCACCCGGCCGTGAACTGGGTGGCCTACGCGGGGCTCCCGAGCCACTCCGATTACCCATTGGTCGAACGCTACCTGGGCGGGCGGGCCGCCGGCATCCTCAGCTTCGGGATCGAGAGCCCGCGCGGCGGGCGTGAGGCCGGGGGCCGGTTCATCGACGCCTTGCAGCTGGTGACCCGGCTGGTGAACATTGGCGACGCCAAGAGCCTCGCCTGCCATCCGGCCACCACCACCCATCGGCAGCTGTCACCCGAGGAACTCGCGGGTGCCGGTGTGCGCGAGGACATGGTGCGCCTGTCCGTCGGCATCGAACACATCGACGACATCCTTGCCGATCTCGAGCAAGCCATCGCCGCCGCGGTCTGACCCCAGCGAAGGACCGCGAACGCCAGTCCACCCGCACCCCGAAGCGGGTGGGCCGAGCGCAGCCGCCCGTGCAGGACGGGCCAAGCACCGGAGGCCGGTCGGTTGGGCCATGCGCGGCGGGCCACCAGGGGGACCCGCAGGTCCACCCCTTCACTGGGGCGCGGCGGTTGTGACGTTATGCAGGGCCTCGAGCAGGTCACGGCGGTCCGATGCCGGCAGTTCGGGAAATAGCCGGGCCAGCCGCAGGTTTAGCGGGGGTGTCTGCGTAGACAGCGGTGGCGGTGGGGCCGTCGAGGGTGCCACGCTGGATGGCGGTATCGTGCCGGATGTGGCAAGCACCAATGCACTGGCCTCGAGGCGCTCTGCACAGAGTTCCAGGTCCAGGCAGGTGCGATAGCCCTGTGGCCAGTTGAGATGCTTGACGCGTTGGCGCAGGTGCCGAATGCGGCGGATATGGACATTCCACGCCTCGGCCGCGCGTTGCACCGCGGCCCATTGCGGGGTCCGTAACGGGTGCGGATACCAGCAGGCGAACAGGAGCAGGATCACATCCAGGTCGTGGCGATCCTGCCCGCGCAGTAGCCGCTCGCGCAGGTCCGGGTGTGCCCAGACGCCCCCCGCAAAAGACCAGAAATCCGAGGGGTGGTCGCTCATCAGAACCGCCGGTAATCGGGCAGGGTGATCCCAAGGGTGGCACCCACGTCCAGGTCAGGATCAAGGGTGTTAGGGGGCGCTGCGCTTTACACCCACCCTTGGTGTGCCCCGCCCGGCGCCCCCCGCTGGGCGGTCAGGCGATTTGGGAGAGGGGTACGAAGCGGATGCCGGCGATGCGGTGCAGGTTGTCCAGGTCCAGCAGGTGGAGATCGCGGGTGTGGATCTCGAGCAGGCCTTGTTTGCGGAATTGGGTAAACAGCCGGCTGATCGTCTCCTGGGTGAGCCCCAGGTGATTGGCGATGTCGGCGCGCGACATGCTCAGGTAGAAGCGGTCGGCGACGAGGCCGCGTGCTTGGAAGCGCGTCGACAGGTTTAGCAGGAAGGCGGCCAGCCGTTGTTCCGCATTGCGCTGCCCCAGCAGCGCGAGCAGCGATTCGTCCGACGCGATCTCCCGGCTCATGGTGCGCAGGAAATGCTGGCGGAACTTGGGCATCTGGCCGGCCAACTCGTCCAGCTTGGTGAAGGGGATTTCGCACAGGCTGGTCGATTCCAACGCCACCGCGCTGACCGGGTGGGCGCCGGTGTGAATCGCATCGAGGCCGACGAGTTCGCCCGCCAGCGCGAAGCCGGTGACCTGTTCGGTGCCGTCATCCGAGAGCAGCACCATCTTCAGGGATCCGGTGCGCACCGCGTAGACCGAGGCAAAGGCCGCACCCATGCGAAACAAGGTCTGGCCCTTGGTGATGGGACGATGCCGCTGGACGATCGCGTCGAGCTGCCACAACTCCGAATCGTCCAGCCCCAATGGGAGGCATAGCACCTTCAAGGAGCAGTCGTCGCAGGACGTGGAGCTGTGCAGGGTCATGATGATGGAGTGTAGTCAGGTTGAGCGGCCGAAAGGAAGCGAACCGGAGCCGGAAAGGGGGTATTTTATCCAATGCGGTCGACGCACGAGCAGGGACCCCCTTTGGCCCTGCATGTTCTCGCGAACAGGATGCAGGAACCGCGCCAAAACGACGTCGTGCGCACGGCTCCGGTCCGTGCAGGAATCAGCGCCGGGTTCGTCGCATTGCAACACGGAATGGGCTATGTTCAAGGCATGGAAACCGTTGCCGTGTTCCTGTCCAGGGACGCCCTGGATTCCCTGCTGGATGCCATTCGCCAGGCGGGGTTCGGTCGCCTGTTGGGCCCGGTTGCGGACCAGGGGGCGATCACCTACCAGACCATCGAATCCGCTGCCGCGCTGCCTGTCGGGCAGGGCGATCAGCAGGAGGCCGGCCACTACCGGCTGCGGAACCAGGGAGGGCCGCGGGCTTTCGCCTGGGCCCATGGTCCCAGCGCGCTGAAGCCGCTGACCTTCGCGCCCCGCGAGGTGTTGTGGCGCTGCGAGCGCGACGCCGACGGTCATCTCCGGTTTCACGATCCCGACCTCACCCCGGCGCCGACCGCGGTGATCGGCGTGCGCGCCTGCGATCTGGCCGCGCTGCGCATCCAGGAGCAGCATTTCGGCAAGTCCCCGTATCCGGACCCGCACTTCGCGGCGCGCCGGGCCAGCCTGTTCCTGGTGGCCGTGCATTGCTCGCACCCGGCCGCCACCTGTTTTTGCGCCTCCACCGGCGACGGGCCGCGAGCCCGCGAGGGCTTCGATCTGGCGCTGTCGGAACTCGATGCGGGCTTCGTGCTGAGCGCCGGCAGCGAGCGTGGTCGCGCGGTGCTCGAAGCCCTGCACCTGGCCCCGGCCAGCGCCGAACAGGTTGCGCAGGCCGATTCCGAAATCGACGCGGCGGCGCAGGCGCAACACCGCAGTCTACCCAGCCGCGATCTGAAGGACGCGCTGTACGCCCGCCTGGAACACCCGCACTGGGATCAGGTGGGGCGTCGCTGCCTGTCCTGCGGCAACTGCACCGCCGTCTGCCCGACCTGCTTCTGCCATGCCGAAGTCGACGAAGGCCCGGTGACCGGCGCGCACGTTACGCATCAGCGCCAGTGGGATTCCTGTTTCACCGCCACGCACAGCTACATGGGGCATTTTCTGGTGCGCGAGGAAACCCGGCTGCGCTACCGGCAGTGGCTGACCCACAAACTGGGGTCCTGGCACGAGCAGTACGGGCGTTCCGGGTGCGTCGGCTGCGGCCGGTGCATCACCTGGTGCCCGGTCGGGATCGACATCACCGCCGAAGTCGCGGTCCTGCTGGAGCCCGACGATGCCCAGACCTGATCACCGCGGGCCTGATCACCGCGGGCCGGATCACCGCGGGCCGGATCGTCCGCTGGAGGTGGAAGTGGTGCGGCGGGTTCAGGAGACGATGTCGATCTACACCCTGCACCTGGCCTTCACCGACCCGGAGGCCGCCCGCGGCTTTGAATTCCGGCCCGGCCAATACAACATGCTGTACCTGTACGGGGTCGGCGAGGTGCCGATCTCGATGGTGTCGGACCCAGAGGCCGAAGGGCCGGTGGAACACACCATCCGTGCCGTCGGCCGGGTCAGGCGGGGCCTCGAGCGCCTGCAGGTCGGCGATCGCCTCGGCCTGCGCGGCCCCTACGGTCGGGGGTGGCCGCTGGAGGCGGCGGAAGGCCGGGATGTGGTTGTGGTCACCGGCGGCCTGGGTTGCGCCCCGGTGGTGTCGATGATTCGCTACGTGATGGAGCGGCGCGAGCGTTTCGGTCGGCTGGTGATCCTGCAGGGCGTGAAGCACACCGACGACCTGATCTGGCGCCGGCAGTACGAGCGCTGGCAGGCGGCGCCGAACACCCAGGTGCTGCTGGCCTCCGACATCGGCGGCCCAAACTGGCCCTACCACGTGGGCAAGGTCACGGTGCTGTTCAGCCAGGCCGGCATCGATCCGACGCGCAGCATCGTGATGCTGTGCGGCCCCGAGCCGATGATGAAGGCCTCGATCGACCGCCTGCTCGCGCTGAAGGTGCCGCCGGAGGCGCTGTGGCTCAGCATCGAGCGCAACATGCAATGCGGCATCGGCCATTGCGGGCACTGCCAGGTCGGTCCGTACTTCGTCTGCCAGGACGGCCCGGTGTTCCACTACCCGCAGTTGCGCCCCTGGCTGGGCGTGACCGGGTTCTGAGGCTTCTTCGAGGAGGCGCACCATGCCCGAGCCGAGCCGCTATCATCAGGATGCCCTGGAGGATCTGCTGCAGCGCCCGCAGGCGCGCCCGCGCGTCGCGGTGCACAAATTCAGTTCCTGCGACGGCTGCCAGCTGGCCTTCCTGAACGCCGGCGAGGACCTGCTCGAACTCGCGCAGCGGGTCGAGATCGTGCACTTCGCCGAGGCCGGACCGATGGCGCCCGAGGCCAGGGTGGATCTGAGCTTCGTCGAGGGCAGCATCTCCACACCCCACGAACTCGACCGTATCCGGCAGGTGCGCGCCAACAGCCGCTACCTGGTCAGCATCGGCGCCTGCGCGACCGCCGGCGGTCTGCAGGCCCTGCGCAACTTCACCGCCGACGGGGGTGCGGCCTGGAGCGAGGCGATCTATGCCCAGCCCGAATTCATCGACAGCCTGAAGACCGCGACGCCGATCGCCGAGCATGTGAAGGTCGATCTGGAACTCTGGGGCTGTCCGGTGAATGCGCGCCAGGTGCTCCAGGCCGTGCGCCTGTTGCTGCTCGGCGTCGCGCCGATCGTCGATCGGGACAAGCTCTGCGTCGAGTGCAAGCGCCAGCAGCACGTCTGCGTACTGGTCGCCAAGGGCATCCCCTGCCTGGGACCGGTCACCCACACCGGCTGCGGCGCGTTATGCCCGGCGTTCGCGCGCGACTGCTACGGCTGCTTCGGCCCGGCCGAGAACCCCAACACCGGGGCGCTGGCACGCCGTTTCGAGGGCCTGGGGTTGCTGCCCGAAGCGATCGCGCGGCGCTTTCATTCGATCAACAGCCACGCGCCGGCCTTCCGGATCGAGTGGCGGAACTGGAGGTCCGGGCCATGAGCACGACTCCGGGCGGCGAACAACGCGTTAGCGATGCACGGGGCAGCGAAGCACAGGGCAGCGAAGCACAGGGCAGCGAAGCACAGGGCAGCGAAGCACAGGGCAGCGAAG
>PWGH01000324.1 GCA_003555285.1 Thioalkalivibrio sp.
CGTGCGCTACCGCGACGAGACCCCGCCGGAACCGGCCGCCTATGCCGCCGCGCTGCGCGCGGTGCTGGGCGCCCGGTCGTTGAAGGTCTTGCTGGAACCGGGGCGGGCGATCGCCGCCAACGCGGGTGTGTTCCTGACCCGGGTGAATGTGCTCAAGCACACCGCGTACAAGGACTTCGCGATCGTCGACGGCGCGATGAACGATCTGATTCGCCCGGCGCTGTACGGGGCCTGGCAGGACATCGTTCCGGTGTGTCCCCGCGATGCGCCTGCGCGGCTCTACGACGTGGTCGGCCCGGTCTGCGAGACCGGGGACTTCCTCGGCCGGGAACGCGAGCTGGCGCTGGCCGAAGGCGATCTGCTGGCGGTGCGTTCGGCCGGCGCCTATGGGTATGTGATGGCGAGCAACTACAACAGCCGCCCGCGCCCGCCCGAGGTGATGGTGGACGGCGACCGCTTCCATATCGTGAACCGGCGGGAGCAGGTGGATCACCTGATGATGCGCGAAAGTCTGTTGCCGGAGGATTCCTGAAACCATGCCCCGGACCTCGATCCCCAGGGTGAGGGTGGGTGCGCTGCGCATCGCCTGCGCTGCGACACTGCATTCATGACTCTGGCCTTTACCAAGATGCACGGATTGGGCAACGACTTCGTGGTCATCGATGGCGTACGCCAGCGGGTGGTGCTGCGTCCGGAGGACGTGCGTCGCCTGGCCGACCGGCACTTCGGGATCGGCTGCGATCAGGTGCTGCTGGTGGAGCCGCCGGAGGATCCGTCGCAAGCCTTGTTCCGCTACCGGATCTTCAATGCCGACGGCGGAGAGGTCGAGCAATGCGGGAACGGGGCTCGCTGCTTTGCGGTGTTCGTGCGCGAACAGGGCCTGACCACGGCCGAGCATATCCCGGTGGAGACCCTGGCGGGACCGATCGAGCTGCAGGTCGAGGCCGACGGACAGGTGCGCGTGGACATGGGGCCGCCCCGCTTTGCACCCGCAGCGATTCCCTTTCGGGGGGCCACCGAGGCGGACCGGTATACCCTCGGGGTGGCCGATCCCGCGGGTGGAAATGAAGACATCACGATCGGGGTGGTCTCGATGGGCAATCCGCATGCGGTGGTCTTCGTCGACCGCGTGGACACGGCCCCGGTCGCCCGGCTCGGCCCCGCCATCGAACACCATCCTCGATTCCCGGCCCGGGTCAATGTCGGTTTCGCGGCGGTCGTGGCGCGGGACCGGATCGACCTGCGGGTGCACGAGCGGGGTGTCGGAGAAACCCTTGCCTGCGGCACCGGGGCCGCGGCCGCAATGGCCGTGGCAAGCCGACAGGGGCGTGTCGACCCCCGCGTACGGGTTCATCTGCCCGGCGGGAGCCTTGTGCTAAGCTGGACCGGTCAACCCGATGCCCCGATCTTTCTCACGGGGCCGGCCACCACCGTCTTCCATGGTCGACTCGAACAATGACTGCGAGCTCTGCGCAAACCGAACCGGACTACCTCACCGATGCCTTGGTCGAGGCCTATCTGCGGGATCACCCGGACTTCTTCGAACGCCACGAGTCCGTGCTCGACGTGCTGCACGTGCCGCATCCGGCCGGGGGCTCGATCTCGCTGATCGAACGCCAAGTCCGGGTGCTGCGAGACAAGCACGGGGCGCTCGAGCAGCGGCTCGGCGAACTGGTCGACCATGCGCGGGAGAACGAACGGGTCGGCAGTCACCTGCATCGGCTGGCCTGCACCCTGATGCAGGCGGAAGACGTCGATGCGGTACTGGCGTTGACCCAGGAGGCCTTGCGCGACGAGGTGCAGGCCGAATGGGTCAGCATCCGCCTGATCGGCGCCGAACATGGCGAGCTGCACCAGTTGCCGGCGGCCGACCTCAACGCCTTCGAGGATCTCTTCGGGCGTGGCCGACCCCAATGCGGGCGCCTGCCGCGCCCGGCCCTGGAGGCCCTGTTCGGTGCCGAGGCCGAGAACATCGGGTCGGCGATCCTGATGCCGCTGGCGGTCGACGGCAACCGGATTGGCGTGCTCGGGCTGGGCAGCCGCTCGTCCGAGCGGTTTCTGCCCGATATGGGCATTTATTTTCTGACGCATCTGGGGGAGCTGCTGACCGCGTCCATTCGCTATCATGGCGACCGCGCCCGTTCCTCCGTCTAGGCAGCTGGGCGCCGAAGCGCGCACGCCGGGATCGGCGGCGGTCTTCGATCCCGTCGTCGCCGCATTCCTCGATCAGCTCCGGGATGTGCGCGGGTTGTCTGCGCATACCGTGATCGCCTACCGCCGCGACCTGCAGCAGTTGCGCGCGGGCTTCGAGGGACCCTGGAGCGAACTGAAGACCGCGGACCTGCGCCGGATGGCCGCGGGACTCGCACGGGCCGGACGGCACCCACGGACCATCCAGCGTTTCCTGTCCGCGGCACGCAGTTTTGCGCAGTGGGCGGTCGGCGAGGGTCTGTTGGCGCACAATCCGGCGGCGGCGCTGCGCGGCCCGAAGCTCGGGCGTCCGTTGCCGCGTGTGCTGGACGTCGATCAGGCCGCACAGGCGATGCAGGGTCCCGGCAGCGGTTGCCGCGCGCGCGA
>PWGH01000029.1 GCA_003555285.1 Thioalkalivibrio sp.
AGGGAAGCTGCCGTCAAGCCTACAGGGACGTATTCACGGCGTCCCGCGCACCGAAGCCGGACCTTCCTCGCGCCGGCGCTGAGTGGGACGAAATGCCGAGGCGCGGCCCTTCCCGTGGCGCCGGGGCGAACGATGGAGCAACAGGGCGAGCGATGACGCAGGTTATGAAAGCAGAGGCGTTGCCGGGGCGGCGGGATTGGGGATCGGCGCTGGCGGTGTATCGGCATCCGCGGGTGATCGGGATGCTGTTTCTGGGCTTTGCGGCCGGGTTGCCGCTGCTGCTGGTGGGGGGAACCTTCACCGCGTGGTTGCGCGACCTGGGGGTGGAGCTCGCGGCGATCGGCTTCCTGAGCTGGGTCGGGATGGCGTACAGCATCAAGGTCTTCTGGGCGCCAGTCGTGGACCGAATGGCGCTGCCGCTGCTGACACGCTGGTTCGGGCGGCGCCGGGCCTGGATGCTGTTTGCCCAGGCGGTGATTGCCGTCGGGTTGTTCGGCATCGCATTGACCGATCCGCGCGAGGCGCTGTGGCTGGTGGCGGTGCTGGCGGTGCTGACCGCCTTTGGTTCGGCGACGCAGGACATCGCCATCGACGCCTATCGGATCGAGGCGGTGAGCCGCGATCGGCAGGGGGCGATGGCCGCGAGCTATGTCTTCGGCTACCGCGTGGCCTTGCTGGCCGCGGGCGCCGGGGCCTTGCACCTGGCCGCTGCCGGGAACTGGAGCCTCGCCTACGGGACGATGGCGCTGCTGATGGGCGTCGGCATGCTCACCACGCTGATCATCCGGGAACCCGAGGTGGTGATCGACCCGCAGACGCGGCAGCTGGAACAGCGGGTGGTCGATTACCTGGATCGCACCCGGCACCGGGGCTGGCGCCGTGATCTGACCGCCTGGTTCATCAGCGCCGTGGTCGGCCCCTTCGCGGACTTCTGGCAGCGCTTTGGCCTCGCCGCGATCGTGATTCTGCTGTTCATCGCGAGTTTTCGGATCAGCGACATCTTCATGGGGGTGATGGCCAATCCCTTCTATCTGGATCTGGGCTTTACCAAGGGCGAGATCGCCAATATCGCCGCCGCCTTCGGCCTGGCGATGACGCTGACCGGTGCCGCCGTGGGTGGTTTGCTGGTGATGCGCTTTGGCATCATGCGCATGTTGATCGCCACCGCGATCCTGGCGCCGCTGACCAACCTCACGTTCTCCTGGCTGGCCACGTTGGGTCCGGAGCTGTATGGGCTGGCCTTCGCGATCATGGCCGACAACATCAGTGGCGGCCTGGCGATCTCGGTCTTCATCGCCTACCTGTCCAGCCTGACCAACAGCGCCTATACCGCGACGCAATACGCATTGTTCAGTTCGGTGATGACGCTGCCGGGGCAGTTCTTCGCCGGCTTCACCGGCCTGTTGGTCGAGGGCATCGGCTGGTTCTGGTTCTTCATTTCCTCGGCCGTGATCGGACTGCCGGCCATCGGACTTGCGATCCTGCTGATGCGCATCGCAAACCCGGATCGATTGCACCAACCCGGGCGCGCTGCGCCCCCGTCCTGAACCTGAGCAAGCGTCAGCCGAACGCGCCCATGCCCATCATGCCGGCACCGATCCCGAAGAGCATCGACACCACCGTCAGTACGATGCCGATCAGCATCAGCACCCCGAAAATAGTGAAGTAGGTCTTGAGCTTGGCCATGGCCTGGCGCATTTCCAGCGCATCGCCATTCTCATACGCGCGGCTCGAGGCCCCGGCCGCCTGCATCAGCACCACCCCGGCCCAGATCGGAATCCACGCGACGATCAGCCCGACGATCGTGATCGCCATCAACACCCCGTACAGAATCGAGACGATCCCGAGCAATTGCATCCAGAACTTGCCACGATGCAGCGGCTCGATGATGTTGCGCAGGTCTGCATTGACTTCCTGGTTCATGACTCCCCCTGTTGGTATGTAAAGCGCCCGTGTACCGGGCGGTCGCTCCAAGGGATGGTAGCAGAATGCCTGGGTTACTTCGGTTCCCCTTCCCCTGCAAAAGAAAACGCCCGAGGCGGAGACCGCCCCGGGCGCTGCATCAGGTGCCCCGGCCTGCAGGCCGGGGCACGGTGGTACCTACGACAGGCCGCCTAGAAGCTGTAGCGCGCGCCGAGCGCGAAGACGTCGCCGCCCTCACCGAACGCGTCCACCGGGTTAGCGTCCCGCGCTTTGAGGGTCGGGATGGCCGCGCCCTCGTCTTCATTATAGTACTCAGCAAAGAACGTCAGGCGATCGGTGTAATTATGATCAATGCCCAGATGAAAGATCGTACCGCCAAAGCCATCGACCTCGGCCACCATGGCCTTGATCACGTTCTGACCCATCGTGTAGCCGGCATACACGTTGATTGCGGTATCGCCATCGCGGCCGAACCCTGCGGCATCCTGGTCGCTATCGATCCATTCGAACTTGGCGCCCAGGTACAGGTTGCCCAGGGTATGCATCGCGGAGAGGCCATAGAAGCGCCAATTCTCGGCGCCACCCACATCGTCGAGGCCCGCCGACAAGACGGTATCACCGAAGCGATAGCTGGCGGTTAACTGATAACG
>PWGH01000257.1 GCA_003555285.1 Thioalkalivibrio sp.
CCTGGCAGCGCTGGAGCGCCTGCGCGACAAGGCCTGGTATCTGCACCGCGAGGGCGAGGCGTTCTATTTCAAGGAGACCGAGAACCTCTCCCGCCGCATCGAGCGCGACGCAAAGCAGGTGCCGGCCGCGAAGATCGACGGCG
The DNA here is from genome assembly GCA_003555285.1 of Thioalkalivibrio sp. Next base: position 144 of record PWGH01000257.1, read on the forward strand.
CGCTGGTCAACCGGCTGGTCGGTCGCCTGCAGGCGCAGCGCCGCAACGCCTACCAGGAAGTCCAGGTGATGCCCCGGCTGGACGACGTGAAGCTCAGCGCGCACCGCATCCTGCTGGTGATCCAACCCGACGGGCGTACGCCGCCCGAGCAGATCCGCAACTTCTTCGAGTTCCAGCAGGAGAAGAACAACATCCTCATCCTGTCCGGGCACGACAGCTACCTTGCGAACGAGGTCGAGGCGCGCCTGCGCGAGTTCTACGCGATCGAGCGCATCTTCCAGAGCCTAAAGGCGGGTGACACGCTTTATGAGGAAGCCCGCGACAAGATGGAGGAGCTGGAGGAGCGCTTCAGCAAGGCCGCGTCCGGTGCCTACAACCGCTTGTTCTTCCCGGGCGGCAGCGGCGAACTGGTGATGGCGACCATCGACAACGGCCTCAACTTCGGCAAAGGCGACCAGTCCGCCGAGGCCCAGATCGAGAAACTGCTGGCCAGCGCCCGCTGCGACCACAAGCTCGCGCTCGACTTCATCGAGGACCTGCCCACCTACTGGGCGATGGCCGAAGCCTACCTGTGGCCATCCAGCGACCGCCGTGTGCCCTGGCGCGACTTCGTGATGCGCGCCAAGACCGACCCGACCTGGCCCTGGATGCCGGGCGCGAAGGGCCTTGAGACGCTGCGCGACGAGGCCCTGAAACAGGGACGCTGGCGCCAGAGCGCGGACGGCTACCTCGAGAAGGGGCCTTTCCCCGCCGAGCGCACCTCGGTGAACGTGACCCCGCAGACCACCGACCGCGACACCGGGCGAACCACGCTCTCGATCACGCCTCGCAATGCCGGCCCGAGCCCACTCGTGTACGTCTCAAGCTCCGCGTCTGTATCGGATCAAGACCCGCAGGTCGAGGATCTCGACCACTTCGAGACTCCGGAAGCGACGCTTTATTTCATCGCCGTCGACAACGAGGGCCGCCACCAGGTCGGTGAGCCTACCCGCTGGGTGGCGGACCTGACCATCCGGCACGAAGTCCATGCCGTTTCCACCACGCGCAAGGTGGAGCTGCGCTGCACTCCGATGGCCGAAATGCGCTACACGCTGGACGGGACCAACCCGAAGGAGGGTCGGGTCTACGCCGAGCCCTTCGAGGTGCCGCCGGGCGGCTGCGTCGTGCTGGTGGCCGCGCAGGCCGGTGAGGCGGAGAAGACCGCCCGCTTCAACATCCCGGCATCCGGCGATGACCGCGTGGTGATCGACGACCGCAAGCCGGCGACGCTGAGCAACGCCAAGCGTGTGACCATCGACACCACCGACAGGGCGTTCCAGATGGTGCAGAAATTCCGGGATCGCCCGGACACACTCATGAAAGGCGTTCAGCTGTTGATTGGGGAAGGCGAGAAGATGGTGCAGGTACGCTTCAACGAGCGCCAGATCACCGCGGCGGCGATCGAGAGAGCGATTCTGGGTATTCGGGAGGCACTGAGCGATGAACAGGCCCCGGTGCAGATCGTCATCAAGGGCGGCATCGACTTCGGCGACGGCTTCGCGCTGAAGGAATTCGCTGAGATCGCCGGCGTTGAGCTGAAACCGGGTGATGTCGTGCAGGAGGCCCAGGGGTGAGCCCTGCAGCGCCAAAGAAGACGGCTTCGCCGAAGGCGTCCGGCGGGAAATCGACTTTCGCCCACCCAACCTTAGGGTTCGGTGTGCCGGCCACCTCGGATCCGCACCATTTCCGCGTGGTCATACCGCGCGGCAACCAGGCCCCGGTGCTGATCACCGAGCACCTCGGCATGGGTTCGGAGACCGTACGTGACCAGGTCATCGACCGCGTGCGGCTGGACCGCACTCGCTGGACCGCGATCCGCTCGGAAGTTCAGCGCGCGTTCAATGCCCGGCTGAAAGAACACAACCTCGCCACCGGAACCTGGAAGGTCGGCGAAACGATGGTGGACCGCCTGCTGGGCAAGGAGCTCTGCGTCCTCGCTTGGGCGGTGGAGAAGCTGGAGCCGGAGAAGATCCGGCTGGCCGTGCGCAACTGGCTCGCCTTGCGGCCGGAGGAGCGCTGGTGGCTGTTCGGCATGACGGCCATGAGCACCGGTGGTGTGCGGGATGCTGACAGCGGCTGGCGCGTCGCCCTGCGCTATGCCCTTGGTGATGTCGCCCAGAACGAGTTGCAGAAGGCGCGGGCGATCAAGCGGCCTGGACCTTCAGAATCGGCCACGAACACCCTCGGATTGTTTGAGTGATGGATACCGCAAGACAGACCCCGAAGCTGCAACCGCACGCCCTCAAGGACGCCCCTGCGCTGATCGAGGCGGTGTTCCCGGCGCAGAAGGTCTCGTTCGAGGCACAGCGGGAGCGCAAGGCCGGCGCCGGGCAGACGCTGACTGCGCTCGGCTCCTACTGGA
>PWGH01000124.1 GCA_003555285.1 Thioalkalivibrio sp.
GGCCCACCATCACGTATGAGATCGAGTGGTCGCCTTCGCCGAAATCCACCTCATGATTAAGGTTCCTGGGCGTCCGGAGTAGGTCGGTCAAGGGCCATTGGGGATCGGCGTGTGGGTGGCGGCTCTGGGCCGATGACGCCCGCTCGCGACCCTTATGTAAAGCTTTCCATAAGGGCCGACAGCAGTCAATCGAGCGGACCCCTGATTTTCGAATTTTGCACGAGTGGAAGCGAAAGAGGGGGGGAGAGGGCGTAAGGGATCGGAAACGGCGGCGGGGGTTGAAGTGTTCTCCGATTGTCCAGGATTCCCCAAGAACCTGCACCAACACGCTGGTGGTCGGATGATAGCCGGCGACAAACCACCGTTGAACGTACCGATCCGAAAGGGCTTGGGGTGCAGTGAGCGGTTAAGCGGTACGCGTCCATTCGTCCTGGAACATGTTCATCCACCGCGCCCTGTACATCTGGTCGCGCGGGCTATCGGGGATTCCTGCCGTTTGGTGGTGGGGGGAAGGTTTCGAACTCCTGCAGTGTTTCGGCAGAGATCCCGATCCTTATGCAAAGCTGATCTTGAACGCTGAGATCCTGTGTTTGTCCAGGTGGCGGTGTGGCGCTAACAGGGAGTCGCCCGGCTCGGCCTGCCACCGGCGTGACCCTGGCCGCGGACGGCAAGGGCCTTTAATAGACACCCCGGTCCGCCGGATGGGAGTACTCCGTCGGATCGGCCACGTTAGTGGCGGCGAAGGCCGCCTGTCGCGCCTCACACTGCGGGCAACGGCCACAGTGCCGGGGATGAGCGAGCAGGCAGCTCCAGGTGCGGGTCCAGTCAATGCCGGTGGCGGCGGCACTGCGAATCACCCGGGCCTTGTCGAGGTCGTGCAGGGGTGCGAGGACGGCGAGACCGGAACCAGCGTGCCCGCAAGAGGGGTAAACGCCTGCAGGAAGGCCGGTTGGCTCTCGAGGCCATGGTCCCGATCTTCGCGGTTCAGGGCGAGCAGGAGGCGTCGGGCACCGAGATGTTGGGCCAGGTTGACCGCCAGGGCCAGCACCGCAAGATTGCGCTGCGGCATATGTTACCCGATGATCGCTGGCGCATCCGTCACATGGTTGACGCCGCAGAGGACTGAACAATTAACATGGCCATCACCATGCACAAACGCGTCGGCAAGGCTCAGCATAACTGATAATCAGCGACTGCTTCGACCTGCGATGATGGAGGCGTTCCTCGAATTCATGGCAGTTTCCAAAAGCAAGTTCTCAAGATGGTCCCCCTCTATCTTCGGCAGGCGACCGATACCCGCGAAAAAAATATCTGGACCGGGTCCTGGCGATGATCGAGGACCCCGAGGTGGATGCGGAAATCTGAGCCCCAGGACCGCTGGGCGGTCCTGGGGCCGGGGGCGGTGCGGTATCATATTTATTATTGACCCCAACGTGTTTATGATTGACCTTCACGTACCGGTCGCAAATCTTCAAATAGCTTTAAAAAAATTGTCTGAACGCGTGTGTGGAATACCGCGCTAAATCCACGTCATGTAGACTTTCGGAGTTGTTGTTGCTCAATCCGAGAAATGAAGAAGGGCTAATGGAGAAACGAAGCGTGGATGAGGAAAAGGAAGGCGCCAGGGCCTCCGGGCCGGGCTTGCAGCCGGTATCGCACGCGGCCGACCGGGGCGGCCCTCTGGTGGCGGTTCCTGCAGATCCGCTCGCGGAGACGGGTCTGGGCTCCCAACTGGTGTTCGATGGGGTGTTGCTGAGCGTGCATCGGGATCGCGTGCGCCTGCCGGATGGCAACGAGGCGGTGCGGGAATATATCGAACACCCCGGGGCGGTGCTGATTCTGGCGCAGCGCCCGGATGGGCACCTGCTGTTCGTGCGCCAGTTTCGCTATGCGGTGGGTCAGGGGGTGCTCGAACTCCCTGCGGGCCGGATCGACCCGGGCGAGGCCCTGCTCGCCTGCGCCCAGCGCGAATTGCGCGAGGAGACTGGCTACGTGGCGCAGGATTGGCAGCGCCTGGGGACGATTCATCCTTGTGTCGGGTACTCCGATGAAGGTATCGAGCTCTTTCTGGCCCGCGGTCTGGTCGAGGTCGGTGCTCAGCCGGATGCCGACGAATTCCTGGAGATCCTGCATCTGAGCGTGCTCGAGGCCGAGGCGGCGGCGCGCGCGGGGCGGATCACCGATGCCAAGACCCTCTGCGCGCTGTTCCTGGCCCAGCCGCAGTTGCATGCGACGGTGCCGCCGCCTGGGACGGAATCGCCGCTGCCGGGGGGTGGGTTGGAACCGACCTGAGGCGCAGTGGCCGGCAGATTCCGAGGGCGCCGGCCTCCTGTACAACGTACCGCTCCTGATGAAGTGCCCGGTACGAAGAGCCCCGGTACGAAGAGCCCCGGTACGAAAGGTGCGCCGAGGGGGCCCGGGGCGGTCGATGCCCATCGGTGCAAATCGTTACACTGCTTGCCGCCTACGCCGCTGGGGGTTGTCCCCGTCATCGGCGCCACTGTCAAAACCTCGGGATGTCCCCTTGAAGCCACTGCACGCGATCGTGATCATCCTCCTGCTCCTGCTGCTGGGGGCCTGCACGCGGCTTCCAGCGCCGGCGCCCGAGCCGGTGGCCACTCCGGCGCCAAGTACGCCGCCGGTTCATCACGATCGCCTGTTCGAGCGGGTCAACGAACTGGAGCACGCCCGGTTCGCGCAAATCTGGCAGCGGCTCGATCCCGAGGTCGCACCGGCTCAGGCGGTCGAGCAGTTCGCCCATGCCCAGGCCTTCCTGCATGCGCTGAGCGCGCGGCCGGCCTCGCGCAACGGCCTGCCGCCTGCGGGCACCGGTCCGGTGATCTCGCCGCGCATGGAGGCGCGATTCGGTCCGGCCTTTGTCACCGAATGGTACGAACGCATCGTGGCTTGGCGCGAACACAACAAGCCGGCGCTGATGCAACGCCTGCACCTGAACGAACGGGAGGTCGATGCGCTCCTGTGGGGTCATTTCCGGATCGGGTCCCCCTGGGAGCAGGTTCTGGTGGCCTGGGGCAATCCCAGCCGCGTGAACCAGACTCCGGGCCCGCACGGTTCGAGCCTGGACCTGCTCTATGGCAACGGCCAGTTGCGTCGGGTCATCGTGACCGACGGTGTGGTCAGCCACATCGTCGACTGAAGTCCCCCGCACGGAGCCCGTTCACCCCGTGCAGCGGGCCATGCACCGAGCCCATGCCCTGAGTTCAGTCAGGGACCCGTTGACCACGGCCGTTGATCCACCCGATCACACAACGAGGCGCACCGGCTCCAGTGCGTTGCTTCGGGCCTCCACGCGCCCGATGATCGTGGCGGCCGCATACCCCAACTGACGGAGCTCGCGCACGCAGGCATCGGCCTGATCGGCCGGCACGCCGGCCAGCAGGCCGCCGGCGGTCTGGGGGTCGAACAGCAGTGGGAAGTGCGGGTGCTCTGCGGCCTGATCCAGATTGGCCACGCCGCGGCGCAGGCGCAGGTTCTGGGGTTGCAGCGAGGACAGGATGCCGGCGGCTACGGTCTCGGCGGCGCCCTCCAGCAGAGGCACGGCTTCCAGGTGCACGATGGCATCGGTGTCCGAGGCCTTGGTCATCTCGAGCAGGTGACCGAGCAGCCCGAAGCCGGTGACGTCGGTGCAGGCGGTCGCGCCGAAGCGGCGCAGGCAGGCACCGGCCTGCTGGCTGCTCTGGCACATCGAGGTGATCGCGTCGTCGATCCAGCGGCCGCGGGCGCGACCGCGCATGTCGGCGGCGAACAGGGTTCCGGTACCCACGGGCTTGGTGAGGATCAGGGCATCCCCTGCGCCCAGACCACCCTTGCGCCAGAGGGTTTCGAGATCGGCCAGTCCGTTCACGGTCAGGCCGAAGGCCAGTTCGGTACCCTCGCTGGAGTGGCCACCGGCCAGCACTGCACCGGCCGGCTCGAGTACGTTAAGCGCGCCGGCCAATAACTCGTAGAGATTTTCCTCCACCACGCGCTCGCGTCCATAGGGCACGGTGGCGATGGCCAGCGCCGACTGCGGTTCGGCGCCCATCGCGAACAGATCGCCAAGCGCGTGGTTGGCGGCGACGCGCCCGAAGGTGTAGGTGTCGTCCAAAAAGGCCCGGAAGTAATCGACGCTCTGCACCAGCACGCGGCCCGGCGGCACCGCCAGGACCGTGGCATCGTCGGGGGCGTCGATGCCGAGCACCACATCGTCGCGCCGGGTCACCGGCAGGCGTTGCATCACGCGCGTGAGTACGGTGCTGCCGACCTTGGCGCCGCAGCCGCCACAACGCATGGCGAGCGCCGACAGCTCCCGGATCGCCTGCTGATCGGCGAGGCCCGTGGCGAGTTCCGGCCCGGCGTCCGGGGCCATCTCGGGGAGTTCGTTGAAGCGTTGCATGAAACGGCGGTCGATCCAGTCCTTCCACCGCCACAGGGCGGCACCCTCCAGCGACCAATCGCCGCGCGAGGCCACCGCATAACGGTCCCCGGTGCTGATCAGGCCCAGAAACTGGCGCTGGGGCCGGTAGCGGCGCAGGCGGCGCCCGGTGGCGGCACGGCGCAGATTTTCCGTGAGCACCGGACCCTGGCGCACCGCGAAGACCCCGGATTTGGGCCGCGGATCGGGCAATGCCGCCACGTCGCCGACCGCGAAGACGGCCGGATGCGAAATCGACTGCAGGTGGTCGTTCACCGCAATGAAGCCGGCCGCATCGACCTGCAGGCCCGCGGTGCCGGGCCAGGTCGGTGCCGCGGCGGAGGTGACCCAGAAGATCGCATCGGCCGCGACGTCCGGCTGCCCTTCGGCGCAGAGCATCCCTTCGCGGACCTGATGAACGGTATGGTCGGTCAGCACCTGCACGTTGCGTTCGCCCAGCACCCGCAGGAATCGGCGGCGGACGCTGGCATTGTGGGTGGGCAGGATCTCCGGCCCCTGGGTCAGCAGCACATAGTCCAGACGCTCGGGGTCATCGTTGCGTTCGCGAAGCAACCGTTGCAGCCGGTAGTGCGTGGCCAGGGTCAGTTCGACCCCCCCGGCACCGCCGCCGACCACCGCAATGCGAAAACGCCCCCGGCTCGCGGTCACGCGTTCGATCAAGGCCTCCCACCCGCGTAGGAAGGCGTCGATGGGCTTGACCGGCAGCGTGAATTCGGCGGCCCCCGGGATGTGGAGACTGTTCGGCCGGGAGCCGGTGTTGATCGACAGCAAGTCGAAATGCACCGGTGGCCGGCCGTTCACCTGCACCTGCTGCTGCTCCAGATCGAGGGCCTCCACCTCGCCGTGGTACAGACGCGCGCCGGCGAAGCGGGCCAGCGGACCCAGGTCGATGTGGCAGGCATCGAAGTCGTAATGCCCGGCGATATAGCCGGGCAGCATGCCCGAGTAGGGCGTGTGGATGTCCCGGGTGATCAGCGTCAGGCGCAGGCCGGGCAGCGGGCGCATGCCGAAGCGCCGCAGCACCGCGACGTGCGCATGCCCGCCACCGACCAGAACCAGATCCTTGACGACGGGCGCAGTGTTCTTTTGCATCAGGCCTTCCTTCGGCGAACGAATAAGTGAAGCTGGCGTGCGGCCGCGCGCGCTAGTCTAACGCGCAGGTGCGAAAGCCGGCGAAGACGTCGTTGCGTTCGGGGCCATAGTAGGTGCGCCAGGTGTTGCGGATCATTCGGGCCCGAGTGGCCCAGCCGCCCCCGCGTAACACCCGGGTGCTGCCGAACAGCGGCTGCGAGTAATCGCGGTACATGTCCGGGGTGAAGCCGGGATAGGGGCCGAACCGGGTCTCGGTCCATTCCCAGACGTTGCCGAGCATCTGTCGGCAGCCGAAGGCGCTGTCGCCCGCCGGCAGCGCGCCGACGTCGATAGTGCCGAGGGTGCCGCCGTCCAGGCAGGCGCGGGTGGTATCCGGTGGCGCGTCGCCCCAGGGGTAGCGGCGTTTGCCCGGCGCCAGGGTTCCGTCGGCCGCCGGCGCCCCGGCGGCCGCCACCTCCCATTCGGCCTCGGTCGGCAGGCGCCGGCCGGCCCAGCGGCACCAGGCGCGGGCCTCGTGCCAGTTCACGTGGATCACTGCGGCGTCGGGCGCCAGGGGCTCCCAGCGGTCGAACTGGCGGCACTCGAAGCCTTCGGCACCGCGGCGCCAGTAGATCGGGGCGTGCTGGCCGCTAGCCGTGCACCAGCCCCAGCCATCGTCGTCCCAGAACTCCCGGCGCCGGTAACCGCCGTCGTCGACGAAGGCCGCGAACTGCCGGTTGCTCACCGCCGCCCGGGCGATGCTAAAGGGCCGGATCGCGACCGGGTGGGCCCATTTCTCGTTGTCGAACAGAAAGCCGTCCTCGGGGCGTCCGCCGAGTTCGAAGGTACCGCCGGGTATCGCGACATCGCCCTTGAGCGTTCCGGCACGTCGCGTGGGATGGGTTGTCCCGGCGATCGGCGGGGTCGGGTAGGCCAGGGTCTGCCGGGTGTAGGTGAAGGCCTCGGTGTGCATGTCCTCGTGGAAGATCGCGTACTGGACGAGGTAATCGCGCTGGGCATCCGGGGGATCGTGGGCCAGGTGGTCCCGGATGCGTTTGCGGATGCCGTCCCGGTAGGTCAGCGTATCGGCCAGCGACGGCAGCGGCAGGTCCCAGCGGTCGTCGTGCGCGATGCCGATCGAGTCGTACAGGCGATCGCCGTCGGCGCGCTCGGGGGCCTCGCCCAGGTGCTGGCGCAGAATCCAGTCGTCGTAGAAATAGGCGGCGTGCCCGATCTCCCAGCGCAGCGGATTGATCGTCGACCGCTTGGGCCCCATCAGCTGGTGCGTATCCAGGCCTGCGATCAGCGCCCGGGTCCGACGGTCGGCATCGTCCATCTGGGCGATCAGTGCGGTGGGATTGGGCAGCTTCACAACGTCCCCTTCAACATGTGGTGGTTCCTTCATGCAGCGAGGCTGCAGCCCTGTGCCTGGGCGAGTCTGCTGTCCGAACGATTCTGCCAGGGAAACGCTGCCAATGTACCGGTCGTTGCGAGTTAAGCGCGCCCCCGTAGCGCCCAGCGCGCTACCGTAAAGGTCAGAAGGTCAGCCACGGAAAACACGGAAAACACGGAAAACACGGAACAAATCGAATTGTTTCCTGATTAGCACGGATCGTCCGCAGCGAGTGATTAGGTCATTGCGAGCGTAGCGCGGCAACCCATCGGAGCCAGGGGAGGCCCCTGCGCCATGGATCGCCGCGGGCCTCTGGCCCTCGCGATGACGATGTTTCTTCGCTGCGGAGGATTCGTGCTAATCAGCAATCGAATTACCATGAATTCCGTGTTTTCCGTTCCTTCCGTGGCTCGCCTTTTTTATTCCGTGCCTTCCGTGGCTCGTCTTTGCATTGACACGCGTCGCGCTGGCGATGAGAGTTCGAACTGTCCAAGCGGCGTCAGCAGGTCGGCGCTCCCATGATCATCAGGTCGGATTCTGAGAACTCCCGTATGCGTATCCAGCTGATCACACCGGTTCCGTCCGCCGCTCGTGGCGGCAACTGGGCCACCGCGGCACGCTGGGCCCGGATCCTGCGCTCCCTGGGCCACCGGGTCCGGGTCACGCAGGACTATCACGGCGAGGCCGCCGACGTGCTGGTGGCGCTGCATGCCTGGCGCAGTGCCGAGGCGATTGCCCGTTTTGCGGCCACGTATCCGGCGCGTCCGTTGGTGGTCGCGCTCACCGGGACCGATGCCTATTGCTTCCTGCACAGTCATCCCGAGCCGACGCTGCATTCGCTGGCTTTGGCCGATGTCCTGGTCGGTCTGCACGATCGGATTGACGACACCCTACCACCGGCATTCCATGGCAAGCTGCGGGTGATTCACCAGTCCGCGCCACCGGGGCGGTCTCGCGCGCCGGCACGACGGAGCTTTCGAATCTGCGTGGCCGGCCATCTGCGGGAGGAGAAGGATTCGCTGCGCCCAGCCTATGCGGTGCGCGACCTGCCGGCGCACAGCCGCTTGCGGGTGGATCACTTCGGCGGGGCCCACACCCCGGACTGGGCGCAGGCGGCCCGGGCGGAGATGGCGGCGAATTCCCGGTATCGCTGGTGGGGTGAGGTGCCGCACCATCGGCTGCGCCGCGCCTATGCCCATGCCCATTTGCTGGTGCTGCCTTCGCGTATGGAGGGCGGTGCCAATGTGATCTCCGAGGCGGTGATGGCCGATCTGCCGGTCATCGCCTCGCGGATCGCGGGCTCGGTCGGGCTGCTGGGCGAGGACTATCCGGGGTATTACCCGGCGGGCGACACGGCGGCCCTGCGAGCCCTGCTGCTGCGCGCGGAATCGGACGGCGGCTTTTATCGGGCGCTCGAATCCGCCTGCCGTGCCCGACGGGGGTTGTTCACGCTTGAGCGGGAGGTGCAGGCCTGGGCGCACGTGTTGCGCGAACTCCGCGATTTCAGCGGGCGTGGTTCGAGCCCCCGCGGGGTTGAGGGGGGCATTCCCGGAACGACCCTTTCGGGTAGGGGCGGATAGGGCGTCTGCGAAACCGTTGCCCTTACGACCGATGGCGGGGCGCTTCAGGCTTGACCTGACGGAGCACGAGGATCGAGCGCGCGGCCGCCTTCAACTTGCTCCGGGCCGCGATGGGCTGTGGGTCCTCGACCCAGCCGTGCTGGGTGTCCAATTCCGTCACCCAGGAACGGCCCCAGCTGGCGCCGGGCAGTATGCAGTCGAGATCTTCGTAATGGGCGTTGAAGATCAGGTAGAAACTGTCGCCGCTGATGCGCTGGCGCTGGCGCTGGCGCTGCTGGTACGCGGTGGCGCCCACGTCGGGGGCGCCGTTGATGAACACGCCGAGCGACTTGGCAAAGCCCTCGCCCCAGTTCTTTTCGGCCATCCGCTTGCCCCCAAGCGTGAACCAGGCGATGTCCTGGACCCGGCTGCCGTGGATCGGTCGTCCCTGAAACCAGCGGCGGCGCCGAAACACCGGATGCCGGTGCCGAAAGTGGATCAGCCGCCGGGTGAATTCCAACAGGTCGTGGTCCAGGTGCTCCCAGTCGTACCAGGTGAGTTCGTTGTCCTGGCAGTAGGCGTTGTTGTTGCCCTGCTGGCTGCGTCCGAACTCGTCCCCGCCCAGGAGCATCGGAACCCCCTGCGAGAGCATCAGCGTGGTTAAAAAGTTTCGCTGCTGCCGGTGCCGCAGGTCGAGGATCTCCGGGTCGTCGGTGGGGCCTTCGGCGCCGCAGTTCCACGAGCGGTTGTGGTCTTCGCCGTCCTGATTGTCCTCGCCGTTGGCGTCGTTGTGCTTTTCGTTGTAGGAAACCAGGTCGTTCAGCGTGAAGCCGTCGTGCGCGGTGACGAAGTTGATGCTGGCATTGGGCCGCCGCGACGACGACTCGTAGAGATCGGAGCTGCCGGTCAGGCGATAGGCGAACTCGCCGAGCGTCTGATCCTCGCCGCGCCAGAAGTCGCGCACCGTATCGCGGTACTTGCCGTTCCACTCGGACCACAGCGGGGGGAAATTGCCGACCTGATAGCCGCCCTCGCCGATGTCCCAGGGCTCGGCGATCAACTTGACCTGACTGATCACCGGATCCTGCTGAATGATGTCGAAGAACGACGACAGCCGATCGACCGCGTGCAGCTCGCGCGCCAGCGTCGAGGCCAGATCGAAGCGAAAGCCGTCGACGTGCATCTCGAGCACCCAGTAGCGCAGCGAGTCCATGATCATTTGCAGCACGTGCGGGCTGCGCATGTTCAGGCTGTTGCCGGTCCCGGTGTAGTCCATGTAATAGCGCGGATCGTCCGTCATCAGGCGGTAGTAGGCGGCATTGTCCAGGCCCTTCAGGCTCAGGATCGGACCCAGGTGATTGCCCTCGCTGGTGTGGTTGTAGACCACGTCCAGAATCACCTCGAGCCCGGCCGCATGCAGCGCCTTGACCATCGCCTTGAACTCCTGGACCTGGGCGCCCTGGTCAATGCTCGCGTATTCGTTGTGCGGTGCGAAATACGCGATGCTGCTGTAGCCCCAGTAGTTGCGCAGGCCCTTTTCTTCGAGATGCGCGTAGTGGATGAACTGATGCACCGGCATCAGCTCGACCGCGGTGACCCCCAGGCGGGTCAGGTAGTCGATCGCCGCCGGGTGGGCGAGCCCGGCGTAGGTGCCCTGCAGGGGCTTCGGGATGTCCGGATGCCGGATCGAGAACCCCCGCACATGCGTTTCGTAGATCACGCTCTGATCCCGCGGGATCTTCGGTGGCCGGTCGTCGCCCCAATCGAAGCTCGGATCGATGACCACCGAGCGGGGCACGAAGGGTGCGCTGTCGCGGTCGTTGCAGGTGTGGTCGGGATTCTCGAAGCAGTAGGGAAACCCCGCCTCGTTCCACTCGATGCGACCCTCCACCGCCTTGGCATAGGGATCGAGCAGCAGTTTCGCGGGGTTGCAGCGGTGGCCTTGGTCGGGCGCCCAGGGGCCGTACACCCGGTAGCCGTAGCGCTGTCCCGGCCCGACCCCGGGCAGATAGCCGTGCCAGCACAAGGCCGTGACCTCCGGCAACTCGATCGCGGCGATCTGCTCGCGGTGTTCGTCGAACAGGCACAGGTCGACGCGCTCGGCGATTTCCGAGAACACCGAGAAGTTGGTGCCCTTCCCGTCGAAGGTGGCCCCGAGCGGGTACGCCCGGCCCGGCAGCAGAGCGCCATCCCACGCGTGGGGCGTCGATGCGGAATTCGGGTTCATGATGGCGGCTTCTCCTGATGGCCCCGCAGGCCAGCCTGGTAGCGCTCCAGAAAGTAGCTGATGGTTTCGGTGCGGATCTTGATCGAACCGGCGGGGCGGTTCTCGTCGAGGTCCTTGAAGCAGAAGTAGGGGGTGCCCGAGCGTTCGATGATCTCCTCGATCACCGAATACGCCGGGGCATCGTGGCCGCACTTGAAGCTCGAGATCTCGAGCGCGATCAGGTTGGGGTGGCGCGCGACGAACTTCGCGGCCCACAGCTTGCGCGAGGTGTGCTCGGAAAAGCTGTGCTTCCACACGTCGTCGATCACCCGGGGCGAGGCGATTTCGCCGCGCGCGACCTCCGCGCCGAACAGCCGGTCCAACAGGTCGGCATCGAGCGGCAGCGCGTCCTGCCAGAAGATCGGGTAACCCGCGAGCTGCAGCGCCTCGAGGATCCCCTGGTTGACGCCGGGGTCGTTGTGGTACGGGCGACCCAGCACGGCGATCCCGACCCGACCCTCGTGTTCCAGACGATCGAGCACCGTGCGCTGCTGCGCCCGCAGGTCGGCGTAGAAGCGGGTCAGCGCCGCCAATCCCTGCTGCACCGCGCGGTAGGATTCGGCGAGCCCGATGCCGAGTTCGTGCCCCCAGTCCTCGTACAGCTGCCGGGCGCACAGCCGCGGCTGATCGAGGTTCACGAAGGTTTTCTTGAAGCTGATGCCGCGCTGGGCAAAGAGGTCGCCCTCCTTGATGAAGGCGGCGTGGGTGGCCTCGGCGGTGGCGACCACAGTCGGGCAGGCCTTGGACGCCTGCACGCCGTCGAGATCCGTCGGCAGGCTGTCGATCATCGGGAAGAAGATATGGCTGAGTGGCTTGCGCGCGTGCTTGCGCTCGAGCAGGTCGTGGACATGCGCGATGCCGACCTTGCTGGGGAAGCAGGGATCGATGCTGCCGCGCTTGGCGCCGCTGCGGTAGAGCTCCTGGTCGGTATAGCCGGAAAAGACCAACTGCCGGTAGTCGACGCC